>NZ_JBFTKN010000009.1:0-206470 GCF_056395965.1 Dyella sp. 05T440
CCCTGTGCGCGACAAACCTACGGAGCGGTACACCGCGGCGTGGCTGTCGCGCACAGGGTGCGCTCCCACAGACAAGCGCCAGGCGTGGCACCAGGTGCGCCATGTGTGACCCAAAGCCGATGCGCAGCGAGGCCCCGCTTTAAGTCCTCAGCGATTCGGGCGCGTTGCGCAGCGCTTGGAAGTATCCCCTGTGTACCCTCGGAGGTTGTCCCACAACAGCGCGCCTCGAGCGTTCGGGCTTATCCCAGCACGATGCTGCGGGCGTTATCAGGCCATTTCTTTGGGTTACTTTTCTTTGGGCCAGCAAAGAAAAGTGACTCGAGCGGCGGCAGCCGATCGAAACGCCCGCCGCGTAGGCGGCACGCTGGCCTCAAGACGACAATCAGAAGCCGAGGTTTTGGATGATCAGGCACGCGGCAGAAGAAGAGTAATCCCGGCCTGCGATGGGATGACGGCAAAGAAGAAACGTTCCCGCGAGCACCCGCCCCTCACCCCGGCCCTCTCCCCGGAGGGCAGAGGGAGAAGTGTGGCGCACCGCTTGATCACTTGCTCGCTTGCTCACTTGCACACTTGATCAATCAGCAAGCCACAACAACCAAACCCCATCAAAACGTCGCCGCCAACCTCACAAACCCATACGCCAACAACGCCGTAATCGGCAACGTAAGAATCCAAGCCCACACCATCCGCTCCACCACCGACCAACGGATCGCATTCCAACGCTTGGCCGCACCCACACCCATGATCGACGCCGACACGTTATGCGTGGTCGACACCGGAATGCCGAACGCAGACGCGGTGAGAATGACCGCCGCCGAACTGCCCTCGGCTGCAAAACCATTGATGGGATGCAGCTTCACCATCTTGTGACCCAGCGTCTTGATGATGCGCCAGCCGCCGCCTGCCGTACCGCCAGCCATGGTGAGTGCGCAAACCACGGCGACCCACGCGGGCACATTGAAGCCACCATCAGCCGAACCATGAATGCGCAGGAAGCTAAGCCACTCGGGCAGGCCGTCAAACTGACCGGCGGTGGTTGCGCCCGCCAGGGCGAGCGCAATGATGCCCATGCTCTTCTGCGCATCGTTCATGCCGTGCGCCAGACCCATCGCACTGGCCGAGACGATCTGCGCCTTGCCGAAAAACGCATTCACGAATGGCGTGCGACCAAATCGCCGCAGGAAGCCGGTGCGACTGGAGAACCAGCTGAGCAAGGCATACAACCCGCCCATCAACAGAAAGCCGATGACGAAACCCAGCAAGGGTGAAATCACCATCGGCAGGATGACCTTGGGCACCACGCCCTTGCCATCCCACCAGTGCGCGCCACCCTGCGACCAGATCACCGAAGCGAAGTTATTGCCGGACGCCGCGATCGCCGCGCCGACCAACGCGCCCACGAGCGCATGGCTGGAGCTGGACGGCAGGCCCCACCACCAGGTGATGAGGTTCCACACCGTGGCGGCCAGCAAGGCGCAGATCAGCAACTGCGGCCCCGCATCGATGACATGCGTATCGATCAGGCCCGACGCGATGGTCTTGGCCACCGCCGTGCCCCACAGTGCACCGATCAGGTTGGTGATCGCGGCCATCATCACGGCCTGGCCGGGCGTCAGCACCTTGGTCGCCACCACCGTGGCGATGGAATTGGCGGTGTCGTGGAAGCCGTTGATATAGGTAAAAGCCAGCGCGATCAGCACCACGGCAATAGCCAGACCGATGCTCATGCGCGCACCCCGCGCACAACGCCGTAAGCCCGGAACACAACCGGGCGGCTTACTTGAAAGGGATTCATCAGGTCGCGCCTCAGGAATTCTTCAGCACGATCGAGTACACGGTATTGCCCACGTCGCGGCACTTGTCGATGGCTTTTTCGAGCAGCTCGAACAAGTCCTTCGCCAGCATCGCGCGCATCGCATCGCCGCCTTCCACGTACAGCGTGCGGTACGGCGACAGCAACATGCGGTCGCCTTCGGACTCCAGCGTCTGCAGGCGATCTTGCAGTTTCTTTACCGGATCGATGCGCAGGCCGCGGCGCAGCTCGCCGATCATTTCCGACACCACGCCGGTGGCGCGTTCCAGGATCAGCGCGCGAGCGGCGAAATCCACGTCGGCCACGCGGCCGGCGACGATCTCATAGCGCTCGGCAAACTTCTCGATGGTCTTGGGAATCTTGTAGAGCGCCGAGTTGAGCGCCTCGATGTCCTCGCGATCCAGCGCGGTGACAAAGGTGTTCACCAGTTCCTCGCTGATCTGCCCCGCCAGCGCCTTCTCGCGCTGGCGCGCGGCGGCGAAGGCGGCCATCACCGGGGCGTGATCCCGGCGCGTGACCAGCTCGTGCAGGGCTTTGGCGCTTTCGCGAGCAGCCTCGGCGCTCTGTTCGAGCAGGCCATAGAACTTGTCGCCTTTGCCGAAAATCGTTTGCAATGAAAACATGCGGTTATTGCCTGGGTGCGAGGGGGGCGGAAAATGACGGATATGTTACAGGAGCCCCGAGCCGCACCGCATCAAACCCTGCCGGCCCCTCCGGGCCTCTTAGGACTTACACTGCGTCTCATGTCCAAACGCGACCTTCCCACCGGCCGGCGACCCGCATGCTGACCGAAATCGCCCTCGTCATCGTGCTTTCCCTGTTCAACGGCTTTTTCGCGTTGTCGGAAATGGCCCTGGTGGCCTCGCGCAAGAGCCGCCTCAAGCACATGGCCCGCGACAGCCGCCGTGCCCGCATGGCCCTGCGCAATGCCGAAGCGCCGGAGCGCTTCCTTTCCACCGTCCAGGTGGGCATGACCATGGTGATCCTGATTACCGGTGCCCTGGCCGGCGATGCGCTGGGCGACCACATTGCCAACGCCATCCATGGCGGACGCGCAGCCTGGATCGAGCCCTATGCCAGGATCATCGGTCTGGTGCTGGGCTTTGTGCTGATTTCCTTCATCAATATCGTGATCGGCGAGCTGGTGCCCAAACGCCTCGCGCTGTCCGCGCCCGAGCTGATCTCCGGCTATGTGTCGATGCCGATGATGGTGTTGTCGCGCATCACCGCGCCCTTCGTGTGGCTGCTCAATCTTTCCAGCAGCTTCCTGTTGCGCCTACTGCGCGTGAAGGGACGCGGCAGCGACGTGGCCACGGAAGAGGAAATCCGCCTGCTGGTGGCGGAAAGCGCCGAGCACGGCGTGCTTGATCGCGACGAACACAACATGGTCAACCGCGTGCTGCGCCTGGGCGATCGCACGGTGGACAGCGTGATGACGCCGCGCACGCGCATTGTGTGGCTGGATGCAGCGGCCAATTACCAGGAGAGCGCTGAGATCCTGCGCACCACGCCTTACTCGCGCTACCCGGTATACCGCGGCGATGAAAGCGACATTCTCGGCGTGGTCGAAGTAAAGCGCCTGCTGCGCAGCTACGCCGAAGGCAAGCCCGACATCTTCGGCCAGCTCTCCAAGCCGCTCTACGTGCCCGCTACCGCACGAGCGCTGGACTTGCTGGAAGAATTCCGCGATGCGGAAACCCAGCTCGCGTTGGTGGTGGACGAGTACGGCGACATCGAAGGACTGGTGACGCTCAATGACTTGCTGGCGGCCATTGTGGGCGCCACCCAGCTGGGCAGCAGCGACACCAAGGAAAGCCCGCTGATCACGCCGCGCGAGGATGGCAGCTGGCTGATCGACGGCTCGCTGTCCACCGACGACCTGCGTGAACTGCTGGGGGTCGACGCCCTGCCCGGCGAAGAAGAGCACGAATACCGCACAGCGGCAGGCATGGTGATGGCCGTGCTCGGCCATATCCCGCAGACCGGCGAAACCTTCGAGTGGCGCGGCTTCCGGGTGGAAGTCGTGGACCTGGACGGCGCGCGCATCGACAAGCTGCTGGTAGCGCGGTTGCCGAAGATTGATGTGGAAGAAGACGGGTTCTAAGGCCTGAGAGCGTTTCTGTGGGAGCGCACCCTGTGCGCGACGGCCTCGGTTTCGATCCATGCCTCGCCGTCGCGCACAGGGTGCGCTCCCACAATGGAACCAAGCGTCGCGCAGCGATCTACTCAGCCCTTCGACGCCTTGATCTTGTCGGTAGCAATCTGCGCCATCCGCTGCGCATCGGCAAAAATGCCATGCATTACGCGCAACTCGCGCTCATCAGGCTGCGCCCGCTGAAACAGCTTGCGCAGGCGCAACATGATGGTGGTCGGCGCGCGACCCTTGTGGAAATCGATATCGTCGAGCATCTGCGACAGGTGCTCGAAGAAACGCTCCATCTGCGCCGCATCGGCCGGTGGCTCGGCATCGGCGCGAACCGGCACGTTGACCTCGCCCAGCGATGCCACGCGCAACTCGTACGCCATCACCTGCACGGCCTGCGATAGGTTCAGGGAACTGAAATCGTCGACGCTGGGGATGCGCACCATCGCGTGGCAGCGCGCCAATTCTTCGTTCTCCAGGCCGGTACGCTCGTTGCCGAACACCAGCGCCACCTGCTCGCCGCGGGCGGCCGCGGCCAGCGCTCGGCTGGCGGCTTCGCGCGGGGTGAGTTCCTCCAGGTCCACGCCACGGCGGCGGGCCGACAGACCCAGGGCCAGGCTGGTGCCGGCCAGGGCATCGACCAGACCTTCGCTCACGGTGGCGTTTTCCAGCACCTCGTCGGCGCCGGCGGCCAGGGCCGAAGCCTCCCGGTCCGGGAAGCGGTGCGGGGCCACCAGGGCCATCCGGTCGAAGCCCATGGTGYGGATGGCGCGGGCTGCGCTGCCGATATTGCCGGGGTGCGAGGTGCGCACCAGCACGTAGCGGATGCGGGCGGCGAGGTCGGATTCAGCGCTCATCGGGGCAGGAAAACTCGGGTAAACGGGCGCAAAGCTTGGAAACCTCCGGGCTTCCTGTCAAACGCGACGCGCCCGGTCGGCCTCCCGGGACTGCCTCGCGGCCATGTCTCTGATAGACTTCGCGGCCAAAACCCCGTTCTTTTGAAAGCCGAAGCCATGCCAAGACCCGCCATTAATGTCGCGGTGCGCGCCGCGCGCGCCGCAGGAAACATCATCCTGCGCTATATGAACCGCATCGACGGACTCAATATCGTCGAGAAGCAGCGCATGGACTTCGCCTCGGAAGTCGATCGCCTGGCCGAAGCCGAGATCGTCAAGGAACTCAAGCGCGCCTATCCGACCCACGCCTTCCTCGCCGAGGAAAGCGGCGCGATCGGCAAGGGGCCGCTGGTATGGGTGATCGATCCGCTCGACGGCACGCACAACTACCTGCGCGGCATTCCGCACTTCTCCGTGTCCATCGCCCTGCTCGACAAGGGTGAGCCGGTGTATGCGGTGGTGTTCGATCCGCTGCGCGACGAACTGTTCACTGCCAGCAAGGGCGATGGCGCCTACGTCAACGACCGCCGCATGCGCGTGGCCAAGCGCGAGAATCTGGCCGGGGCGATGATCGGCACCGGCTTCCCCTACCGCCAGCGCTCGCACCTCGATGCCCAGCTCGACATGACCCGCGCCCTGCTCGGCCACGCCGAGGACATCCGTCGCTCCGGCTCCGCCGCGCTGGATCTGGCCTATGTGGCCGCCGGTCGTTTTGACGGTTTCTTCGAGATCGGCCTGAAGCCCTGGGACATGGCCGCCGGCGCCCTGCTGGTGCGCGAGGCCGGTGGTCGCTACTGCGATTTCGCCGGTCGCGACGGCATCCCGGAGAGCGGCAACATCATTGCCGGCAACCTCAATGTGGCGCAGGCGATGGTGGATGCGATCAGCGCGAATGCGACGCCGCGTTTGTTGATGGCGTGAGGATGGGTTATTGGTCATAAGAAAAAGGCGCCTTCGGGCGCCTTTTTTGTAGCCAGAGCCACCTAACCCCTGTGGGAGCGCACCCTGTGCGCGACCGTCCCGCTGCGTTCTACCTCAGTCGCGCACAGGGTGCGCTCCCACAAGGGACGGGAAACATCAGGCGCCCGGCTCGGACTCACGCAAAAACACCCGCAAAAACGGCACTGTGATGCGCCGCTTCGCCGCCAGCGAAGCACGGTCGATCTGATCCAGCAGATCAAACAACGCGCCCAGATCTCGGGCGTAGCGATTGAACAGCCAATCGAGCACCGTGTCGTCCAGCTCGATGCCGCGCGTGGCCGCCTGTTCACGCAGTACGTTGCGCCGCTCGGCATCGTCCAAGGGCTTGAGCAAAGCCTGTTGGCAGGCGCCCAGGCGCGAGCGCAGATCCGGCAGCACCAGGCCCAGTTGCACGGGCAACACCTCGGCCGCAAACAAGAAGGCGGCGCCTTCGGCCTTGGCCTGGTTATACAGGTCGAACAAGGCGTGCTCGGCCTCGCGATCGCCCGCGATGACGCCCAGGTCGTCCAGGGCGAGGAATTCGCTGCCAGCCACGCCGCGGATAGCCGCAGCCCGGTTGCCGATGCTGGCCAAGGGCAGGTATTGCACCGTACGACCACCCTGGATGGCAGCCTGGCAGGCGGCCATCAGCAGATGGCTCTTGCCGCTGCCAGTGGGCCCCGCCAGGTAGAGCCACGGCGTGTGCGCCGCATGGGCCAGCTGCTCAACGGCAGCGAGCGTCCCGGCGTTGCTGCCGGGATGGAAATGTTCGAAACGCTGGCGGCGAGGCCAGCGCAGGGCAAGCGGCAACTGCGGAATCATGGGGGTGGTACTGCGTCCTTCGGGTTGCCTCGGTCGTCGATCACGGTGCGGGTTTCCACTTCGCCCTGCGGCGTCTCGACGACTACATCCACTTCGGTGAGCACGGGATCGCCCGCGCCCTCCTCCGTGTATAGATCGCTTTGTCGGTAGCGCTCGGTCAGGTAGCGCAGCAGCACCAGGATCACCGACGCCGCCGGCAAGGCCAACAGCACGCCGAGGAAGCCGAACAGGTAACCGCCGGCCAGCACGGCAAAAATCACCGCCACCGGATGCAGGCCGATCTTGTCGCCCACCAGCTGGGGCACCAGCACATAGCCTTCCAGCAACTGGCCGACGGTGAAGATGCCTACCACGATCAGCACATGCGTCCAGTCGCCGTATTGCACCATCGCGGCGATCAGCGCGGAGCCAAAGCCCACGATGAAGCCAAGATAGGGCACGAAACTGAGCAAGCCGGCGATCATACCGATCAGCGGGCCCACCGACAGCCCCATCAGCGTGAGCGCCACGCCGTAGAAGATGCCCAGCGCGAGCATCACCAGCAGCTGGCCGCGCACGAAGGCGCCGAGCACGCTATCCGCTTCACGCGCGAGGTGGGCAACAGTCGGCTCGATCGAGCGCGGCAGGATGCGGTCGATCCACGCCACCATGCGGTCCCAGTCGCGCAGCAGGTAGAACGCCACCACCGGGATCAGCACCAGGTTGGTGAGCCACAAAATCACGCCCACGCTGGAGCGGGAAATCTTGCCCAGCACCACCGAAGCCGCATTGCCGATCGAGCCCAGGTGATCCTTGATCTGCTGGATCAGGCGATCGGTGTCGAACGCCCTGGGATCGAGGTGCAGCTTGGCCTGCACCCAGGGCAGCGCCGTATCGCGAGCCCACTCCACATAGCGGGGCATGTTGTCCACCAGATTGTCGATCTGGCGGGAAATCAGCGGGACCAGCAAGATCAGCGCGCCAACGGTGACCAGCAGCAGCACGATGAAGACGATGCTTACCGCCAGCGTGCGTCCCATGCCCAGCCGCTGCAGACGATCGGCCAGCGGATCTCCAAGGTAAGCCAGCATCGCCGCCACCACGAACGGCATCATCACCGGCGCCAGCAGCCAGAACAGGTAAAGGAAGACCGCGGTGATCGCGAGCATTTGCCAGCGGCGGGAGCTGTCAGGCGTCATCGACATGGCTCATCCCATGAGAAAGGCGGTAAGAAACGCGCGCCGGATCCAGGCTGGCGCACGCATGACGCGGCTTTCGCCGCGGCGCAATCAGTGGACCCAGCGCAGGCTGGCATCCGCATCGCCATGCGAATCGCCGCGCAGGACGCGGCCGCCGGCGGCGAGGCTATTGGTCAGGGCATCCATCGGCAGGCTGGATTTCACCAGGAACAACATGCCATCGCCCTGCGCTCTGAGCGTGGTCACCTGACGCACATTGGGATCGGCGCGCAGAACGGCCACGAGGTTGGCGTAATCCATGGCCGAATTGATCTGCGATACCCACAGCTTGCCGTCGACCGTCACCGAGCCGATCACATTGAGCTGCTTGCCGAGACGGTCGGCCAGCCCGTTGCCTGCATCGGTGAGTACGGCGGCGACGTTGGCGCCCTGCGTGCTCCACTTCTGCTGGGCACCGCCCGACAGCAGCACCCAGTCCGCGGCGTTGCCATGGACCTGGCCCAACAGCATCAGGCCGGTCTTGTACTGCCGCGCCATGGCAGCGACCTGGTCGGGCTCGGCACTGGTCAGATTCGGTGTGTCGCCGGTCTTGGCCGGATCGGCCAGCACGGTGCTATAGCCCTTGGCGGCAACGGTCTGGGTCAGCGTGGACAGCGCATCGCGGGTGAGCACGCTGCCGTCCTCATCACGTACCACCAGCAGCACCGGAGGACGGGAACCGCCGCCGGACACGCCCATCTGGGACACGGCGCGCTGCACGGCGGCCTGGTCAAAGGTGACCTGCAGGGCCATACCGGTGGTGGCCCGCTGGTACTGATACTGCTGGACGATGCCCGAGGCGCCCTTGAGCACATCGGCGTAGCCCGGCTTGGCGCTCAGGTCCTGGCCGCCGGAGGTGCGCGCCAGCACCTGGGCCAGGGCGTCGCCGAAGGCATTGTTGCGGGCAGCCTCGCTGGTATCGGCCACGGACACGGTCACGGTGTACGGCGACACTTGCCCCTGCGCATGCACGGACAGCAGCGGGGCGAGGCCCAGCATGAAACAGACGAGCAGCAGGCGGGACAGGCGCATGGGGACCGAAATCCGGTGGGGGACGCCGGAAGTCTGCCCAATCCGCCCCCTAGCGTCCATCGAAGATGTCCCGGTTCAGCGTCATCACTCAGGAAACGATCCCCCTACGCTGCTACAATTTGTCGTTTCTCCCCGCCGGGTTGCCCCCATGTCCGACGCACTCACCTACCGCGCCGCTGGCGTCGATATCGACGCAGGCAATGCCGTGGTCGAACGCATCAAGCCGCTGGTCAAGCGCACCTCCCGTCCCGAAGTGATGGGCGGCCTGGGCGGTTTCGGCGGCCTGTTCGACCTGTCGGGCAAGTACAAGGAGCCGGTGCTGGTCTCCGGTACCGACGGCGTGGGCACCAAGTTGAAGCTGGCCCAGCAGCTGGGCCGCCACGACACCATCGGCATCGACCTGGTCGGCATGTGCGTGAACGACGTGCTGGTGCAGGGCGCCGAGCCGCTGTTCTTCCTCGACTACTTCGCTACCGGCAAGCTGGACGTGGACACGACCGTGGCCGTGGTCGGCGGCATCGCCAAGGGCTGCGAGCTGGCCGGTTGCGCGCTGATCGGCGGCGAAACGGCGGAAATGCCCGATATGTACCCGCCGGGTGAATACGACCTGGGCGGTTTCACCGTCGGCGCCGTGGAAAAGTCGCAGCTGCTCAGCGGCAACGCCATCGTGGCCGGCGACGTGATCCTGGGCGTGGCCTCTTCCGGTCCGCATTCCAATGGCTATTCGCTGATCCGCAAGATCCTCGAGCGCGCCGGCAATCCGCTGGATCTGGATCTGGGCGGTGTCACCCTGGCCGACGCGCTGATGGCGCCGACCACCATCTATGTGAAGCCGATGCTGGATCTGCTGAAGAACCAGCCGGTGCATGGCATGGCCCACATCACCGGCGGTGGCCTGAAGGAAAACATCATCCGCGTGGTGCCTGACAACCTCGGCATCCACGTCGATGCGGCCGCCATCGTGCTGCCGCCGGTGTTCGAGTGGCTGATGCGCGAAGGCAACGTGGCGCGCGAGGAAATGTGGCGCACCTTCAACTGCGGCGTGGGCTTCACCGTCATTCTGCCGCGCGAGGCCGTCGACGCTGCGAGCGCCCTGCTGGCCAAGCATGGCCTGGCCAGCTCGGTGATCGGCGAGATCGTGCCCGCGCAGGGCGACGAGCGCGTGCACATCGGTTGAGTTCGTGACTGCTCCGCGTCTTCGCGTTGCCGTGCTCGCATCCGGGCGCGGCAGCAACCTGCAAGCCCTGATCGTCGCCCGCGATGCGGGCGTGCTGCCGGTCGACTTCGTGGTGGTCGGCAGCGACAAGCCCAACGCGGGCGCGCTGCAGCTGGCCAAGGATGCGTGCATCCCCACCTTCACGCTGAACCCGAAGGACTTCGCCAGCCGGCGGGATTTCGACTTCGAACTGTTTCGACGACTCGACGCCAGCGGCGCGCAGGTGCTGGTGCTCGCCGGCTTCATGCGCATCATCGACGGCGAGGCACTCGCGCCGTGGGTTGGTCGCATGATCAACGTCCACCCGTCGCTGCTGCCCAAGTATCGCGGCCTGCACACGCACCGCCGCGCGCTCGAAGCGGGCGACGCGGAGCACGGCGCCAGCGTGCACTACGTGACCGCCGAACTCGATGGCGGCCCGGTGATCGCGCAAGCGCGCATCCAGATCCAGCCCGGCGACGACGAAGGCCAGCTCGCCCATCGCCTGCTCACTTTCGAACACCAGCTGCTGCCAGCGGTGCTCAAACTGATGGCCGAACAACGCCTGGACCTGATCGCGCCCAACCGCGTGGCGCTGGACGGCAAGCTGCTGGATGCGCCGCTGCAACTGCGCCACGGCGCATTGGTTGACTGAGGGTTTTCCAGTCCTCTACAAGTCGTTCAGGAACGGCCCGTAGACTGAGGTCCCCATGACCTCATCCCATTCCCTCCGCACGTTCGCTGCCGGTCTCGCGCTGGCCCTCTCCACGACGGCCGCGTTTGCCGCGGCACCTGCCCCGACCCCGTTCACGGCGACCTATCAGGTATCGCAAGGTGGCCAGGTGATCGGCGAGGCCGTGGTCTCGCTCAAGCCCGCAGCCAATGGCCAGTGGGTGTACAGCAACCAGATCAAGGGAACCGGCGGCATCGCCGCGGCGCTGGGCGCCAACTCGAATGAAACCACCACGTTCCGCTGGAACAACGGTGCGCCGGAAACCGTCAGCTATGACTACAAGATGGACGCCGGCTTCAAGAACAAGCAGCGCCACACCGACGTGAACTGGACCAGCGGCCAGGTGACGGTAGACGACGGCAAGGGACCGATGACGTATCCGAGCGCACCGGGCATGGTGGATCGCAACACCACGTCGTACGCGATCGGCCTCGCCCTGCGTGGCGGCAAGCAGTCCGTGTCGCTGCCGGTTGCGGTGAAGCGCAATGTGGAAACGCAGGAATTCAAGGTCACCGGCAAGGAAGCGGTGAAGGTGCCTGCCGGCAGTTTCCAGGCCGAACGCGTGGTGCGCAGCAGCGACCAGAACAGCTTCAGCGCGTGGTACGCACCGCAGAAATATCCGGTGCCGGTGAAGCTCTCGCAGAGCGACGGTGGCAATCTGGAATTGCAGTTGGTCAGCTACAAGAGCAATTGATCGGTTATCGCCGCACTGAAAGAAAAAGGCCGCATCAGCGGCCTTTTTCATATCGCATGTCAAACCTGACTCAGGAAGGCAGTCGACGAATCTTCGCACCAAGCACGCCGAGCTTTTCCTCGATGTTCTCGTAGCCGCGATCGATGTGGTACACGCGATCCACCGTGGTGTCTCCTTCGGCCACCAGGCCGGCGAGCACCAGGCAAGCGGACGCACGCAGGTCGGTCGCCATGATGGGCGCACCGCTCATCTTTTCCACGCCCTTGATGATCGCCGTATTGCCTTCCAGGCGGATATCCGCGCCCAGGCGCTGCAGTTCCAGCGCGTGCATGAAGCGGTTTTCGAACACGGTCTCGGTGATCACGCCCACGCCTTCGGCCACGCAGTTGAGCGCGGTGAACTGCGCCTGCATGTCGGTGGGAAACGCCGGGTACGGCGCGGTGGTGATGTTCACCGCCTTGGGGCGACGGCCGCGCATGTCCAGCTCGATCCAGTCGGCGCCGGTGGAAATATGCGCGCCGGCTTCTTCCAGCTTGGACAACACGGCATCGAGCGTATCGGCACGGGCGTTGCGTGCGCGCACCTTGCCGCCGGTCATCGCGGCGCCGACCAGGAAGGTGCCGGTTTCGATGCGGTCGGGCAGCACTTCGTACTCGGCGCCGTGCAGGCGCTCCACGCCGTGGATGACCAGGGTGGAGGTGCCGGCGCCTTCGATCTGCGCGCCCATGGCGATCAGGCAATGCGCCAGGTCGACCACTTCCGGTTCCTGCGCGGCGTTCTCGATCACAGTGGTGCCCTGCGCGAGGGCGGCGGCCATCATGATGTTCTCGGTGCCGGTCACGGTGACCATGTCCATCGAGATGCGCGCGCCCTTCAGGCGCTTGGCCTTGGCCTTGATGTAGCCGTTCTCCACGACCACTTCGGCGCCCAGCGCCTGCAATCCGCGGATGTGCTGGTCCACCGGACGCGAGCCGATCGCGCAACCGCCGGGCAGCGACACTTCCGCCTCGCCGAAGCGAGCCACCAGCGGACCCAGCACCAGGATCGAGGCGCGCATGGTGCGCACCAGGTCATACGGGGCGAAGTGGCGGTCGGTGGTGCGCGGGTCGATATGCATCTTCATGCGGTCGTCCAGCACCAGCTGCGTGCCCATCTGGCCAAGCAGCTCGATGAAGGTCGTCACATCGTGCAGATGCGGCACGTTGCTGATCGCCACCGGCTCGTCGGCCAGCAGGCAGGAAGCGAGAATCGGGAGTACGGCGTTCTTGGCGCCCGAAATACCCACCTCACCGTGGAGCGGCTCGCCGCCACTGATCAGGATCTTGGCCATGGAAAGTCCTTGCGAATGAATGGCTCGGAAGTGCAGCGCCGCCTTAATGGCGCGCAGCGACTTCCGCGGGGGTCAGCGTCTTGAGGGCCAGCGCGTGGATCGCACCGCCCATGAGATCACCAAGCGTGGCGTAAACCAGGCGGTGCCGCGCCAGCGGGAGCTTGCCGGCGAACTGTTCCGCCACCACTTGGGCTTCAAAGTGCACGCCGTCGTCGCCACTGACGGAAGCCTGAGCACCGGGCAGGCCTTGTTCGATCATTGCCTGGATGGTGGCAGCGTCCATGGTTTTTCCACTTGCAGAGTTGGGGTCAGCGCCGCCGATCCGGTCAGGAACCGAACCCAATGGCAGCGACTATGACGTTAAAATGCGAATATGCCATGTTAATGGAAAACCTCTGTCGCAGAAACGACACGTGACGTCAGCGCCCTCTCAATTAGGCCGTTGATCACCCACAACCTATTGATACACCCGAGTTTCCCGTCTACAGACGCCCATTCAGGGTTATGACGGGAAACCGCAAGACTTTTGAGGACGCATGAACGCCTACGTCGCCCCAGCCAACCCGCTTGCGATCAACGCCGACGCCATCGTGCAGAGCGCGCGCACCGTGATCGCCACCGAGGCGGCGACCATCCGCGCCCTGGAGCCGCGCATCGGCCCCGAATTCGTGGAAGCCTGCCGCCTGATCATGAGCTGCGCCGGCCGCGTGGTTGTCACCGGCATGGGCAAGTCGGGCCACGTCGCCCGCAAGATCGCCGCCACGCTGGCGTCCACCGGCACGCCCGCTTTCTTCGTCCACCCGGGTGAAGCCAGCCATGGCGACCTGGGCATGATCCTGCCGCAGGACATCGTGCTGGCCCTGTCCAACTCGGGCGAAACCGACGAAGTGCTGTTCATCCTGCCGGTGATCAAGCGCCAGGGCATCCCCCTGATCGCGATCACGGGCAACGCTAATTCGTCGTTGGCGGACCAGGCCAATGTGCACCTGGACGCCAGCATCGCCGCCGAAGCCTGCCCGCTCGGGCTGGCGCCCACGGCCAGCACTACCGCTGCCCTGGTCATGGGCGATGCCCTGGCCATCGCGCTGCTCGAGGCCCGCGGCTTCACCTCCGAAGACTTCGCCCGCTCCCATCCTGCAGGCAGCCTGGGCCGTCGCCTGCTGCTGCACATCAGCGATGTGATGCACACCGGCGAAGGCATTCCGGCGGTGCCGCCGAACGCTTCGCTGACCCAGGCGCTGATGGAAATGACCCGCAAGCAGCTGGGCATGACCGCCGTGGTCGACGCCGATCACCACCTGCTCGGCGTGTTTACCGACGGCGACCTTCGCCGTGCGCTGGACGATGACGACCTGGACCTGCGCGGCGCCACCGTGGCCGAGCTGATGACCCGCGGCCCCAAGACCATCGGTGCGGACAAGCTGGCCATCGAGGCCGCCCAGCTGATGGAAAAGCACCAGATTCACGCGCTGCTGGTGGTCAACGACAAGCAGCAGGTGGTGGGAGCGCTTAACATTCACGATCTGCTCCGCGCCCGTGTGGTCTGATCGAAAGGCTCGGCTGCTATCTATTCCTGCGTGCACCGTCTGCGCTGACCGGCGTTTGACGGTATCGCCCTTTCCTCTTGCCGACGGCTCCCATGTATCTGGCTGACCTTCCCGCCGATGTTCTCGCCCGCGCCGCCAAGATCCGCCTCGTCGTGTTCGACGTGGACGGGACCCTGACGGATGGCCGCCTGTGGTACGCCGAAGATGGCCGCGAGACCAAGGTTTTCCACGTGCATGATGGCCTGGGCCTGAAACTGCTGATGGGCCAGGGTGTGCACGTGGCCATCATTTCCGCCCGCATCAGCCATCCGGTGGCGTTGCGCGCGGAGGAACTGGACATCGCCCACGTCTACCAGGGCCAGGGCGACAAGCGGGCCTGCCTGGAGCAGTTGCTGGAAGCGCTGAACCTGGCGCCGGAACAGGCCGCCTTCGTGGGCGACGACCTGCCCGACCTGCCCGCCATGCGCATCGCCGGCCTGGCTGTCGCGGTGGCGAACGCCCATCCCTGGGTGGCTGAGCAGTCGCACTGGCGCACCCGCCTGGGCGGTGGCCAGGGCGCGGCCCGCGAGGTCTGCGACCTGATCCTGCATGCCCAGAGCAAGACCGATGCCGAGCGGGAGCGCTGGCGGTGAGTTTGCGATCTTATCTGCGCGACCGGGGCCTCCCGGTGGCGATCGTGCTGATCGGCCTGGCGACCGGCGCGGCGCAGTTGCTGTACTGGGCGCTGGCGCCCGCGCCCAAGGTCAGCGACTTCGTGGGCCCGCCCCGTTCGGGCTATACGCTGACCAATTTTCAGCTGTGGTCGTACGACGTGGATGGCTTGCCGAGCTTCGAGATGGTCGCCCCGCACCTGGAGCGCCGCGAGAACGACGAGTCGCTGTACATCAACACGCCGGACTTCACGCTGCCCTCCAACGAGGCTGGCGTGCCGCCCTGGCTGGGCAAGTCGCTGTACGCCTGGGTCGACAAGAGCGGCACCCTGCTCAAGCTGCAGGGCCCGGTCTACATGCACCGGGCGGCCTTTGCCCAGACCGATGCGGCCGAGATGCACACCTCCGAGGTCACTGCCTGGCCAAAAGAAAACCGAATGGTGACGGATGCCCCAGCGCATATGAAGCAAGGCGCACGTACACTTAACGGGGTGGGCATGCGTGCCAACCTCAACACCAATCATCTGGAGCTGTTCGATGAAGTCACCGGCTCGTTTCCGCCGCGACCCAAGAAGTCTCAAGCTGCACCTCGCCCTGCTGGGCCTGGGACTGCTCATCCTGCAGCCGGCGCTGGCCAAGCAGGATGACCGCAATCAGCCGATGAACTTCTCGTCCAAGTCCATGGACGGGTTCAACGCGCCCAATACGGTCACCACGCTCACCGGCAATGTCGTGGCTACGCAGGGCACGATGAAGCTGACTGGCGCCCTGGCCAAGCTCTACCTCGATGCCGACACCCAGGTGGCGCGTGCGGTCGTGACGGGCAACCTGGCCCATATCGAGCAGCTCGACGACGCCGGCAACCTGATGCAGGGCGATGCCTTGCAGCTGGACTACGACAACATCAACGGCATTGCGGTGCTCACAGGTAACGCCGTGGTGCGCCAGCAGGGTCGCGGTGAGTTTCATGGCGACAAGCTGGTCTACAACACGCAGACCTCGCTGATCACCGGCGAAGCCGCCGGCGACGGCCTGGTGCACGGCGTGATCCTGCCCAAGCAGAAGCCCGCAGGGGCTCCGGCTCCTGCCGCCACGCCGCCGAAGCCGGGCACGCCGCCGGCGCCGCCGCAACCGGCCACGAAACCGGCCGAGGGCCACTGATGCTGTCTGCTGAAGGTCTGCAAAAAAGTTTCAAGGCGCGCCAGGTCGTGCGCGATTTTGCCTTCTCCATCCGCGAAGGCGAGGTGGTGGGTCTGCTCGGCCCCAACGGCGCCGGCAAAACGACGTGTTTCTACATGGTGGTCGGCCTGATCGAAGCCGACGCCGGCACCATCAAGCTGGACAAGCAGGACATCACCGGCCTGCCGATGCACCAGCGCGCCAAGCTCGGTATCGGTTATCTGCCGCAGGAAGCCTCGGTGTTCCGTCGCCTTACCGTGGCCGACAACATCATGGCGGTGCTGGAACTGCGTGAAGGCTGGGACGAGAAGCGTCGCACCAACGAGCTGGAAAGCCTGCTGGACGAGCTCAAGATCGCGCATATCGCCGACCAGAAGGGCATCAGCCTGTCCGGTGGCGAACGTCGCCGCGTCGAAATTGCACGCGCACTGGCCGCGCATCCGCGTTACATGCTGCTGGACGAACCATTCGCGGGCGTCGACCCCATTTCGGTGGGCGAAATCCAGCGCATCGTGCGCCATCTGAAGGAACGCGGCATCGGCGTGCTCATCACCGACCACAATGTGCGCGAGACGCTGGGCATCTGCGATCGCGCGTACATCCTCAACGACGGTGAAGTGCTTTCGCGCGGAACGCCAGCACATATCCTCGCCGACGAAAAGGTCCGCGAGGTGTACCTGGGTCGCGAATTCCGCCTGTAACGGCTGCGGAACAGCCGACCGTCAGGGCTAAATCTGAGGTAGTACGCGATTTCGCCTTCGACCTATGGCCGACCCAGGAGGCAAGAGTTAGGATGACCTTCACGTTCATCCTGACCGGCTGGCATGAAACCCGGACTGCAGTTTCGCCTCAATCAGCAGCTCACGCTGACACCACAGTTGCAACAGGCCATTCGCCTCCTGCAGCTGTCGCAGCTTGAGCTCGAGGCTGAGCTGCGTCAGATCGCCGAAAGCAATCCCCTGCTCGAGTTCGCCGACGACAACCCCGACAATCTCGAGGGTGACGAACGCGAGTCCGAGCCGCCGATGGATGCGATACCGGTCAGCTCGTCCAGCTCCAGTAGCAGCAGCGATACTGTCGACGACGCCGAAGCACCCGAATGGGGTGATGTGGAGCGCGACGGCGGCAGCGACGATCCGGTCGACTTCTCGCTCAGTGGCGCCTCCTCGCGCAACAACAACGCGGACGAAGACGGCTTCGAGCCGCAGAGCGCCGCCCAGGAAACGCTGCAGGAACATCTGCTGTGGCAGCTCAACCTCACGCATATGAGCGCGCGCGATCGCACCATCGCCACGGTGTTGATCGACGCACTCAATCCGGATGGCTATCTCACCGAAAGCATGGAGTCGCTGATCGCGGCCCTGCCCACCGACGTCAGGGCGACCGAAGCGGAAGTGGAGTACGTGCGGCACATGCTGCAGCGCTTCGATCCCACCGGCGTGGCAAGCATCGACTTGCGCGACTGCCTGCGCGTGCAGCTTGAGCAGTTTGATGCGGACACACCGCAGCGCGAACTTGCCTTGCGCATCGTCGACGCCGAACTGGAATTGCTCGCGCGCAACGACATCGCACGGCTTGCGCGCAAGCTGCGCGTGAGCGAAGACGATACCGCCGCTGCAGCCGTGTTGATCCGCAGCCTCGATCCACGGCCGGGCGCGGCGCTCGATATCACGCCGGTCGAATATGTCGCCCCCGATGTCTATGCACGCAAAGACGTGGGTCGCTGGCGGGTCAGTCTCAATCCCGATTGCCAGCCGCGACTCGGACTCAACCAGCACTATTGCGGCCTGATCGCCCAGGCCCGCGGCACCGACGCCAGCTGGATGCGCGGACAGCTGCAGGAGGCGCGCTGGCTCATCAAGAGCCTGGAATCGCGCGCTGAGACGCTGCTGAAGGTGGCCGAAGCCATCGTGCGCCGGCAGAGCGCCTTCCTCGATTACGGCCCCGAAGCAATGCACCCCCTGGTGCTGCGCGAAGTGGCCGAGGAAGTGGGCATGCACGAATCGACCATTTCACGTGTAACTACCCGCAAATACATCCATACGCCGCGGGGCACGTTCGAACTCAAGCATTTCTTCTCCAGCGGCGTGTCCACCGAAGACGGTGGCAGTGCGTCGGCCACCGCCATCCAGGCCATGCTGCGCAAGCTGGTCGATGCCGAGGACCCGCGCAAGCCGCTGTCCGACCAGGCCATCGCGGAGGAGTTGCATCGCAAGGGCATTCAGGTTGCCCGACGCACCGTCGCCAAATACCGCGAAGCCATGCGTATTCCCAGCTCCAGCGAGCGCCAGCGCGCTGGCTGAACGAGTTTGCCCCCGTCTGCGGCAAACCGCCCCGGGAACTTGGCGGCAAAAAAGGCGTCCCCATACTCATAGGTAAGTCGATACGACGGGAAATCTGTCATGTCTGAGGCGTGAAGGTCTTTCTAACGCACGGGCAACTTCAGAGGTGCATAGTGACTATCCCGACTTGGTGAGGAGGCCTGAGAAAACCTTCGCAATACCGGAGTTTTCAAAGGTGTGTCGGCCACGACATGGGCGTCCGGCGCATCGATTCCAGCCGCGTCTGCGGCAAGTACCAGAGGAGGCGCAACATGCAAGTTCAACTCAGCGGTCAGCAGATTGAAGTCACCCCGGCCCTTCGGGATCACGTGAACAACCGGCTTGACCGCCTCACCCGCCTCGATGAGCGCATTCTCAGCCTGAGCATCGTTCTCTCCGTGAACAAACTGCAGCAGCGCGCCGAGGGCACGCTCAATGTCACGGGCAGCACCCTGCACGCCGAAGCGCTTGAGAATGACATGTACGTCTCCATCGACGTGCTCTTCGACAAGCTGGTGACCCAGTTGCGCAAGCACCGCGAGAAGATCTGCGACAAACATCAGCGCGCCGCCCGCGAGGAGCGCCTGTACGGCTGATCTGTGCCAGGCCCGCCCGGCTCCGGGCGGGCCCTCTGCCTCATCCAAGGCGTCCGCCGGTGTGAACTGGCACAATGTCCATGTAGCTGCCCTGTTCCGGCGGCGCAAAGGACAAAGCTTGGACCGGCTCTCCGCCCGACAACTCTATGACAGCGTTCACGAGCGCATGGCCTTGCGCTGGGTGTCCGGCATGCGCGGCGAATCGCGCGCGCTCGAACAAGCCGCGACGACCACGCGCCGCCCCTCGCTGATCGGCTACCTCAACGTCATCTATCCGAACAAGATCCAGATCATCGGCACCGAGGAGCTGAACTACCTCGACAGCCTGGATTCGCGCCAGCGCTGGGAGGCGATCAACAAGATTGCCGCCTATCAGCCGGTGGCGATGATCGTGACCAAGGATCAGGCCATCCCCAGCGACCTGCGCGAAGTGGCGGAAGAAACCAATACGCCGCTGTGGATCAGCTCCAAGCGCGGCCACGAGCTGCTGACCTGGATGCAATACCACCTGGCGCGCATCCTGGCGCCCAAGGTCACGCTGCATGGCGTGTTCCTGGAAGTGTTTTCCATCGGCGTGCTGATTACCGGCGAATCGGGTTCGGGCAAAAGCGAGCTTGCGCTGGAACTGATCAGCCGCGGTCATCGACTGGTCGCCGACGACGCCACCGAATTCACCCTGATCGCGCCGGACGTAATCGACGGCACCTGCCCCGAGCTGCTGCAGGACCTGCTGGAAGTGCGCGGGCTGGGCGTGCTGAATGTGCGCGAGATGTTCGGTCACACCGCGGTCAAGCCATCCAAATACCTTCGCTTGGTCGTGCACCTGAAACCACTGCGCGAGGGGGAAGACACCGATGGACTCACGCGCCTTACCGGCGATATCGGCCACCGCGAAATCTTCGAGGTGCCGGTGCCGATGATCACCATCCCGGTGGCACCCGGTCGCAACCTTGCCGTGCTGGTCGAGGCCGCGGTGCGCAACCACGTGCTCAAGAGCAAGGGCATCGACCCGGCACAGACTTTCATCGACCGCCAGGCGCACCAGATGCGCCGGCTGCCTCCGTGGTGACCCATGAGCGACACGATATCCACTAGCAACCCAGCCGACGCGATCAACCTGATCGTGCTCACCGGCATGTCCGGCGGCGGCAAGACAGTGGCCCTGCGCGCGCTGGAAGACCTGGATTTCTACTGCGTCGACAACCTTCCCACCGCCCTGCTCCCACAGCTGGTGGCGGCGGTGAGCCGCAATGTGGAAGGCAAGCGTCGCCATGTCGCCGTCGGCGTGGACGTGCGCAATCCTGGCGAAGACCTCAAGCGCATGCCGGCCATCCTGTCGGAGCTGGCCGCTGCCGGCGTGAAGGCGCATCTGATCTTTCTTGACTGCCGCGACGACGTGCTGATCAAGCGCTATTCGGAAACGCGTCGCCGTCACCCGCTGTCGTGGCAAGGCCTGTCGCTGGCCGATGCGATCGCCGAAGAGCGTCGCGTGCTGCGCCCGCTCTCGGCCATTGCCGACAAGGTGATCGATTCGAGCGAACTGAACGTGCATCAGCTGCGCCGACTGTTCGCCGCCGGTTATGCGGAGGCCACCGAAGGCCTTACGCTGATGTTCCAGTCGTTCGCGTTCCGCCGCGGCCTGCCGCTGGACGCGGACTTCGTATTCGACGCGCGCTGCCTGCCGAACCCGCACTGGGATCCAACGCTGCGCCCGTTGTCGGGCAAGGATGCCGCCGTGAGCGCCTACCTCGATGCGCAGCCCTTGGTCGCCGAATACTTTGCCGATACGGCGCGCTGGCTCGACACCTGGCTGCCGCGCTTCGAAGCGGACGACCGCAGCTACGTCACCATCGCCATCGGCTGCACCGGCGGTCGACACCGCTCGGTGTATCTGGTGGAAAAGCTTGCCGCCCATTACCGCGCGCTACGCAATGGCGTGCTTACCTTCCATCGCGAACTCGAGTGATAGCCATGCTGAGCATCCTTGCACTACGGATCGGCACGCCGTCATGAGCGTCGGCGTGCTGTTGATGACGCACGAGGCGGTCGGCCAGGCGCTGATCTCCGCCGCCCACCACGTGCTGCCCAAATTGCCCCTGCGCGTGGAGGCAGCCGAAGTGCCACCGCACTCCGATCCGGATGTGATGCGCACGCTTACGGCGAAGCACGCACGCGAGCTGGACGAAGGCGACGGTGTGCTGGTGCTGGCCGACCTTTACGGCGCCACGCCCTGCAATATCGGCTTGTCGCTCAGTGCGCTGGGCGTGCGCTTGCGCTGCGTATCGGGACTGAACCTGCCGATGCTGCTGCGCGTACTCAATTACGCAGAAAAACCGTTGGACGAGCTGGCGGAAATCGCCGCCAGTGGTGGCCGCGGAGGAATCTTCATCGACCATGCTTGAGAAAGAGATCGTTGTTTCCAACAAACTGGGCCTGCATGCCCGCGCCTCGGCCAAGCTGGTGCAGCTGGTGCAAGGCTTCAAATCCACCGTGTGGCTGATCAGCAAGGGCCGCGAGGTGAATGCACAAAGCATCATGGGCGTGATGATGCTGGCCGCCGGCATCGGCACGCCGCTGGTGGTTCGCGCCGATGGCCCGGACGAAGCGTCCGCCATCGACGCCGTGGTGGCGCTGTTCGATCGCAAGTTCGACGAAGGAGCCTGAGTGCGCAAAAAGATCGCCCGCGACTGCCGAGCTGAGGCCGTATTCACGGCCCGGTGGGCTGCGTCGTGCGATCTTTCTCATCCAGCATTCGACACGTTGGCCGGATGCCGACGTCGCGCACGGCCGGACCGGCCGTTACACCATGGAAGGCATGCATGAGACAGGTACTGACAGGCACCACGGCAGCAAAAGGCATGGCTCTTGGCCGCGCCCGCCTGGTGCAGCCCAGTCGCTACCTGGTCGACACCCGTCCGCTCAATGAAGACGAAGTCGAAAGCGAACTTGCCCGGCTGCATCGCGCGCTCGATACCGCGCGGCAGGAACTGCGCGAG
This sequence comes from Dyella sp. 05T440, assembly GCF_056395965.1. Taxonomy (NCBI): domain Bacteria; kingdom Pseudomonadati; phylum Pseudomonadota; class Gammaproteobacteria; order Lysobacterales; family Rhodanobacteraceae; genus Dyella; species Dyella sp. 05T440. The sequence continues at coordinate 22,125 of NZ_JBFTKN010000009.1, forward strand.
CTGCGCGGCAAGCTGCACGGCGCGCTCGCGCGCGAAGTGAACGAGTTCATCGATGCGCACAGCCTGCTGCTCGATGATCCCGAACTGCTGCGCGGCCTGGATGATCTCGTTCGAATCGGCCATTACCGTCCTGGCGCAGCGCTCAAGAAGCAGCGCGATCGCCTCGCGGCCGTGTTCGAGGCGATGGACGATCCCTACCTGCGCTCGCGCAAGGAAGACGTCGACCAGGTGATCGGGCGCGTGATCTCCGCCCTGCAGCGCCAGACCAGTCGCGAAGAACGCAAGTTGGCCGCGCGCGTGGGCGAGATCCTGATCGCCGACACCATCGCCCCGGCCGACATGGCGCACCTCGCCGGCGCCGGCCTGCTCGGCGTGGTCGCCAGTTCGGGCAGCCCGTATTCGCACAGCGCGATCCTTGCGCGCAGCCTCGATCTGCCCATGCTGGTGGGCGCGCGCGATGCATTGTCGACCATCCACGATGACGACCTGATCCTGCTCGACGCCGAACGCGGCGAGGCCGTGGTGCATCCCACCGCACAGGACCTGGCCCATTACCGCGCCTGGCAGCGCGAAGCCGCGGCTGAAGGTCGCCGCCTCGCCACGCTGGCGAACGCACCCACTCGCACCCGCGACGGCGTCGACATCCGCCTGTTCGCCAATGCGGAAATGCCCGCCGATATTGCGATGGCGCGCGCACGCGGCGCCGACGGCGTGGGCTTGTATCGCACCGAGTTCCTGTTCCTGCGCCAGAAGGGACTGCCCACCGAAGACGAACAGTTCATCGCCTATCGCGATCTCGTGCTCGGTATGGGCGGCTTGCCGGTCACCATCCGCACGCTCGACCTGGGTGCGGACAAGGCCGATGCCGCGGGACTCGTCTTGCGCGGCGAAGACAACCCGGCGCTGGGTGTGCGCGGCGTGCGCCTGTCGCTGCGTTATCCGGCCGTGTTCTCCACGCAGATTCGCGCCATCCTGCGCGCGGCCTGCTACGGACCAGTGCGTGTGCTGGTGCCGATGGTGACCCAGCCCGATGAGCTCATTGCGGTACGCACGCTGTTCAAGCTGGCGCGTCAGGAGCTCAAGCGCGAGAACGTCGACCTGCCGGAAAAACTGCAGCTTGGCGCGATGATCGAAGTGCCGGCGGCCGCCATCAATGTGCGCGCCCTGCTCGAACACGCCGACTTCCTGGCCATCGGCACCAACGATCTGGCGCAATACGTGCTCGCCGCCGATCGCGGCAACGATGCGCTGGAAAACATCTACAACCCGCTACAGCCCGCGCTGCTGCGCCTGCTCGCCTACGTGATCACCGAAGGCCGCCGCGCGAAGAAAGGCGTGAGCCTGTGCGGCGAAATCGGCGGCGATGCGAATTTCACCGGCCTGTTGCTGGCGCTGGGCCTGTGCGAATTCAGTATGCATCCCAGCCAGTTGCTGCATGTGCGCGATCGTCTGGCTTCGCTCGATCATGCCGTATTGCGGTCGCATGCGCCGCGCATTCTTCGTGCGCGCACGCATGAGGAGGCTGAGGCGTTGCTGGCCAGCATTATTGGCTAGCCCGACCGCCGAACTGTTTTTTTGTGGGATCGCACCCTGTGCGCGACTGGCCTGACGCGACAACCGGTCGCGCGCAGGGTGCGCTCATACAGTTTTTTTGAGGCCCTCAGGCTGCGCTGGCTAAAAACGCCTCGATCAACGCCCCGCGATAACGCTGCCGATGCAACAGCAACGACAGCTTGCGATGCAGATCGAGAAATGGCGTGCGCAGCACTTTCAGCCGCCCCGCGGCTACCGCGTCGATGATGGCCACCTCGGGGATACACGCGATGCCAAGGCCGGCGATCACGGCCTGCTTGATCGCTTCAGCCTGATCCAGCTCCAGCACGGTTTCGCCGGGCGGCAGGCTGGCAAGCGCACGCTCGCTCAAACTCCGTGTGGCTGAGCCCGGTTCGCGCAGTACCCAACGTGTTCCGGCGAAATCCTCCGGCTCCAGTCGCCGTTTGCGCGCCAGCGGATGATCGGGCGACGCGCAGACCACCAGCGCATCGTCGCGCCACGGGCGCACTTCCAGCGACGGGTGGGCGACCGGCCCTTCGACGCAGCCCAGCTCCAGTCCATGGTCGAGCATGGACGCCACGATTTCCGATGTATTGGATACGCGCAACCGGACCGAGACATGCGGATGCGCGCGCACGAACGCGCCGAGCAGTTCGCCCACGCGATAGTTGCCCACCGTATTGCTCGCGCCCACGCGCAGCTCGCCGCCCAACTCGTCGACGCCGCCGCTGCCAAGGCGTCCGAACTCTGCATAGCGCTCCAGCAGCTCCTGCGCCAGCGGCAGCAACTCCCGCCCACGCGTATTGAGGCGCAAGCGGCCGCGCTCGCGGGCGAACACGGCAGCGTCGAGCTGCCGCTCCATCTCCGCCAGCGCCATGCTCGCCGCCGGCTGGGTGAGATGAAGCATCTCGGCCGCCGCACGCACACTGCCGAGACGTGCGATCTGGACGAACACCTCCAGCTGGCGCGGGCTGATATTGATCATCAGGCTATCTTATAACAGCCATCAATAATTCAAAGTTTTTCTGATGGACGGCGAGGCGGAAAATGCTGCCATCGCAGGAGAACCGCATGAACGCCGCCGTCGCCATTCCCACCACCCCCACGCCTTCCCGCCTTCCCGGCTTATTGCTGTCGGTGGTGATCGCCCTGGTCGCGCTGGGGCTGGGCAAAGTCGCCCCGCTGATCGGCGGCCCGGTGTTTGGCATCGTGCTGGGCATCCTGGTGCGCAATACGGTGGCTCCGGGCGGCAGCTACACGCCCGGCATCCAGTTTGCCGGCAAGCAGGTGCTGCAGTGGTCGATCATTGCGCTGGGTTTCGGCCTGAGTCTGAACCAGGTGGCCAAGACGGGCCTGGAATCCCTCTCGGTCACGCTGGTGACCATGACCGTTGCCTTCCTCACCGCGTGGGGCTTGGGTCGACTGCTGAAGGTCCAGGACAAGCTGAAGATTCTGATCGGCGTGGGCACGGCGATCTGCGGCGGCTCGGCGATTGCCGCCGTCACGCCGATCATCAAGCCGGACGAACACGACACCGCGTTCGCCATCTCCACCATCTTCCTGTTCAACCTGGTCGCGGTGCTGCTGTTCCCGCTGCTGGGGCACCTGCTGCATCTTTCGGATCTGGGCTTCGGCCTGTGGGCGGGCACCGCCATCAATGACACCTCCTCGGTGGTCGCGGCGGGTTACAGTTTCAGCAAGGAGGCTGGCGATTACGCCACCATCGTCAAGCTCACCCGCGCCACGCTGATCATTCCGATCTGCCTGATCCTCGCCTTCGCCACCGCGTGGAAGCAGAAGAAGCAAGGCGCCACGGATTTCAGCCTCGCGCGCATCTTTCCCTGGTTCATTCTGTGGTTCCTGGTGGCCTCCGCCGTTCGTACGGCAGGCCTGGTGCCGGTGGCGATCCAGCCGGCGCTGCATCTGGCGGCCGAGTTCCTGATCATCGTGGCACTGACGGCGATTGGCCTGTCTGCGAATTTGCGCAAGATGGCGTCCACCGGTGCGCGGCCGATCCTGCTGGGACTGGGCGTCTGGGCGGCGGTGGCGGTGAGCAGTCTGGTCGTGCAGTTGGTGATTGGACAGCTCTAAACGCGGCGATCGTTTACGCTTGGCGCTCAACGTCATGTCGATGGGACGCCACCATGCTGCTCCAGGGCCAGTGTCACTGCGGAAATATTGCCTACACGCTCAGCTGGGAACCTGATCCCGTCGAGATCCCCGCGCGCGCCTGCGACTGCACCTTCTGCACCAAGCATGGTGCCGTCTGGACGTCCAAACCCGATGGCGAGCTGCGCGTCACCATCGGCGATCAGGAACTGGTGAATCGTTACTCATTTGGCACCGGCACAGCAGCGTTCCACATCTGCCGCCAATGTGGTGCGGTACCGCTGGTGACCTGCACGGTGGATGGTCAGGTCTACGCCGTGGTCAACGTCAACACGATCGACAATCTCGACACCGGCTTGCTGCAGCATCGGGCGGCGAGTTTCAGCGAAGAAGACCTGGGCACCAAGCTTGCGCGGCGGCAGTCGAACTGGATCGCCAACGTCAGCTTTATCGAACGCAGCGCCTGATCACGCAGAAGGCTTCAGCGCCAGTGATTTGAGGATGGCCAGCGGCCCCGCCAGATTTCCGGCAAGCGCTTCCGGTAAGCGATAGCGCCCGAGAATGTACTCCGGCGTGTTGCAAGCAATCCAGGTGGCGCCGTGGCCGTCATCCCACACCAGCGCCTTCAGCGGCAGATCCAGTCCCACCACGGGTTCCAGCTGCATCAAAGGCGTGCCGCCCTTGGGATTGCCGAAGATCAGCATTTGCTCCGCACGCATGGTGAGGCCGGCCCGCGCCGCGTCGCCACTGAAGTCGATCAACGCGAATACTGTTGCGCCGTGCGACTCCACCGCCTCGCGAAGCTTGGCGATGGTGGTGGGCACATCGAACGCTGACTGGAATTGAAGGATCCCGTTGTTGCTCTGGCTGGACATCCGGTTGCCTCGTTACGGGTGAAATAACGAGGCATTTTCAGCCCATGCGCGTTAATCCGACGCATGCAAAAAAAACGCACCCCGGCCCACACCGGGGTGCGTCATACAGCTAAGCGCGATGGATCAGCGCATGCCGCCGCCGGCGTAGAGCTGTTCGCCGGTGAGCCAGTAGGAGTCGTTGGAGGCCAGGAAGGTCACGATGGAGGCGATGTCGTCCGGCTGGCCGATGCGGCCCAGCGGGGTCTGCGCAATGGCGCCCTGATGGAAGTCCGAACCGATGAAGCCGGCGGTGTGAGTGCCTTCGGTTTCCACCATGCCCGGATTCACCGCGTTGACGCGGATCTTGCGCGGGCCAAGCTCACGCGACAGCACGCCGGTGATCGCGTCCACGGCGCCCTTGGTGCCCGTATACACCGCGCTTTCGGCCGGCACGATGCGCGAGACCAGCGAGCCGATGTTGATGATGCTGCCGCCGTCCTTCATGTGACGAGCCGCGGCCTGCGTGGTCAGCAACAGGCCAAGCACGTTTACGTTGAACTGCTTGTGGAAGTGCTCCTCGGTGATGGCGTCCAACGCGCCAAATTCATAGACGCCCGAGTTGTTCACCAGGATGTCCAGACGGCCGAAGTTCGACACGGCTGCATCCGCCAGGCCCTTCGCATCAGCTGCCTTGGAAACGTCGCCACCCACGGCCACGGCCTTGCCGCCAGCCTTGGTGATTTCGGCGACCACGGCATCCGCGCCGGCCTTGCTGGAGGCGTAATTCACGACCACCGAAGCGCCTTCGGCGGCCAGCGCCTTGGCGATGGCGGCACCAATACCCTTGGATGCGCCGGTAACAACAGCCACTTTACCTTTGAGCTTGCTCATGACGGATACCTGTTCAGGTTTGTGTGTAGAAGGGCTTGGGACAAGTTGTTGTCCCATAGTTCGTAACATACGAACTTAAGAACTAGATTTCAAGTGCTGCTAAAATGAGCACATGAGGCCCCTGACCCACCCATCCATTGACGATGTCACCGTCGAAGGCATCCTGCATGCCCTCTCCGATCCGGTGCGCGCCACCATATATTGGCAACTGTCCTGTGCGGACAGCGCGAACAGCTGCTCCGTATTTCTCAAGCTGGAAAACCGCTGCATTCCAAAGTCCACGCTGTCACAGCATTTTCGTGCGCTGCGCGAAGCCGGCCTGATACGCAGCGAACGCCGCGGCGTGGAAATGCTCAACACCACGCGTTGCGCGGAAATCGAAGAACGTTTTCCGGGATTGCTGCCCGCAATCAAACACGCCCAGAGCATCCAGTGCGCTGCACGCAAGCAAGATGCTGCGCCCAAGCTCGTCGTTGGCGAAGGCGTGCACGGCGGCTGAGTCAGCCGCCGCAAGGAGCAAGCTCAGGCCTTGCCCTGCTCTACCAGCGTCAGCGCGACTTTGTCGCGCAGATACACCGGCAAGGCGTGTTCCGGCGCGCCGGCGCGACCCGCCAGGAATTCGCGTGCAGCGAGCTCGGCTACATGGCGCGCCTGCGGATAGCGCGCGCCTTGCGCGGAGCGCAGTTCGCCGGTGAGATGCGGACGCAGCACGTCCGCATAGGTGCTCCAACCGGTGCCGACCACGTGCCATGCCGGCGATACCGACAAGCTCAGCGCGGCGGGCATGCAGACGCGTTCTTCATCGAGCTCGATGAGCCCGCCGTTGTCGTCGCGTCGGTAGCTTGCGGCGTAGATCTCGCCCATGCGGGCATCGATCACGGCCAGGATGGCCGCATCGTCTTCAGGAGCTTCCAGCGCCAGCGCGGCCAGCGATGACACCGTCACCACCGGCACGTCCAGCGCCAGCGCCATGCCTTGGGCGAGCGAAATGCCCAGGCGCACGCCGGTGAAGGCGCCCGGGCCGCGGCCCACGGCGATCACATCGAGTGCGTGCCGACCCAGACCGGCCTCGGCCAGCAGGGCATCGGCCATGGGTAGCACCAGTTCGGCGTGACGGCGTGGCGCGATTTCGCTGCGGGCGACTACTTCGTCGCCATGGATCAGGGCGACGGAGCAGGCTTCGGTGGAGGTTTCGATGGCGAGCAGATTCATGGCTGCTCCATGATAGCCGGGCCGGCCGCCGCAGGCATGCTGGCGTACCAGTCGATGCGGCGGGTCAGGTACATCAGCAGGGCCACGGTGACCACCAGGACGATCGCGCCAATCAGCAAGGCGTATTCCTCGGCCGCCAGCACCACGTAGAGCATGGCGTAAACCAGGGCGAGCGAGCCGCCCAGCAACAGCCCTGCACGGCGCGCGCCGAGCACCGCCATGGCGTAGCCGCCCACGATCGCCACCACCGCGCCCGCCGCCGCCGCATAGGCCAGTCCAAAGCCGATCTGCTCGGACAAGGCAAGAAGCAATACATAGAACGTCGTCAGTGCCGCGCCCACCAGCAGGTATTGCACCGGATGCACGCGCAAACGCTTGAGCACTTCGAACAGGAAGAACGCCACGAAGGTCATCGTGATGAACAGCAGCCCGTACTTCCCCGCGCGCACATTGCGCTGATAGACACCCACCGGCTGGAACAGCGCCACGCCGAAGGCCGCGTCATGCACGGCGCTGTCGATACGCGCATCGCTCGCATGCCACGACTGGCCGAACTTGCGATTGAGATCCAGCATATGCCAGCGCGCCGAAAAGCCCTGCGCATTCACCGTGCGCTCCAGCGGCAAAGCCGCGCCGATGAAACTCGGGTCGGGCCATGGCGCATGCATCGTCACCTCGGTGGTGCGCGCCAGCGGCAATAGCTGCAACGATTGCGTGCCCGCCAACTTCAGCTTCACGGAAAACTCGATCGGCTGGCCGTTCAGCGCCTCGAGATCGAGTGGCACAACAACTGTGGAGGACGCACCGGCAATCGTCGCCGCCGATGATGCGAAGCGTTGCGGTTTGCCGTTGACCAGCAACTCGGTGACTTCCTGCAAGCCACGCAGATCGCCGACTGCGAGCCTCAATTCGGCCTTGCCATCCTGCCAGACGGCGCTATCCATCTGGCGCTGCTGCGCGATATCTTCCGCAGTGAATTTGCCGTGCAGCTCGACCGTGGAAGCAAACACGGGCGCTTCATAGATGCCGTAGCTGCGCTTGTCCACCGACATTCCAATGCTCATGTCGGCGGTGTCGGGAAGCACCAGGGTGGTATCGGCCACATCGCGCAGTTCGCCGCCGGTCATCGCGATCTTTTCGTGCGATGGCACGGCAAGCACCAGACCACCGAGTACCTGTTCGCCGCCCCAGCCCTGGGCAATCTGATCGATCGCCGCCCGTCGCATGCCTTGTCGCTCGTCCACCAGCGACTGCACTTTCCATAACGGCAGCAACATCAGCAGCGCCAGCAGGCCCACGCCCAGCACCTTGGCGGTCCAGCTCTTCATCCAGTGTCCCATGGCCCCATCCTTAGCATCGGAGACTGCAGGAAAACATGCCTCCGGGCCATCGGGCGGGCGATTGGCTGTCGACTCGCGCGCAACTTGTGGCAGAACCGGGGCGCAACTCATTACCCCTGAGGTAATCGCAACCATGCGGCGCCGGTCGCAAGCTGTTCCCACACCAACCCACGGAGGAACATGCCATGACCAACCACGCCCACACGCTTGCCGAACGCTATATCGCCAGCTGGAACGAAACCGACGCACTGCGCCGCCGCAGCCTGATCGAAGACGTCTACGCAGAACATGCGCGCTACACCGATCCGATGGTGGACGCGAAGGGCTGGCAGGCGATCGACGCCACCGTCGCTGCCGTACAGGAGATGTTTCCGGGTCACCGCTTCGCGCTGGCGGGCGTGGTCGATGCGCATCACGACACCTTGCGCTTCCACTGGCATCTTGCCTCGCCGGGCGCGGACGAACCGCTGGTGATCGGCTTCGATGTTGCAGCGATGGAAGACGGACGCATTCGCCAGGTGTTCGGCTTTCTCGACAAGGTACCGCAGCTGGTCTAAGTCTCATCGCCGGACGGCAACCCCGCCGTCCGGCATGGCCGGCGATGCGTCCTCGTGGGAACATTGCTGCAACGAGGCACGACGGAGTAATGCATGAGCGCCACGGTTTCCACGCTTGCCCGTCCAGTGGGCGACCTGCTGCGAGAGTGGCGACGCCATCGCCGACTCAGCCAGCTCGACCTGGCCAGCGGCGCGGAGATTTCCACGCGCCATTTGAGCTTCATGGAATCGGGCCGCACGCAACCGAGCCGCGACATGATCCTGCGGCTGGCGGAATATCTGGAGATCCCCTTGCGCGAACGCAATCAACTGCTGGTGGCAGCGGGATTCGCACCCGTCTATCGCGAACGCACGTTTGACGATCCAGCGTTTACCGCGGTGCGCGGCTCGATTCGCTTGTTGTTGAAAGGCCTGGAGCCCTATCCCGCGCTCGCCATCGACCGCCACTGGAATCTGATCGAAAGCAACCAGGCCACGCAGCGCATGCTGGCGGGACTGGTACCGCAATGGCTCAAGCCGCCGATCAATGTGTTGCGCCTCAGCCTGCATCCCGATGGGCTGGCACCGCATATCCGCAATCTGCCGGTGTGGCGGGCGCACCTGCTCGATCGCTTGCGTCGCCAGATCGATGCCACGCACGACCCGGCGCTGGTCGCCTTACTTCAGGAATTGCGCAGCTATCCCGGCGACGATGCCGACGAACTCCACGTACTCAGCGGCGACATCGCAGTGCCCATGGAACTGGCACTGGGCGATGTCACGCTGTCGATGCTGAGCACCACCACGGTATTCGGCACGCCGATGGATATCACGCTGGCCGAACTCGCCCTGGAGGCTTTTGTTCCCGCGGACGAAGCGACCGCGCACCATCTGCGCGAGATAGCCGCCCGCACTTAAGCTCAGGCCGGCGGCTGCCACAGTTCGATGCGCGTGCCTTCCGGATCCATGATCCAGCCGAAGCGGCCGAATTCGCTCTCTTCCACCTTGTCCTCGACGGTCACGCCGTCGGCGCGCAGCTGGGCGAGCAGTGCGTCAAGATCATCCACGCGGAAATTGATCATGTACGGCAGCGTGCTGGGCGCGAAATGGGTGGTGTCGGCCGCAAACGGTGACCAGAGTGTGTAGCCCGGGCGCGCCGAGTCTTCATTGAAGCGGGCTCCGCCCCATTTCTGCACGGGCAGTCCCAGGTGCTTGGCGTACCACTCGTTCAACGCCTTGGCGTCGCGCGACTTGAAGAAGATGCCGCCGAGTCCGATGACCTTTGCCATGTTGGTGCCCTCTGCGCTGGGGGTAAGACGCCTATCATCTTTCGGGGAAAGGCTGGAGGCTAGTGCCTTTCCACGGCGAGACCTCATGGGCGCGGTCATGCCGGATACCGGGGCAAATCGATGGGCCGCGGTCGCGCACAGGGTGCGCTCCTACAAGGTTCTCGTTAACCGGGGGAGGTGTCGTCGAAGAAGGCGGCCACCTGGACCAGCTCCTTGGTGCGCGGCATGGGCGGCAGGCTGTTGAGAAACAGACGTCCATAGCCCTTGCTGGTCAGTCGCGGATCGCACAGCACCAGCACGCCGCGATCATGCACGTCGCGAATCAGGCGCCCTGCGCCCTGCTTGAGCGCAATGACCGCGCTGGGCACCTGCCATCCCATGAAGGGGTTGATGCCTGCCTGCTCAAGTGCTTCGAGTCGCGCCTGCAAGACCGGATCATCGGGCGATGCGAACGGCAGCTTGTCGATCACCACCACGCTGAGCGCTTCTCCGGCGACGTCCACGCCTTCCCAGAAACTGGCCGCACCCAACAGGACGCCGTGGCCGCTTTGGCGAAATTCTTCCAGCAAGCGATGCCGCGGCGCGGTGCCCTGCACGAACAGCGGCCACGGCACGCGCTCTTGCAATAGCTCCGCGGCACGACGCAACGCTCGATGCGAGGTAAACAACAGAAACGCGCGCCCATGCGATGCATGCAATACCGGCAGCACGGCCTCGATCACACGATCGGTGTAGTCGCGCGCGGAGGGATCGGGCAATCCGGGAGGCAGGTAGCAAAGCGCTTGCTTGGCGTAGTCGAACGGACTTTCCACCTGCAATGTCTGAGGATCTTCCAGACCGAGTTGCCGTGCAAAGTGGTCGAAACTGGACGACACGGACAGCGTAGCCGAGGTGTAGATCCAGGCAGCCTGGGTCTGCTCGCGCATCGTCCGCAAGGGCGCGGCCAGATCCAGCGGCGTTGCGTGCAAGGCGAGGCCTCGTGGAAACAACTCGTACCAGCGCACGTCCCGTTCGCTTTCGCGCTCGGCGATGCGATCGAGCCGTTCGCTCATCAAGGCAGCGCGTTCGTGCGCGTTGGCGAAACCGCGCGAACGTTCCGCCTGCGAGGCCAGCACGTCGGTCAGTGCCGCCAGCACGTCGCGCAGCTCGTGCAGTTTGTCGCTGATCTCGCGATGGCTTTCCAGCTGATGGAACGGCCCGCGCTCCGCCAGGCCATCCATGCTCAGCCGCAGCTTGCGCACGGCGTCCTGCATGGCCTCGACCGGCTCAAGCACCAAGCCGATGGCGCCGGTGACGCCATTGCATTCGCTCAGGCTGTCCTGTGCCAGATCGGTGAGCTGACGTGCGCTGAGGCTCTGCGAAAAGAACTGGCCCGCCAGCTCGGGGATTTGATGCGCCTCGTCCAGGATGAACGCGCTGGCACCGGGAAGAATCTCGCCGAACCCTTCCTGCTTGAGCGCCAGGTCGGCGAACAGCAGGTGATGATTGACCACCACCAGCTCGGCTTCCTGCGCCTCGCGTCGCGCCTTGATCACGTGGCAATCGTCGTAGAACGGACACTCCACGCCCAGGCAGTTTTCCGGGGTGGAGGTGACGCGCGGCCACATCGGCGATTCTTCCGGCACTTCGGCCAGCTCCATGCGATCGCCGCGCCGCGTGCGCGCCGACCAGGCGCGGATCGCCGCCAGCTGGGAAGCCTGGGCGCGATCAAAAGTCGCGCCTTCGCGCACGGTCTGATCCAGCCGGTAGAGACACAGGTAGTTGGAGCGCCCCTTGAGCAAGGCTGTTTTCAGGCGCACATCCAGCACCGAACGCATGCGCGGCAGGTCGCGGAAATACAGCTGGTCCTGCAGCGCCTTGGTGCCGGTCGACACAATGACGCGCTCGCCGGACAGCAGTGCGGGCACAAGATAAGCGAAGGTCTTGCCCGTGCCCGTGCCCGCCTCGGCAATTAGCGTCTCGCGCTCGGCGATGGCGTGCTGCACCGCGCGCGCCATCGCCTGTTGGGCGGCGCGCGGGGCGAAATTGGGCAGCTCGCGGGCGAAGGGGCCTTCCGTGCCCAGCAGCGCCGCAACATCCTCGTGATCGATCATCCGCCCAGTATCGCCGACCTCGGTCGCATCCGCGAATACTCTAGACTGTGCCCTTCCCACCCGTGGAGCCTCGCCATGTCCTCACGGATCACCGGCATCGGCCAGATCGCTGTCACCGTCAGCGACGTCGATGCAGCGCTGTCGTTCTATCGCGACATCCTCGAGCTGCCCTTCCTGTTCCGCCCCGCCACCAACCTGGCGTTTCTCGATGCGGGCGGCATACGGTTGATGCTGTCGACACCCCAGGGCCACGGCAACGTTGGCAGCAATTCCATCCTCTACTTCAAGGTCCCGGACATCGAGCACAGTTTTCGCGCCCTGCTCGATCACGGCGCGGTGGGCGAACGCGAGCCGCAGGCGACCGCGGAGCTATCCGACCACACGCTATGGCTGGCCTTTCTGCGCGATCCCGACGGGAATCTGGTGGGCCTGATGGAAGAGCGCGCCAGGGCCTAGCTGCCCTCGCAAGATCGACCCGGCAAGCTCACGCCCGGATGCACGCCAAATGGTCCTGGCGTGCACCGCCCTTGCGGATCCGGCTTGCTTCCTTGACGACGCGCGATCGGGGTGACGCTTCATCAAGGGTGCCCCCAGGACTGGAGGTCACTCCATTCGCCGAGGCCCGACACCACGGGCCGGTCATCGGCGACTTAGGACTTACAGCGTGAAGTCGTACTGCAACTGCAGTCGCGCATAACGCGGCGTGTTGAAGTACTTGGGCAGCTTGTAGTGTGTGTACTGCGTTTTGCGCCCGCTGTTGGAAATGGTTTCGTACTGTTCGTAGACAAAGGTCGGTGAGTCGTTGTCGAACAGGTTGATCACCGAGAGCTGCATGCTCAGGCCTTTTGCCCACGAGGGCTGATAGATCACGTTCGGGCTGACCGTCCACAGCCACGGCGTGCGTCCCGAGGTTCCCTCCGCGCTGACTTCGCCGTTGCAGACATGGAACTGCGCGCCATAGCCGAAGCGGGTACCCAGCGTACCGCCGCCACCGCCATAGCAGCTGATCGGCGCACCCGATTGCGCCAGCAAATTGAGGCCTGCCGACCACTCGGGCGTGAACTTGTAAGCGCCGTAGAGCTTGATGGCGTGCCGGCGATCGTTGGGCAGGTAGCCATTGGCGCCGACCATGATTTCCGGGAAATCGAAATCCGACGTGGTGCCGGTATCGTCCTGGCCGTTGCTGGATTTCACCAGGCCCTCGGTGTTGCCGTAGCTCTTGGACCAAGTGTAGGAGGCGTTGACGTAGTACTTCTCGGATTGCTTCTCGGCGCTGAACACCACGCCTTGATAAGAACGCTTGGCGCGCGGCCCCAAGGTGCTGCCGGGGATCGTCACGTTGAACGTGCGAGGCGAGCCGTCCAGTGTGGTCGTCAACGTAAGCGCACTTCCCGGATTGTAGATCCAGCAGCCGCCCATGCCGGTTGGAACGGACCACTGGTCGTCCCAAGCATCGCCCACGCCCTGCTTCACTGCCTCCGCGTAGAACGGACGCGAATCGCAGGTGTCGTCGATCGTCGTGCGCAAGTTTCGATAAGTGGCCTTGACGCCGACGGTCCAGTTGTCGAGAAAACTATTTTCGCTGCGCAGGCTCTTCTGGAAACCCAGGATGTACTCATCCTGCACATACGGCTTCAAATCCTTGGAGGCCACCGCCCGTGGATTGGGCGTACTGCCATCCTCACCGTTGAGGATGTAATGGCCCTGGCTGCCGGACTTGCCCACCAACACCGGTGAGCCGTCGGGATTGATGGCCGTGTAGAGGCTGTCGTCTTCGGTATAGAGCGAGGCCGTCGCCGCGCGCAAGGCGACGTTGGCCGCGATCGGCAAGGAGTAACGACCTGCACTGCCTGCGACCTTGAACGAGGCATCACCCATCACGTCCCAGGAAAAGCCCAGACGCGGCTGCCAGATATTTTCCTGTTTGACGAAGCTTTCTCCGGCACCGTTCCTGTTGTTGAAGCTGTCGTTGCGCAGGCCGCCATACAGCAGCAGCTTGTCGGTCGCCTGCCAATGGTCTTCCACGTACCAGGCCTTCTGGTCGACGTCGATACGACCTCCCGTACGGAAGTTGTACGTCATCACCAGACCCGGCGCTTTCGCCGTGGGCTTGGAGTAGTAGGAATGATAAGCGCCGCCCGAGTAGGAGCTGCCCGCAGCCGAGGACCAGGTTTCGTCGGAATAGCCGGCGCCGAGATCGTGATCGCCGAGCTTCCAGTCCAGATCTATGCGCCACGCCTTGCGCTGATCCTTCCCTCCGTAGAGATCGACGGAACTCGCAAGGGAACAGGTTGCTGGCCCCCATGGCGTTCCGTTGTACGCGGTATACGCGCAGCCGGAGGCCGGTGCATTGATATCGCCGTTGTAGCGGGTCGTGATGCCGGTCGGGCTGACCGTATAGGTGGAATTGGCGCTGTCCATCTTGCCCCACTGAGCAGTCAGCGTCAGATCGTCGGTGAGGTAGCCGGTGTACTTGACGATTTGCGTCAGGCCACCGAACTTGCTGTGAAGATCGCCCTTGTAGGTTGTCTTGGATGGCACGCCGTCGACATAGGGGGCGTTGTAGTAGCTGTAGGTATTGCTGTCCGTATTGTTGAAACCGGTGTATTCGACGTGGTTGGCATCGTTGATATTCCAATCGAGCTTCACTACCCAGTACGGGCTCTTGGTGGTGAGGTCGTTTGCGGTAGACGTCGAGTTGGCATTGCTCAGGCTTGTGGTGGAAGAAGCGCTATAGGTGGTGCTGCTCGACCTGGTGAACTCGCCCAATGCAAAGAGGAATAGCTGATCCTTGATCAGCGGGCCACCCAACCATGCGTCGTATGTGTTGCTGCTACTGCTGTTTTTATCGTAGTCGCGGAAGGTCGTGCCGTTATCACGCTTGACGTTGGGTGCATTCTCTCGCGCCCAGTTCGGAGCAGTGGTCCAACTCACACCGCCCTTCCACTCGTTCGTGCCACGCTTGATATTGACCGAGGTCACGCCACCGGTAGACAGCCCGTACTGCGCCCCGTAGCCGCCGGTTTGCACATCCAGCTGTTCGATGGCCTGAAACGGCACTTTGCCGAACGACAAATTGTTATAGAGATTGGTGACATTGAATCCATTGACGAAATAGCTGTTCTCGGCGACCGACGAGCCGCCGAAGGACGGCAGGTTGCCGAATACGCCATTTCCCTTGGTCACGCCCGGAGCGAGCGTCGCCACGCTGACGATGTCGCGCGGCACCGGCAGCGCGTTGAGCTGCGAGGCCGAGAAGGTGGTACGCGTTTCCGACGAGCTGACGTCGATGGACGGGATCGCATGCGCATTGACCGTCACGGTGCTCAGGCGGGTCGCCTGGGCAGCGTCGGTGCCGAGATCGAGTTGCGTGGTCTGGCCGGCCAACACGGTCACCTGACTGGTGTTCTGCCGATGGCCGTCGCGCAACAGCTGTACTTCATATCGGCCGCTGGGCAACGACGACACGCGAAACTTTCCGTCGGCGGCCAACTCAACCGAGCGGGAAAAACCCGAATCCAGACCCTTGATGATCACGACTTCGCCGCTGGTGTAAGTCGCAGTGCCTGAGATGTCGCCCGCCGTACTCTGCGCCAGCACACTGGCACTTCCCAGGCTCAGGGCGATGGCCAGCACCAGCAGGCGTAAATCGAACGAAGGCGATCCGCTACGAGAAATCATTTCGAGTTGCTCCCCAGTGAAAGGCGATAGCGGTCCGTGTCGGTGTCGTCGACACCAACGCAAGCGCGCTCCGGATGCAGCGCCCTCCGCGCTGCGGGAAGCAGACAATCAAAACGTGCTTAACAAGTCAAACGTGGTCTTCTTCTTACAAAAATCACAAGAATGGCTTGGTGATTGGACTCACCAAAGCCAGGTTTAACTTGCCTACAAGAAAATCAATCGATACCTACTCAGGCTTCGCAGATCGACTGAAAGAAGCCTGCGATTTGGCTGACATCCCTGGTGGCCGTGCGCGCAACAAGGCGCTGTCGTTGCGCTTTGACGTGTCCAAAGAAGCCGTGCGCCAGTGGTTCAAGGGACAGGCTTTTCCCGAAACGGCCCGGCTGGCCAAGGTGGCGGAGGAGTTCGAGTGCAGCCTGGATTGGCTGATCCTGGGCCGCCTGCCATCTTCCGGGCAGGTACGCGAACCGGGAGGCGCCTATAAGGTCTTGACCGAGCAGGAGCGCACCGTCATTACCGCCATGCGCAAGTTGAATGCCCGTCGCCGCAACGCCCTGGTGCAACTGCTGGCCGATAGCGAGGGCTAGCTCCGTTCCTCGTTCGCAACCCGCCGGAAGGCACGGCTAAGGGCGGGCCGAAATCAAGGTTCAGCCAGAGCCTGCAGTGCATCGAGGCGGAAGTCCCATTCCTCCGCGGGCCGGCAAGAGGCTAGCCTCTGCGGTTCTTGGCGGTGTGTAACACATTGATTTGGCGATCTGAGCGATGACTCGGGTTATTGTAGTAACGTAACTACAAATAACCTGCAGGAGCGCCATCATGGCGATCACGACCCTATCGAGCCGGGAGCTCAATCAGGACGTCACGAAGGCCAAGAAGGCCACCAAGGGGGGCCCAGTGTTCATCACGGATCGAGGCAAGCCGGCGCATGTGCTGTTGAGCATCGAGGAATACCAGCGCCTTACAGGGGGGCGTCAGAAGATTGCCGATCTGTTGGCCATGCCCGGCGTCGAGGACATCGAGCTGGACATCCCGCGGCCGGGCGACATCGCTCGACCAGCAGACTTGTCCTGATGCTTGTTCTCGACACCAACGTCGTTTCTGAACTACGCAAGGTGCGTAGTGGCAAGGCCGATTCGTGTGTAGCGCAGTGGGCCGATAGCGTGGATGTTGCCGACCTGTTCGTTTCCGCGATCACGATCCAGGAACTGGAATTTGGCGCTTTGCTGGCCGAGCGCAGAGACCCCTCACAGGGTGCAGTGCTTCGCGCATGGCTGAATAGTCACGTGTTGCCGGCATTCGCTGGCCGCGTCCTGCCCGTCGACACCGCCGTTGCGCAGCGAAGCGCGAAGCTGCACATCCCCCATCCGCAATCGCTGCGGGACAGTTTCATTGCCGCTACGGCGCTTGTGCACGGAATGACGGTGGTGACGCGAAACGTGACCGACTTTGTCGCGTCCCGCGTCAACATCATCAATCCATGGACATGGGAGTCTTAGCCATGCATGAGGGCTGTCGCCTCGCTCAGTACCGCTGCATCCCTTCCACATGGCACTGCCCCACGCTCTTGCTCGCAGCGGCGGCGCCGGCATCGTCGCCGGCGTGTTGGCGCAGCTCGGCAATGGTCTGCCAGTTGCGTGCACACAACGGGCCCAGCTTCGGACCCAGATCCCATGAGCGGTGGGCCAGCTGCTCGGCGTTGGCGTAATCCTTCAGGCGGATGGCCAGCTCGGCGCGGTCCTGCAGCAGGTCCGGCGAGCTGGGGCTGATCTTCAGCGCCTGGTCGAGTTTGGTGGCGGCTTCATTGTATTTGCCGACGCGCAGGTCGCCTTCGGCGGCGTCCTGCAGCGAGGCCACGCCCGGATCGCGCAGCGGGTTCACGTCGATGGCCGATTTCTCTTTGTCGCCGGCCGCGTGGATGGCCGCCAGCATCTGATCGTCGGACACGGTCGGACGCGTGGCCTGCGAAGGCGCCGTGGGCTGGCTGCATGCCGCGAGCAAGAGGACGGCCAACGAGGCGGGCGCGGCGGAAAGACGAAGGGCACGAGCAAACATGATCAATCCCGGATAGGAGCGGAGGATGCCGGCGCAGGGGATCCGTCGCCGCCGCTGAAGAAATTGCCGACGTGCTGCCAGAAGCAGCCTTCGGCGTCCTGTGACAGTGTACCGGCGACCACCGGCACCTGCCGCGCTCCTTCGCAACCCTCTTCCGAACGCTTGCCGTTGGCGGGGTTGATCCACGCCATTTCCAGGCCCTGGCCCGGCGCCGCCGGCAGTGGGCGCGTGGGCAATTTCTTGAACAGCTCCTGCCACGCGCGCAGGCTGCCGGTGGCACCGTACATGCCGCTGGGCTTGTTGTCGTCGCGGCCCATCCAGAACACCGCCAGGTGATCACCGGTGAAACCGGCGAACCAGCTGTCCCGCATGTCGTTGCTGGTACCGGTCTTGCCCGCCGCATTGAGATAGGCCAGGCCCGAACTGCCGATGGACGCGGCCGTGCCCGAGCGCGTGACCTGCTGCATGGCCCAGGTCACCAGCCGCACCGCCGGCTGGTATTCGCCGGCACCGGTCTTCACTTCGTAGCGCTTGATGGTCTGGCCGCGCGCATCCACCACGCCGCGCACCGCCAGCGGCGGCAGCGCATGGCCATCGGCGGCGATGTACTGATAGAGCTGGGTGGCCTGCAGCGGCGACATGTCGACGGCGCCGATCAACAACGAGGGACTCGGGTTGACGTTGGTGAGACCAAACGATTCGAGAAACGCCTTGATGCGCGACACGCCGATGTTCATGCCCAGATTGATCGTGGCGAGATTCCACGAATGCACCAGCGCGTCGACCATCGGCACCGCGCCGTGCACATCGCCTTCGTCGTTCTTGGGCGTCCAGAAACTGCCGTCGGGCTGGCGCATGCTGATGGGCGAATCCTCGACGGGACTGGCGAGGTTCCATCGTTCCGGATTGGTCAGCGCCACCAGATAGACCAGCGGCTTCACCAGCGAACCGATCTGGCGTTTTGCATCGAGCGCGCGATTGAAGCCCTGATCACCCGGCACCTTGCTGCCGACAATGGCGAGTACCGCGCCGGTCTGTGCTTCGGTCACCACCGCTGCAGCCTGCGCCGCCTCGCCACGCTTGCCCAGTCCGCCCAAGGTGGTGGTGATCGCCTGTTCGGCGTACACCTGTGCTGCCGGGTCGAGCGTGGTGAAGATGCTCAGGTTGCCGTTGGACAGCGTCTCGTCGTCGAAGTCCGCGGTGGTTTGCAGACGCACCAGGTCCATGAAGGCCGGGAATCGATTGTGCGGCAGCTGTCCGTTGCTGACGATGCCCAGCGGCGCCGCCTTGTAACCGTTGGCTTGCTCGGCCGTGATCAAGCCGGTTTCGGTGAACTGGTCGATCACAAGATTGCGGCGCGACAACGCGCGATCCGGATAGCGGCGCGGATCGTAGTAGCTCGGCCCCTTCACCATGCCGATCAGCAGCGCCATTTCCTGTGGCTTGAGATCTTCCATGCGCCGGCCGAAGTAGAACTCCGACGCCGCGGCAAAACCGTGCACGGCCTGGCCGCCCTGCTGGCCGAGGAATACCTCGTTGACGTAGGCCTCGAGGATGCGGCTCTTGTCGTAATGCGCTTCGATGAGGATGGACATCAGCGCTTCGTTCAATTTGCGCGAAACATGCTGCTCGCGATCAAGGAACAGGTTGCGCACGAGCTGCTGCGTCAGCGTCGAACCGCCCTGCACCGTGTGGCCGGCGCGCAGGTTGGCGAACGTCGCGCGCAGGATGGCGGTGAGATCGATGCCGAAGTGATGCTTGAAGTCGCGGTCTTCCACTGCCTGCAGGCCGCCCAGCAAAAGCGGGGGCACGTCGCTGAGGCGCACGATGCGGCGCTCTTCCTGCTGCGAGCCGTACACCGTGGCAATGCGCGCGGGATCGAGATGGGTCATCTCGATGGATTTGCCGTTGGCCAGATCCTTGACGCTGGCCACCTGCCCCTTGCCCAGCGCGACGCGGATGCGCTTGGGTACTTCGCCGCCGTCCGGGCCGGCATAGCCGCGCGAAGCGATGGTGTAGCTGCTGCCCTCCTTCATCCAGGTCCCGGCCACGTCGGCGTGGCCGTCGTTGCTATAGCCGGCGAAGGTCAGTTCGAGTTCGAGCGTCCCCGGCGTCATCGGCGTACCTGCCGACAACGGCAGCGGCCTGGCGTAGATGCGCGTGGGCACGGCGAACACCAGATCGTTGAAGCGATCCTGCACGCGCTTGTTGAGCACCATCGTGTACGGCAGCACGAAGCCGAACAGCAGTCCCATGCAGACCCAGAACGGAATGCGGATCCAGGGCCAGACGGCACTGAAGATCGAGCGGAGACGGGTCATGAAGTCCAAGTAGGGGCAATCCTGAACAGGGAGGCTCCGGGATCATAGGGCCTGCTTCCCGGCGGGCATCTGAACGCGGGCGGGGATTTCTGGCGAGTAGCGGGCACCGGTGAGGCGTCGCCAGGGTTGTAGGAGCGCACTTGTGCGCGACCGGTCCGCCTCGGAGCCGCCTACCGGCGGCGGTCGCGCACAAGTGCGCTCCTACAAAGGGGGCTGCGGTTCCCAGCAGGTTGCGTCGGGCCGGAACGGACGGGGCGAGACGCCCAGCAGCCGTTGCAAATCGCTGTTGTCGGCGATCAGGTCGGCTTCCAACCGTGTCAACGGGCCGCGCAGACGCGGCACGGCGTAGCGTCCCAGGCGCAGCAGCGTGGCCGGAATCGGCACCGGCACGGTGGACGTGGTCAGGCTGCGGCGCACGCGCGCGAACATCTCACCCGCGGTGAGCCGTTCGCCGCCACCCAGCGGCACGATCAAGCCAGCCGCTTCGGGATGATCGAGGGCAGCCACCACGGCGGCGGCAATATCGTCCGCATGCACCGGCTGGCGCAGGCCGCTGCCGGCCGGCAGCGGAAAGATGTGCAGCCGACTGGCGCGACGCGCGATCGGCGTCAGGCTCTTGTCGATGCCGGCGCCATAGATGAGCGTCGGCCGGAAAATAGTCCAAGGCATGCCTTGGCGGTCGCATGCGGCGGCGACGGCAAGTTCGCCATCGCGCAGCGACTGCGAGAGCTCGCGCTCGGCGGGCACATCCGAGGCCTGCTTGGACTCGGCGCTCATCGAACTGGTGGCGATGACGCGCGTGGCCGCCGGCAGCCCGGCCGACGCCAGCCATTGGGCAAACAGATTCAGCGGGCCGAAGTTGATCACGGCCGTGGGGCGGCCCACGTCGAAGAGCGGGCCGGGCAGCGCACCTTGCAGCCAATGGACGCCGGCTTGCGCCGGCCGCGACTGGCGACTCAGGGCGAGCACCGATTCGCCACGCGCACGCAGCCGCGGCAGCAGGAAATGGCCAATCTGACTGCTGGCCCCGAACACAAGCACCGTCATATCAGCCGCCCGATTGCAGGCGCGCCGTCAACGTCGCCAGGCGCGGATTGCCGGGTGCAAGCTTGCGTGCGCTATCGAGCGCCTGCGCCGCGCTGGCGCGATCGCCGTTCTGCAATTCCCGTTCGGCCTGGTCCATCCATGCACCGGCGAGACGGTTACGCAGCTCGCCCTGGCTGGCGCTGCCCGGCGAGAGATCGGCCAGGTCGGCGAGTCGATTGCCTGCGGCTGGAAGATTGCCGCTGGCCAGCGCCTGGTTGAACTGCTGGACGGCCACGCCGGACAGCGACTCCAGCCCGTGACGCGCCGCTTCATTGTTGCCGTCCATGGCCAGGGCCTGGCGGTAGAGGTCATAGGCGCTCTCGCCCGGGGGCAGCATAAGGTTGCCCTGCCGCGCGGCCGCATCGGCGCGCTGGATGGTGCGGGCCAGTTCAGCGCTTTGCTGCGGCGTGAGCGGCGGATGCTGCAGGTTGTCGTTGCTGTCGGCTGCGACATCGCTGGCGATGTCGTTGGCGACCTGCGCTGAGTTTGCTTTGCGCCCTTCGCCACCGATGCGGGCACGCGCCGCCGCCAGGTCGGCCGAATGCGGCGCGATGGCTGCTGCCTGATCCAGCAACTGGCGCGCATGCGCAGGGTCGGCGTTTTCGGCGGCGGCATTGGCCTGCACGATCAGCGCCTGCGCGACCTGGCCCATGCCGGCCTTGGCATCGGCGTTGTCCGGATCGATCGCCAGCGCCGCCTTGAAGTGCGCCAGCGCGGTGTCCTCGCCGGGACCCACGATGCGGCCATCGCGCAACGCGTCCTGGCCTTGCTTGATGGCATCGCTGAGGGCGCCGTTGTTCTGCTGGTTCTCTTGCACCAGCGCCGCACGCAGCGCGGGCAGTTCCGCGTAATTGGGCAGCAGCACGGCGAGACGATCGACCAGGGTCGCCGCCTGCGCGCGATCGCCTGCATCGAGCGCCTTGTGTACCTGGCCGGCGATCGCGTCGCCGACCTGTTCCAGGCCATGCTTGGCCACGGCGTTGTTGGGATCGGCCGCCAGCACGCGGCGATACAGCTCGCCTGCGCCATCGTCTCCTTCGAGCTTGCCCGCGGCGAACGCCTGCTGGGCCTGATCCACCAGGCGATCAGTAGGCACCGCACCGTTGCGCGCCGCCGCCAAGGCCTGGGTCAGCCGATCGACATCGCTGCCGCCACCGAGCAGTTCGCGCGCCGCGGTGAGCGCCTGATCCGCTTCGTCCAGCTTGTGGGCCTGCAGTGCGGCATCCGCTCGCGCGATCTCGGCCTGCCCCACATTGCGCAGCCCGTCGCGGGCGCGGTCGTTGTCCGGCTGGAGGGCACGCGCCGCTTCGAACAACTCACGCGCGCTGCTGCCGTCGTTGCCATCCAGATGGCCTTCCTGCAGCGCCGTTTCCGCGCGCCCCAGGATGCCGTCCAGTTCGGTGTTCGGCACCAAGCCGCGCAGCCTGTCCTGGCCGATCCACAGCGAGGTACCGATGCCGATGGCAATCAGCACTACCACCGGCACCAGCCAGCCCCGGCGCTTGGGACGATGCACCGGCGGGCGCGACGACCCGCCGCGACGCAGGTCGGGATCCAGCGTGAACTTGGGCAGCCCGTCGTCCTCCCGGGACTGGGGCGCCGGCCCGTCCAGGCTGTCGAGGTTGCCAAGGGTGGGCTCGGTGCGGCCCGACACCCCGTGGTCGTGCTGGTCTTTGCGTCCGTTCATGGGTTCACGAAGGTGGGTTAACGTGGGCAGCTTAACATTGCGCCGCTACCGCTCCCGGTTGAGAACGCGCAGTGTTCAGGCTCCGCTGACGCGGCGTGCGTCGACCACGTTGGGCAGCGCCACCAGCCGGCTCAGCAGGCCCGACAGCTGTTCGAAGTCGCGTACACGCAGGGTGAAGCGCATCTCCACTTCGCCGGTGTGGCCCAGCAGCCGGCTGGACGAGGCGATGATGTGCGTGCCCATGTTGCTGATCAGGCTGGTGACGTCCTTCTGCAAGCCTTTGCGGTCATAGCCGCTCAACTCGATGTCCACTTCATAGGCCCGGGCGGCAGCCTTGCCCCACTCCACCTCGATCACCCGATCCGGATCGCGCCGCGCCAGCCGTGCCAGGCTGGCGCAATCGGCACGATGCACGGACACGCCGCGGCCGCGCGTCACAAAGCCGCGCACCGGATCACCGGGCAATGGCTGGCAGCAGCGTGCAAGCGTGGTGAGCAGGTTGCCGACACCCTCGATGCTCAGCGCGCTGTGATCGCGCAGCGCCTGCCTTGCCTGCGCGGCAGCCGAGGGCGGCGGCGCGGCAGGCGGTGGCGCTGCCGCTTCTTGCAACACGCGTGCGATCTGGCCAGGCGCCACGTCGCCGAGCGCCAGCGCCACCAGTAATTCGTCGTGCGTCTTCAGATGGAAATGCGCGGGCAACTTGCCCAGGTCCGCTGCGGGCAGCGCAAGCCGCTTGATCTCCTTTTCGAAGATCGCACGCCCGGCGGCGAGATTGGCATCGTGCGCAATGCGACGGAACCACGTGCGCACTTTTTCCTTGGCGCGCGAGGTATGCAGATAACCGTGATGCGAGGACAGCCAGTCACGACTGGGCTCGGCCACTTTCGCCGTCAGCACCTCGATGCGATCGCCACTGGAAGGCTGGAACGTCAGCGGCACGATCCGTCCGTTGACCTTGGCCCCGCGGCAGCGATGACCCACCTCGGTGTGCACGTGATAAGCGAAATCCAGCACCGTGGCGCCGTGAGGCAGGTCTACCACTTCGCCCTTGGGCGTGAGCACGTAGACGCGATCTTCCAGCAACTCGGTATGCAGTTCGGCGGCCAGATCGCCTTCGCTGTCCGGACGCGGTTCCAGCAGGCGGCGCATCCAGGCGATCTTCGCCTCGAACTCGCTGTCGCCGGCGCCGCCTTCCTTGTAGCGCCAGTGCGCGGCCACGCCAAGCTCGTTGATGCGGTGCATCTCGTGCGTGCGGATCTGCACTTCCAGCGTCTTGCCGCGCGGCCCGATCACCGCCGTATGCAGCGAGCGATAGTCGTTGCCCTTGGGGCGCGCGATGTAATCGTCGAACTCACCCGGCAGATGCGGCCACAGCGTATGCACCACGCCGAGCGCGCCGTAGCAATCGCCAACCGAATCCACCAGCACGCGAATGGCGCGGATGTCGTAGAGATCGGAGAACTCCAGCGCCTTACGCTGCATCTTCTTCCAGATCGAATAGATGTGTTTCGGCCGGCCGGCGAGTTCGGCGCGGATGCCGGCCGCCGCCAGCGAGCCCTGCAATGCATCCAGCGATTCTCGGATGAAGTCTTCGCGATCGACGCGACGTTCGTCCAATAGCCGCGCAATGCGCTTGTAGGTTTCCGGTTGCAGGTAGCGGAAGCCCAGATCCTCCAGCTCCCACTTCAACTGCCAGATACCGAGGCGATTGGCCAGCGGTGCGTGGATGTCCTGCGTGAGGCGCGCCAGCTCCTGGCGCTCGTTGTCCGGCAGGCTGCTCGCCGCGCGCATGTGCGCCAGCTGGCGTGCCAGCAGGATGAACACCACGCGCAAGTCACGGATGATCGCCAGCAACAGGCGGCGCAGCCCTTCGGCGCCACGGTCGGTGCCGTGCTGGGCATGCAGCGCCCATACTTTTTCCGCGGCGAGCTGGCCGCTGACCAGCCGTTGCAGCTCGGGCGGCAGCCCGGCCTCGCGCAAGGCCCACAGGGCCGGATCGATCCGCGACACCTCGAACCAGAGGGCGGCGGCCTGGGTCTGGGCATCGCAGCCCAGCATGGCCAGCAGCTCCAGCACGTCGACGCATTCGGCCTGGTTCATGGGCAGCACCGCGCACGTGTCCAGCGCCTCGCCCAGCACGGGCGGCACGCTGCCGGCGCGTTCGCGCCACTCGGCGAGACCCGAGCTTGCATGGAGGACGGCTTGAACCATGCGGCTATTCTAGGGACGCTCTGGTCTATTGCACATGGGCGGCATGACTCCAGAGCGTGCGCAGGGCGCGAGGTGTGTCGCGGCCCAGGCTGGTTGCCTGGGCAAGACGCGCATCGCGCCCTGCGCACGCTCTGGAGATCACCCGGAGGGCCGTCTCTGTCTGCCCGCAGCTGTGCGTCGCGCCGACTCGACAGGCCACCAGCCTGCCTTCGTCGTCGCAACACCCATCTGCGGGCAGACAGAGACGGTGACGCCCATGTGCAATAGGCCAGAGCGTCCCTAGTGCAGTCACCCTGGTTTCCCGGCGCCTGCATGAACCGGCGATTCATGCCGTGTATGCTGCGCCAGCAACGCTTCACCCCTTGCCCCTAGAGGACTACCCCATGCGTCTGGCCCGTTCGCTGCTGTTGCTGATGAGTGTCGCTCTCGCCGTTCCCTCCGTCGCTTTCGCTGCCGACCAGTACGTACCGCTGCAGCAGCGCATGTCGCCGGAGGAATTCAAGGCGGCGGGCCTGGACAAACTGTCGCCGGATGAACTGAGCAACCTCGACAACTGGCTGAGCGGACACGGCAAGGTCGTGACCAAGGTGGTCGACCAGAGCGGCAAGCCGGTGTTCTATCCCACCACCGAAAAAGCCGGCCCGGTGCAGGCGCATGTGCAGGGTTCGTTCACGGGCTTTACCGGCCATACCCAGGTCACCCTCGACAACAACCAGGTGTGGCAGCAGAGCGACAGCACCCGCGTGTCCTGCATGTCCAGCGAGAATCCGAAGATCGCCATCCGCCGCTCGCTGATGGGCAACTGGATGGCGGCGGTGGACGGTTGCAATGACACTGCGCCGATGAGTCGCGTGAAGTAAATCTCGCCTGTAGGAGCGCACCCTGTGCGCGATTGGCGTGGCGATGTTCACGCGTCGCGCACAGGGTGCGCTCCCACAAATGATGACTCAGGCGAGGTTTTCCAGCGCGCGCATCAGGCGCTTGGCCGAGACCGGCTCGGCCGTCTTCAACTCCTGCGCGAACAGCGACACGCGCCACTCTTCGATCAGCCAGCGCAGTTCATCCAGCGCTTCGGTACCGGCGGCGCGATGCTTGAGGTAATCGCGCCAGAACGGCAGCACCTGCAGCAGTCGTTGCTGATCCTTGGCCGGATCCTGGCGCAGGCGCTCGGCACGCAAACGCATAGCCTTGAGATAGCGCGGATAGTGCGCCAGCCGTGATGTCGGTAGATCACGCAGGAAGCCGGGCGTGAGCAGCGCATCAAGCTGTTCGCGCAGATCGTCATAGCTGGCCCGCGCAAAACCCATCAGCGGTGGTTGCAGCCAGGGTTTCAGATCAGCCTGCGCCTCGATGATGGGCTCGGCCAACTTCAATCGCTCGACGGCTGCGCCAAACAGTTCGCGGGCTGCCTGCGTGTGCAACGCCTCGAACGCCCCGGCAGTGCGCACATTGAGCTGGTAGCGTGACAGCAGGTCCTGCAAGCCGCCTTCGACCAGATCCTCGCGCAGGCCGTCCACGCCGCCGATTGGCGCGTATTTCAATGCGAGCGGATTGCCGACCGGCAGGCGACGACGCGCCTGTTTCATGTCGGTGGCCAAGGCGTTGCGCAACAGGCGAATCACGCCTTGCACGTGCGCTTCGCGTGCCTCGTCGCTGCGCTCGAACACGCGCAGCGCCACCGCGTCGCCCAGGTCGACCAGCGCCGGGAATGCGAGCAGGCCACCGGTCGAGCGCACCTGCTGTGGAATTTCTTCGAAGTCCCAGCTGGCGATGTCTTCACGGGTGAGCTCGATATCGGTCTTGCGCGAAAACGCCTCGCGCGCCTGGCCTTCCCATTGCGCGCGGATGGCGGCGAGGTCGCGCCCGGTCGCCAGCGTCTTGCCGTTTTCGTCGTGCAGGCGATAGCGCATGCGGAAGTGCGCAGGCAGCATCACCTGATCGAATTCGGGCGCCGATATATCGACGCCGGTGGCGCGCTTGAGGAACACAGCAAGCGCCTTGGTCAGCGACTCGTCGCGCGGCGCTTCGGCTTCGACGAAGGCGCGTGCGAAATCCGGTGCCGGCACGAAGTTTCGTCGCAAGGCTTTGGGCAGTCCTCGTATCAGCTCGGCGATTTTTTCAGCGAGCAGACCCGGTACCAGCCATTCGCAGCGCGCGGCGGGCAAAGCGTTCAACATGGCCAGCGGCAGATGCAGGGTGACGCCATCTGCATCGTCGCCCGGGACGAATCGGTATTCGAGACGGTACTTCTGTGGCGGCACATCCAACGACGCAGGGAATGCCTTGGGATCAAGGCCCGCACCACCGCTCATCACATCATCAAGCGACCA
The DNA here is from genome assembly GCF_056395965.1 of Dyella sp. 05T440. NCBI lineage: Bacteria > Pseudomonadati > Pseudomonadota > Gammaproteobacteria > Lysobacterales > Rhodanobacteraceae > Dyella > Dyella sp. 05T440. Next base: position 49,371 of record NZ_JBFTKN010000009.1, read on the forward strand.
GCGCAGTGCAGCCTGTTCAGCCGGACGCGCCTTGCGATACCACGCATCCAATGCCCGACTGTCGGCGATGTCCTGCGGCAGCTTGCCCTCGAAGAAGCTGACCAGCTCGTCTTCATGGCGCAGCAAGCCTTCGCGGCGTTGCTTGGCCTCGATGCCGCGCGCATCTTCCAACACCCGCTGGTTGGCGCGGATGAAGTCAGCGCGCGCGTCGATATCGCAACGGGCCAGGGCTTCGCGCAGGAAGATCTGGTGCGCGAGCGCGGGATCCTGTTTCTGGAAGGTGACCGGCCGACGCTCGACCAGGGTGAGCCCAAACAAACTCACCTGCTCGTACGCGACCACGTGGCCGCGCTTGCGCGACCAGTGCGCGTCACGGCAGGACGCGCGCAAGAGATGCGCGGCCTGCTGTTCGATCCATAGCGGCTCGACGCGTGCGCACATCATGCCCCACACGCGACCGCCGACATCGAGGATTTGTCCCGCGAAGATCCAGTTGGGCGGCACTTTCGAGAGTGACGAACCAGGGAACACCTGGAAGCGGCGTTCGCGCGTGCTGCGATAGACGCCCTTCTCGTCCTTGTGGCCCACCTGGGTGGGCAGGCCGGCGAGCAGGCTGCGATGGATGGCTTCGTACTGCTTCGCGGCCTCGTCGTCGCCCTTGCTCCCTCTCCCCTCCGGGGAGAGGGTTGGGGTGAGTGGCGGGTGCTCGCCCGACCCTTTCCTGTCACTTTTCTTTTCTACGGCAACAGCCGTCGCCTTTGTCGCGCCCCGCAAGGTTGGCCCCTCACCCCGGCCCTCTCCCCGGCGGGGAGAGGGAGAAGTGATGGCTTCTCGCGACGTCACTGCATCCAGCTTCCACCCCAGCTCCTGCACCACCAGCAACAACTGCCGGTGCAGCTCGCGCCATTCGCGCATGCGCATGAAGCTGAGGAAGTGCCGCGTACACCAGTCGCGCAGTTTGGACTGCGTGAGGTCTTCGTGCGCCTTGCCGTAGTCGCGCCACAGATTGAGCACACCAACGAAATCGGATTTCGGATCCGAAAATGCCGCATGCGCCGCATCGGCCTGCTGGCGCGCATCCGCCGGCCGCTCTCGGGGATCCTGGATGCTGAGGAAGGACACGATGGCGAGCACTTCGCGCAGGCTGTGCAGCTGCTGCGCCTCCACCAGCATGCGCGCCAGCTGCACGTCGATCGGCAGCTTGGCGACCGTGCGGCCGGTGGGCGTCAATCGCCGTGCATCGTCGATGGCGGAAATTTCCGCCAGGCGCCGATAGCCGTCCGCCACTACGCGCGGATCGGGCGCTTCGAGGAACGGAAAGTCCTCCACTTCGCCCAACTGCAGCGCCAGCATGCGCAGGATGACGTTGGCCAGCGAGGAGCGCAGCAATTCGGGATCGGTGTAGGCGGCGCGGCTCTCGAAATCGGCCTCGTCGTACAACCGGTAGCAAGTGCCTGGACCCACGCGACCGCAACGACCTTTACGCTGGTCGGCGGCGGCCCGCGAAATCGGCTCCACGTGCAGGCGCTCGAGCTGGCTGCGCTGACTGTAACGCTTGACGCGCGCCTGGCCCGTGTCGATCACATAGCGAATGCGGGGTACGGTGAGCGATGTTTCGGCGACGTTGGTGGCCAGCACCACGCGGCGCTTGATGCCCGGCTTGAAGACGCGATCCTGATCGCCCGCCGACAGACGCGCGTACAGCGGCATCACTTCGGTCTCGCGGTACTGGCGTCGCGAGAGCAGCAAATGCGCGTCGCGGATTTCGCGCTCGCCGGGCAGGAAGATCAACACATCGCCGCGCGGGTCGTCATGGGTGATCTCATCGAGCACGGCGGCCACATGGTCGGCGCCACCCTGCTGCAGATCGCCCGCCCGCTGGCCACGCCGTGCGGCCACCTCGTCGACGGAGCGCCAGCGCACTTCCACCGGATAGGCGCGCCCTTCCACCGACACGATGGGCGCGCCGCTGAAGTGTTCCGCGAAACGTTCGGTATCGATGGTGGCCGAGGTGACGATGATCTTCAGCGACGGACGCTTCACCGCCAGTCGCTTCAGATATCCCAGCAGGAAATCGATGTTGAGGCTGCGTTCGTGTGCCTCGTCGATGATGATGGTGTCGTACGCGCTCAGCCACGGGTCGCCCTGCGTTTCCGCAAGCAGGATGCCGTCGGTCATGAACTTGACCAAGGTGCGATCGGACACCTGGTCGTTGAAGCGCACCTGGAAACCGACCTGCTCGCCCAGCGGGGTCGCCAGCTCTTCGGCCACGCGGCGAGCCACCGAACGCGCAGCCAGCCGGCGCGGCTGGGTACAGCCGATCATGCCCGCTTCGCCACGTCCCGCCGCCAGGCAGAGCTTGGGCAATTGGGTGGTCTTGCCCGAACCCGTTTCGCCGGCGATCACCACCACTTGATGCTTGCGGATCAGCTCGACGATTTCCTCGGCGCGCGCAGTGATCGGCAGCGATTCATCCAGCCGGATCGCCGGCTTGGCATCCGCACGCGCCTTGCGGCGGGCAACGGAAGCGTCGATATCGCGGGTAAGCGCAGCCAGCTTTTTCTCGTCGAACCGGCGCGACAGCTCGCGCCACCGGCTTAGCAGGCGGCCTTGGTCGCGGGTCGATACGTCGTCGAGCGTCTGGCGCAACGGACGCAGTCGCGCGTCGGTGGAGGCGGCGTTGGATGCGGTCGGGGTCATCGGACCGCAGATGATAGCCGCAGAGGGGCTAGTGCGGGACCGCTCAAAAGAACACAGCCGTCCTGCCGGTAACGGCTCGCAGAGGGCGACGGACTGCGGCAGCTTGCCGCGCAAACCTCGATATGCGCCGGCGGCGACGCCAACTCCTTGCAGTAAGCCGTTCAAACAGGGTGATAGGTCAGACCTATCGCCAGCATCAGAAGGATTCATTTCCCCAACAGGTACCGGCTCACTAACCTGAGTCCAGCTTCCCTCCCATCACCCTCTCAAGGAGCACGACATGGCCATTTCCATCGGTATCGCCAAGAAGGACCGGGAACAGATTGGTGAGCAGCTGTCCAAGCTGCTGGCCGATACGTATTCGCTGTATCTGAAGACGCACAGCTTCCACTGGAACATCACCGGTCCGCAGTTCAACAGCCTGCACACCATGTTCGAGACGCAGTACAACGAACTTTGGCTGGCCGCCGACGAAGTGGCCGAGCGCATCCGCACGCTGGATGTATTCGCGCCGGGCTCCTATAGCCAGTTCGGCAAGCTCACCTCGATCAAGGAAGAAGCCGGCGTGCCGGACTGGAAGGAGATGGTGAGCCAGCTGGTTGATGGCCACGAGATCGCCGCCCACACCGCACGGCAAGTGATCAAGGTGGCCGATGGCGCAGGCGATGAAGGCACGGCCGATATCGTCACCGGTCGCCTGAAGGAACATGAGAAAACCGCCTGGATGCTGCGCTCGCTGCTGAAGTAAGCCGCCTCGACACCCTCGCTTTCAAAGCGAGGGTGTGTCGCGTCCCGCAGGCATCACGCTCAGGGCCGCGCCTCCAGCACGATGTTGAACGGCGTCTCCGCAGCGCGCCGGAAGCGCTGGAAGCCGCCGCCGTCCACCACCACTTCGCGCAATTTCGCTTCACCCGCCTGGGCGCCCAGGGCGGGACCATGCCGCGCCAGCGACACGGGCACGCAGATCTGCGCCGATGCGCCGAAATAGACACGCCCCACTGGGTTGAGGTTGTCCTGCACGTGGTTGCCCGCGAACGGCTCGACGATCATGCAGTTGCCATCGGCCTTGAGCGCATCGCGCGCGTGCTTGGCGACACCTACCGGGTCGCCCATGTCGTGCAGGCAGTCGAAGAAGGCGATCAGGTCGAAATCCTTGCCTTTGTAGCCGGTGGCGTCGGCCACTTCGAATGAGGCGTTGACCACTCCCGCTTCGGCGGCACGTTCACGCGCTACGTCGATGGATGGTGCGTGATAGTCATAGCCCACGAACTGCGAGGTGGGAAAGGACTTGGCCATCAGGATGGTGCTTGCCCCATGTCCACAACCGACATCGGCGGCGCGTCCGCCCTTGCGCAATTTGTCCACCACGCCATCGAGTGCCGGCAGCCAGGCGCCGATCAGGTTGGCGTTGTAGCCGGCCCGGAAAAAGCGCTCGGTGCCATGGAACAGGCAGGGATGATGCTCGCCCCACTCCATGCCCTCACCATTGCGGAAGTGTTCCAGGGTGCGGCTCTTGGCATGGAACAGCGCCTCCACGATGGAATAAGCGCCTGGCACATCCACCGGACCGTGCGGGTCGGCCAGGCACAAGGCCTGCTCCTCGTTCAAGCCGTAGCGGCCGGAGGCTTCGTCGAATTCCACATAGCCGCCCGCGGCCTGGTTGCCCAGCCACTCGCGCACGTAGCGCTCGTAAGTGCCGGTGCGCTCGGCCAGCTCGGTCGGGGTCAGGCGTTCTTTCGCCAGCGCCTTGTAGAAGCCCAGCTCGTCGCCGATCTGGATCAGCGTGGCACTGATGGCGGCCCCCAGATCGCCAACGGCTCGTCCCAGGAAAGCGTGAAGTCTTTGTTCATCGATCGCCATGACAGTGCTCCGCGACACCGCCCTTGAGGGCAGTGGAGTAGGATGGAACTTCCTGGATACGCTGGCCGTGGCGAATGCGCCTGTCCCATACCGGACAGCGCGAAAGGACTAGGCCGGTGGCAGGAGCACGACATGCCACGCCCGTTGGGACACCTATCCGCAGGGGAATCGCAGGCGCCGTTGGCACCTGGCGCGGGTGTGCGCGTAGCCCTGTTGCAGCAGTTGCTCGACCAGCTGCTGATCGGCGTGATCCTGGTGGACGCGCAGGCCCAGCCCTCCTTTCTCAACCACCAGGCCCACGACCTGCTGGCGCGACGTGACGGCCTGCTGGTGGGCCCTGCCGGCCTGAAGGCGGCCAGCGCGGCGGACACGCGGCGGCTGCGGCACGCCATCGCCCTGACCGCCGCATCCGTGCGCAGCGACGGGCGTCCGACCCGGCCCCATTACCTGGCTCTGCGGCGCCGCTCCCGTCGTGCCGCGCCCTGGCTGCTGCGTTTGTCGCCCCTGCCGGGCCCGCCGCCGGAAGTGGTGGTGCTCGTCACAACCCCTGAACATCTACGGCCGTTGCCGCCAGAAGCGCTGGCGGTGGCGTTCGGCCTGACCCCGCGTGAGGCGGCCCTGGCCGGCATGCTGGCCGATGGTCACGAGCTGCGCGACTGCGCCCGCCTGTTGGCCATGGCCGAGGGCACGGCGCGCAACCACCTCAAGCATGTCTTTGAAAAAACCGTCCAGCACAGCCAGGCCACTCTGGTCGCAGCACTGTGCCGGATGGCTGTTCCCTGCCGGTGAGCGCAGCCCGGCCCAACAGCGGCCTGAGCTTACGCTGACCATCCCGGCCCATTTCGATTGAGACAAAAGCCCCGCATGGTTAAGCTTCCAATGCTTTTCGGCCTCGTGTGAGGCAGCCACGGGGATCGTTTTGAGCGCCAGTACGAGTCTGTTTTCATATTCCAAGTACCTCGCGTTGCGCTCGAGCGGCCGCCAGGCGGCAGTGCGTGGCGCAGCGCCTGCCTGGCTGGCAGGTCAAGCCGCGCGCTGCCGCCTGGCGGCCGCTCGAGCGCAACCCTTCGGGCCGGGTCTGTTTGCCCCCAGGGCCGCGTCATCACTCAGTCGTGTATCGACATACACTCCTTCGTTCTTCCTCGCCCTGCGGGCAAACAGCTCCCGGCGCGAGGCACTTGGAATATGAAAACAGACTCGACCAACCACGACAGCAAGCACCCCCTGCTCGCAGCCATATTGCTTGCCCTGATCGTGGCGGCCATGAACATCGGCCTCTGGTGGTGGAGCAACCTGCCGCACGGCCCGGAAAACTGGAATGGCCCGATCGGTGGCTTTGCCCTGTCCGCTTTCCAGCGCTACCAGAATCCGCTGAAGAACGATTTCCCGTCGGACGAGGAGATCGACAGCGACCTGAAGCTGCTCAAGCGCTACACATCGCGCATCCGCACGTATTCGACGCTGCAGAATCCACAGGTCTATCGCCTGGCGGAGAAGGACGGCCTGCAGGTCATGGCCGGCGCGTGGATCGACCGGCGCCTGGACAACAACGAAAACGAAGTCGAGACGCTGATCGCGCAGGCGCGTCGCTATCCCAACTCGATCAACCGCGTGGTCGTGGGCAACGAGGTGTTGTTCCGCAACGATATTCCGCCGGAACAGCTGATGGCGTATGCCGACCGCGTGCGCGCGGCGATCCATCAGCCGGTGACCATCGCCGAGCCATGGCACATCTGGGCCAAGTATCCGGAGCTGGCTGAACACGTCGACTTCATTACCGTGCATCTGTTCCCGTACTGGAACGGCATTGCAGCGGTCAACAGCTCAAGTAACAGCAAGGATCCGCTGGATCGCTTTCCCGCGGTTCAAGACGCGCTCGGCAGCTATGAAGCGCTCAAGAAGATGTTCCCGAACAAGCCGATCGTGATCGGCGAAATCGGCTGGCCGTCCAATGGCGACCGCTACAAGTACGCTGACCCGTCGGTGTCCAACGAAGCAATCTTCCTGCGCACCTGGTTCAACGAAGCGAAGAAACGCAACATCGACTACTACGTGATGGAAGCGTTCGACCAGCCGTGGAAGGAAGCGCTGTCGGGCCGCACCGAAGCGTACTGGGGCATGTTCAACGCCGACCGCCAGCCCAAGTTCCCGTTCACCGGCCCGGTGACCGAGGACACCGCGTGGCCATGGAAGGCGCTCGGCGCCAGCCTGCTCGCGCTGATTCCGATGATCTGGTTCGCCAGTCGCTACAGCCGCTTCAAGCTCACCGGCCGGTTCTTCTTCTGCGCGCTGATCCAGCTGGCCTGCGGCCTGGTCACCTGGTCGGCCACGCTGCCGTTCAATTTCTATCTGAGCTGGATCGACTGGACCATGCTGGTGCTGTTGTTCCCGGCCCAGATCGCGATCCTCGCCATCCTGCTGATCAACGGCTTTGAGTTCACCGAAGTGCTGTGGCGCCGCGGCTGGGTGCGTCATGCGGGATTGCTGCCGCCCGATCCGGTGGAGAAGCAGCCGTTCGTGTCGATCCACCTGGCCTGCTACAACGAGCCGCCGGAAATGGTGTTCGTCACGCTCGATTCGCTGGCCGAGCTCAAATACGAGAACTACGAAGTCCTGGTGATCGACAACAACACCAAGGACCCGGCGATCTGGAAGCCGGTGCAGGAATACTGCGAAAAGCTCGGCAGCAAGTTCCGCTTCTTCCATCTGGAACCGTGGCCGGGCTTCAAGGCCGGCGCGCTGAATTTCGGCCTGAAGGAAACCGATCCTCGTGCAGACGTGGTGGCAGTGATCGATGCCGACTACGTGGTGCGCGAAGACTGGCTCTCCTCGCTCACCGGTTACTTCCACGATCCCAAGGTGGCCGTGGTGCAGTGCCCGCAGGCGCATCGCGACTATGAGCACAACCGCTTCCGCCGCATGACCGCGTGGGAATACGACGGCTTCTTCCGCATCGGCATGCACCATCGCAACGAGCGCAACGCCATCATCCAGCACGGCACCATGACCATGGTGCGCCGCTCGGCGCTGGAAGGCACCGGCGGCTGGTCCGAATGGACCATCTGCGAAGACGCGGAGCTTGGCTTGCGCCTGATGCATGCCGGCTACGAGCTGGTCTACGTCGACGAACTGATGGGCAAGGGCCTCACCCCGGCGGACTTCAAGGCGTACAAGAGCCAGCGTTACCGCTGGGCTTTCGGCGCCATGCAGATCCTCAAGGGCCGCTGGAACTGGATGACCCAGAAGGGTCCGCTCAGCGCGGGCCAGCGCTTCCACTTCCTGACCGGCTGGTTCAGCTGGTTTGCCGATGCGCTGCACCTGATCTTCACCATGATGGCGATCTTCTGGACCGCGGGCATGGTGGCCTTCCCCACCATCTTCAACTTGCCGATGCAGTTGTTCCTGATCCCGGTGATCGGCTTCTTCTTTGCCAAGGCGATCTTCGGCATCGTGCTGTACCGCGTGCGCGTACCCTGCAGCTGGTACGACACCTTGATGGCGTCGCTGGCCAGCATGAGCCTGTCGCACGCGATCGCGCGCGGCATCCTGCATGGCCTGACGCGGGAGAAGACCTCGTTCGTGGTGACGGCCAAGAGCCGCCGCCTGGGCGGCAGCAATTTCGCCGCGTTTGCGCCGGTGCGCGAGGAATTCCTCATGGCCATCGCGCTGGTCGGCTGTATCGTCGGCATGGGCATGCGCTTTGGCACGCACTACGTCGAAGGCACGTTGTGGATGTTCATCCTCGCGGCACAGGCGATTCCGTACGTATCGGCGGTGATTGGCGCGTGGATTGCGCACAAGGCGGGCGACAAGGCGGGTTGATCTACCCGACTGTCGCCCGGTGCGCAGCTGGCTCACGAATGGAATGCGGGTATGTCGACGATACGTTGGTTCGAAACGCAAACGGCATGGATTGACGCGGCTCAACGCGCGCAGGCCGATATCGCGCGTGAAGTCGGGCTGCTGGGCGAACAGCGTTCGTATCCGGGTTATTGCATCGCCTGCGACGGCCAGACCACCTTCCGTCTCGACGCTGCGCGTGCAACCCATCCCAACCTGCGGGAAAACCTGTGCTGCGTCCGCTGCCGCCTGAATACCCGGCAGCGCCTGATGCTTGCGGCCATGCTCGCCGACGGCGGCAAGCAAGGCCATGCCGGCGCCCAGGGTGCGTTGCTCGAGAAGACCACGCGACTGTATGCGCAGTCCCACGCGCGCATGCCTTGGCTGCGTGGATCGGAGTTTCTCGGCGAAGATCGCCAATCAGGCCGTCACTACTGGTGGTCCACTCGCTGGTGGCGATGGCGCTATACACGGCACGAATCGATCACCTCGCTTTCCTATGGGGACGCTACGCTGGACTTCCTGGCGCATAGCGATGTGCTGGAGCATGTCTACGACACCGCGGCGGCGCTGCGCGAGTCGGCTCGCGTGCTGAAGCCCGGCGGCGTCATGCTGTTCACGGTTCCGTTTTTCATCGGCAACGCCCGGTCGATACTCCGCGGTCGCCCGAATGCATCCGGTGACATCGAGCACCTGCAGCCGCCGGAGTACCATGGCGACGGACTCAACCGCGGTGGCATCTACACTTTCCACAACTTCGGGTGGGACATCCTCGATCAGATTCGCGACGCCGGCTTCAGCCGTGCGGAAGCTGGGTTCTGTTACGCCCCGCGCGAAGGATTCCATGTCGATGATGCGAGTTCGGCCGAATCGTGGAGGATGCTGCCGAATATTCTCAAAGCTACTCGATAGCAAGGTTCTTGATTCATCGCAGACATTCCAGCTGCTAGATAATCACGGCAAGTCTGCCCTCCAATAACGGATGGGGTGGCGAGGACGGATCCGGAAGCATGCATATAGTCCAACGCCTTGCCGCGCTACTTCTATGCATACCGATGCTGGCGCACGCAGGTGTCCAGCTGGTGGTGGATGGCGTGGACGATCCGTTGAAGCTGGCGGTGAGTTCGGGCGTCGATCTTTCGCAGTACGCCAATCGCGACGTGACCGAGGCGCAGGTGCGCCGCCTGTACGAACAGTCGCTGGACCAGGCCAAGACGGCCTTGGAGCCGTATGGCTACTACGAGGCCAAGGTGCAGGGGCAACTCGATCCGGTGGGCACCGACTGGCGCGTGACGCTGCATGTCACCCCCGGATCGCCCGTCACCGTCACCGAGGTGGATCTCAAACTCGACGCCACGGCATCGAAAATCCCGGCGATTCGACGGGCGCAACGCGCCATCGAAAACCTCAAGGGCCAGACGCTGAACCATGGCGAGTATGACTCCGCTCGCGATGCGCTGAGCGGCGCGCTCACCGCCAACGGCTTCCTCGATGCGCGCCTGACCACGCATCGGGTGGACGTCAATCGCGCTGAGCGCAGCGCCGTCGTCCATCTCGCCTGGGAGGCGGGCCAGCGCTACAAGTTTGGCGACGTCCATTTCGAAGGCTCGCAGTTCAAGGAGGGCTTCCTGCAGCGCTACGTGCCCTTCAAGTCAGGCGAATATTTTGCGCAGGACAAGCTGTTGCAGCTGCAGCAGGCGCTCAACGGCGCGGATTATTTCTCGGTCGTGAACGTGCTGCCCGACGTGGACGACAAGAAAAACGGCGTGGTCGATGTGAAGGTGGAACTCTCGCCGGCCAAGCGCACGGTCTACACCGGCGGTCCCTTCATCGGCACGGATACGGGCTTTGGCGTGCGCGCAGGCATGGAGCGGCGCTGGGTGAACGCCAGCGGCCACAAGTGGAAGAACGAGCTGATCCTCGCGCAGAAACTCAAGACGCTGTCGACGTTGTACACGGTGCCCCTGCCCGGCCCCAACCAGCGCAGCTTCAACTACGGCGCCACCTACCGCGACTCCAATACCGACACGTCCAAATCCAAGACGCTGGAACTGGTGGCCAACGAGACGCGCGAGTGGCATGGATGGGTGCGCACCATCGGCATTCATGCGCTGGATGGCACCTTCACCGTGGGCCAGAAACCCGGCGAAGCGGACAACGTGGAGGGGCTGGAACACGGCCAGAGCAACCTGTTTTATCCGGAGGTGTCGCTGTCGCGCAAATCGGGCGACAACCCGATCTTTGTGCGCAATGGCTGGTCGCTGGTGTTGACGGCACGCTCCACGGTGGGTTCGCTGCTCTCCGACGCGAGCTTCAGCCAGGTCACGGCCGACGGCAAATGGATTACCTCGTTCTGGGGCAACAACCGCTTCATCGTGCGCGGTTCGGCCGGCGCCACCTGGACCAATAATTTCGACGACTTGCCGCCGCAGCTGCGTTTCTTCGCGGGCGGCGACCGTTCGGTGCGCGGCTACAGCTATCAGAGCATCGGCCCCAAGAATTCGTTTGGCCGCGTGATCGGTGGCGAGAACCTGCTGGTCGGCAGCACCGAGGTGGAGCACTACTTCACGCGCCAATGGGGCATGGCTGCGTTCGTCGATGCGGGCAACGCATTCACCGGCACGGATTATCGCCCCAAGATCGGCGCAGGCCTGGGCGTACGCTGGCTCTCCCCGGTGGGTATGATCCGGGTGGACCTGGGTACACCGGTGCACAACCCGGATGAGCACGGCGTGGAGCTGCACGTCGTGATCGGCCCGGATCTGTGAGCAGCGATGTGATGACTGAGACGACAGCCTCCGCTCCCGCGCCTCGCCCACGCCGCCACTGGCTGCGCTGGACGCTGCTGTCCGTGCTCGCGTTGGTGCTGGTGCTGCTTGCATTCATCGCATGGGTAATCGGTACGGCGCCGGGCCTGCGTTTTGCCTTGGCGCGTGCGGAAGGCTTCACGGATGGCCAGCTCACTGTGCAATCGGCACAGGGCCGTCTCGTCGGGCCGCTTGATCTGGTGGGCTTGCGTTATGCCGATGGCAAAGGGCTCGACGTCAAGGTCGCCAAGGCGCACCTGGATCTGCGCGTGCCTGCTCTCTCCCGCAAACGGCTGCATGTGCTCGATCTCGACGCCGACGGTGTCGAGGTGGCGCTGCCTCCCAGTGAACCCCAATCGCCCGAGAGCCAGAGCAGCTCATGGTGGAAGCCGCCATTCGATATGCTGCTCGATCGTGCGCACGTCGGCTCAGTGAAGATCACGCAGGCGGGACAACCGTTGTTCGCCTCTGATTCGCTCGACGTCGCGGGCAGCTGGACCGGCAGTCGCGGCATCGAACTTCGCCAGCTCATGCTGCGCGCGCCCGAAGGCCATGCGGATCTCACCGGCCGCCTGGTGGTGGGCAGCAAATACCAGGGCGACAGCAAGGCGAGCTTTGCCTGGACCGTGAGCGGCACCGAATATGCCGGTGAACTGATCGCAAGCGGCGACGGCAAGCAGGCGCACGCCGATCTGCAACTCACGCAGCCCACGGCTGTGCGATTTCAATTGGCGCTGGCGCAAGGCGGCGACTATGCATGGACGGCGACGCTAGATGCGCCGCGCTTCGATCCCAAGCCTTTGCTCGGCGAGAGCTCGCTCACCGGCTTCGCCGTAGCGCTCACCGGCAAGGGCGACCGCCGCAGCGGCACGCTCACCGGCCAACTGGGCCTCAACGACTACCAGCTGCACTTGCAGCCGCTGACCGCGCGCTTCAGCGACGATTTCAACACCTTGACGATTGAACAGCTGGGCATCACCTCGCCGCAGTTCAAGGGTGGCGTCGGTGTGCATGGCGTCGCGCAGCTGGCGGCCAAACCACTGGCAGCCGACCTCACCGTCGAGTGGAAGGACGTGGTGCTGCCCGAGCAGATGGCCGGCCAGACACTGCTGAGCCATGGCAGCCTCACGGCCAAGGGCACTACCGAACAATTCCACGCGGAAAGCACCCTGGCCATCGGCCCGGCAGGCAAGCTGGCCGATGTCACACTCGTGCTCGACGGCACGCCGCAACTCATCAACCTGCATGCGCTCACGGTCAAACAGCCGCAAGGCGATCTGCAGGCCAAGGGGACGCTGAATCTGCAACCGACGTTCGGCTGGCAGATGGAAGCGATCGCCCACCGTTTCGACCCGGGTCATGTGCTGGCGAAATGGAACGGCTCGCTGGATTTCGACATCGCCTCGCAAGGCACGCTGCCGCAGGACCATCCCGACGTCACACTCGAGATCAAGAAATTCGATGGTCGCCTGCGCGATCGCACCGTGCACGGCGACGGCAAGCTGCACCTGCCGCCCGAAGGCGTGATCGACGGCCAGCTGCATCTGATCTCCGGCGGCAGCGATGCGCGGATCGACGCGAAGCCGGGCAACACCAACGACATCACGATCAAGCTGGCGGTCGCCTCGCTGGGCGATTGGCTGCCCGAGTCTGCCGGACGTCTCCAGGGCACCATCCAAGTGCGCGGCAAGCATCCCAGGCTCGCGGTCGAAGCCAATCTGCAAGGCAGCGCACTCAGTTATGCGGGCCAGCAGGTCAACGCGTTGCGGCTGGTCGCCAACGTGCCCGACATCAGTCATCCCGGCGGCAAGCTCGATCTGCAGACCAGTGGCGTGAACGCCGGCGGCCTCGCCTTCACCCAAGTCAACGTGCGCGGCGATGGCACGGCCGAACGCCACAGCCTCACGCTCACCGCGCATGGCTCGCCGCTGTCGACGGATCTGGCGCTAAGTGGCAGCCTCAGGGGCTCGGCATGGAATGGCACGCTTTCCACGCTCAATGTGGATTTTGCCGGCCTGCCGCCGTGGCGACTGCAGCAGTCGACGCAGCTCTCCTATAACGATGGTGCGCTCAATCTTTCCGAGCTTTGCCTCACCGCAGGCGAACCTCTGCTGTGTGCCGCCGCCAAACAGGACAAGGCCGGCAATCTCGATGCGAGCTATCGACTGCACGGTCTGCCCATCGCGCTGATCATGAGCGCGGTGAGCACCAGCAAGCAGCCCATGCGCGTGGAAGGCACACTCGAGGGCAGCGGCAGTCTGCGCCGCAATACAGCGGGCGCCCTGACGGGCAACGCGTCGATTACTTCGCCGCGCGGCTCCGTGGCCTATGCCGATCGCGCCGACCAGCCGCTGGTGACCTACGACAACCTCGCGCTTAACGCGCAGCTCAGCCCCTCGAGCCAACAGCTGGTGTTGCATGCGGGCCTGACCAACAACGGACGCATCGACGGCCAGGTGAATATCACGGGTGCGCAGCAATCGCTCGGTGGCCATGTCGGCATCCATGTGAGCAATCTCAAGCTGCTGGAAATCTTCACCACCGAGGTCGTCAATCCCAAGGGCGCGATGAATGGCGACTTCAATCTCGCAGGCACGCTGGCGCAGTCGGCCATCAGCGGACAGGCCAACCTCACCGACTTCTCCGCGGAAATTCCCGGCATGGGCCTCAAGCTCAACCAGGGACGCATCGCCATCGGCACGACGGATGCGCGACATTTCCGCATCGACGGCACGCTGCATTCGGGCGACGGCAGCGTCGTGCTCGCAGGCACGGCGGCACTGGGCGCCGATGCGCAGAGCGTGCTGTCGGTAAAGGGCAGCAACTTCAAGGCAGTCGACCTCCCCGCCGCCAAGGTGGCGATATCACCCGATCTGGCCGTGCGCCACGACGACAAAGGTCTGGACATCACCGGCAGCGTGACGCTGGACAGCGCCGACGTGAATCTCGACAAATTACCCGGCGCGGGAGCCACCAAAGCGTCGCCCGACGTGGTCGTGGTGGACGAGAAGCAGCAGGAGCAAACGGCAAGCCAGATGCCGATATCCGCCACCGTCACCGTGAACCTGGGCAAAAAGGCCCACCTCGTCGGCATGGGCCTCGATGGCACTTTGCGCGGCCAGCTCGTGGTCAGCGAACGACCCGGCCGCGCCACCACCGGCCAGGGTCAGATCGACGTGGCAGGCACCTATAAGGCCTACGGCCAGAACCTGCAGATCGCCCGCGGTCAGCTGCTGTTTGCGAGCACGCCCATCGATAACCCGGGCCTCAATATCCGCGCCGTCCGCAAGCTCAATCCCAACGCCACCATCGACGACGGCCAGCAGGTGGGCCTCAACATCGCGGGCACTGCGCAACGACCCGTGCTCACGGTGTTCTCGCAGCCGCCGATGGAACAGTCCGACGCCCTCTCCTACCTGATCACCGGCAAGCCGCTGTCCCAGGTGAAGGGTGGTGAAGGCAATATGGTGGGGGCGGCGGCGCAAGCGCTGGGCTCGGCCACGGGCAACCTGCTGGCCAAGAGCATCGGCTCGCGCCTGGGCGTGGACGACATCGGCGTCAGCAGCAATGACGCACTCAACGGCGGGTCTGCATTTACCGTGGGCAAGTACCTCTCGCCGCGCCTCTACATCAGTTATGGCGTGGGCTTGTTCGACCCCGGCCAGGTCATCACGTTGCGCTACCACTTCAACAGCCGCTGGAATTTCGAAGCGCAAACCGCGACTGACTTCAATCGCGCCTCCCTGAACTACCGCATCGAGCGCTGACACCCACTTGCAGGAGCACACCCCTGCGCGACCGCGGCGTAGTGATGTGCATGGTCGCGCACGCGTGCGCTCCTGCAAGGAGGCGACGCGCCCTGCCCCTAGCCCAAAAGTCATGCCCCCAACAGGGAGATGACGGACTATCGTTACCGTTTTCCCGCTCAGGAGACCGCTCATGCGCCAGCTTCGTTGGATTTTCACGGCCGCAGCGATGGCCACCACCTGCGCCATGGCGGCCACCGCCACCCCGCCGGCGCCGGCTCATGCCGCCGCTCGCAGCGCCAGCGGCATCGACCTGGCCGGCATCGACCACGGCGTGCAGCCGGGCAACGATTTCGATAACTACGCCAATGGCAACTGGAAGAAGACCGCTGAGATTCCGGCGGATCGCTCCAGCACCGGCAACTTCCCGGAAGTGTTCCAGAAGACCGAGAAGCGCAATGCCGAGCTGATCCAGGCGGCAGGCAAGGGCAATCCGGCTGCGGGCAGCAACACGCGCAAGATCGCCGATTACTACGCTGCGTTCATGGACGAGGCCGGCATCGAGAAGCGCGGTCTCCAACCGCTGCAGCCCGAGCTGCATCAGATCGACGCGATCCAAAGCAAGGCCGATCTCGCCCGCGTGCTGGGCGATGGCCTGCGCGCCGACGTGGATCCGGTGAACGCCACCAATTTCCAGACGGAGCACTTGTTCGGTCTGTTCGTATCGCACGGCCTGCAGGACGCCACGCGCAATATCCCGTATCTGCTGCAAGGCGGCCTTGGCATGCCTACGCGCGACTACTACCTGTCCGACGACAAGGCGATGGTGGAAACGCGCGGCAAATATCAGGCGTATATCGCTGCGCTGCTGAAGCAGGCAAACATCGCCGATGCCGACGCAAAGGCCAAGGCCATCCTCGAGCTGGAAACCAAGATCGCCAAGGCGCAGGTCGACATGGTCGACAGCCAGGACATCCACAAGGCCAATAACCCGTGGGCGATGGACGCGTTCGCCAGGAACGCGCCGGGCCTGGATTGGAATGCTTATTTCAAGGCTGCGGGCCTGGATCAGCAGAAGACCGTCGACGTGTGGCAGGTGCCGGCCATCAAGGCGCTTTCCGCGCTGACGGCCAGCGAGCCGTTGCAGACCTGGAAGGACTACCTGACCTTCCACGCGCTCAACCAAAGCGCCTCGTTGCTGCCCAAGGCGTATGCCGACCTCAGCTTCGGCTTCTACGGCCAGACCCTGTCCGGCACGCCCCAGCAACGCGATCGCTGGAAGCGCGGCGTGGCCAGCACCAATGTCGCGCTCGGCGATGCGGTCGGCCAGATTTACGTGAAGGAGTATTTCCCGGCCTCGTCCAAGCAGCAGGTCGAGCAGATGGTGAAGAACATCCTCGCCGCGTTCAACGAGCGCGTGGATCATCTGGACTGGATGACGCCGGCGACGCGCGAGAAAGCCAAAGCCAAGATCGCCAGCATCCGCGTGAGCGTGGGCTATCCGGAACATTGGCGTGACTACAGCAAGCTCGATATTCGTGCCGACGACGCGCTGGGCAACAAGCAGCGCGCCGAGAAATACGAGTACGAACATCAAGTCGCCAAGCTGGGCCAGCCGGTGGATCGCGGCGAGTGGTGGATGACCCCGCAGATGGTCAACGCGGTCAACCTGCCGCTGCAGAATGCATTGAATTTCCCGGCCGCGATACTCGAAGCGCCGTTCTTCGATCCGAAGGTCGACGCCGCCGCCAACTATGGCTCCATCGGCGCCGTGATCGGTCACGAGATCAGCCACAGCTTCGACAACCTTGGCGCCGAGTTCGATGCGCAGGGCAACCTCGCCAACTGGTGGACGCCGGAAGATCAGGCGCACTTCAAGGCTGCAGGCCAGAAACTTGTCGAGCAGTACAACGCGTATGAAGCGCTGCCGGGCCTGCACATCAATGGCCAGCAAACGTTGGGCGAAAACATCGCGGACGTGTCCGGACTTACGATTGCCTACGTGGCGTATCACAAGTCGCTCGGCGGCAAGCCCGCGCCCGTGGTTGACGGCCTTACCGGTGACCAGCGCTTCTTCCTGGCCTTTGCCCAGACCTGGCGCGAGAAGATCCGCGATGCCGCGATGCGCCAGCGAGTGATCGGCAACGAACATGCGCCGGGCCGCTTCCGTGCGCAGGTCGTGCGCAATCTGGACGGCTGGTACGACGCGTTCCAGCCCAAGCCGGGCGAAACGCTGTACCTGGCGCCGGCCGATCGGGTGAAGATCTGGTAACGCGCCTGCTGGGATAAAAACCTGGGCCACGTCTTGCGAAAGACGTGGCCTTTTCGTTCAAGCCACCCGCGCAGCCGCGCTGCGTGGGGTAAGCAAACCCAGCACGATGGCTACGATAAACAGCGCCGGCACGTCACCCAGCAGATGCCCCATATGCATGGGATGCATGAACGACTGCGCCGCCATGATCGCGCCGTGCACGACGCTGGACCACACGGCGAACCAGATCAGGCTGAGATTGGCCAAGGGATCTCGGGCCGCGCGTATCAGGAACACACCGAGCGTCGCGTAGACGCCCACGATCATCAGCGGGTAGTCGGAATAACCCTCGTGCCACACCCAGCCCGAAGGCCACAGTTGCATCAGCGGATAGATGAGCAGGAAGACGACGCCCAGCAAGACCAGGACGATGCGAAGAAGCTTGAGACGTTGCAAGTCGCTCACGGCTCACCTCAGCTGCTTTTGGCGAGGGAGGCAGTCTATGCCCGGGCGCCGGCTGGTGATGTCGGACGAACGGTCTAGATCTTCGCGTAGGGTCGGTGCGCGGGATGCTTCGGCAAGGCTAGTCGCGGTCAGAGCGTTCGCGTCATGAACACGCTGAAGGAATCGTCCACGTAATCACCGAACGGGCCACAGAGCGTGAAGCCAAAACGCGCATACAACTGTCGTGCCGGCTCGAACGCGGCGGGCGAACCCGTTTCCAGGCTCAAGCGGCGATAGCCACGGCGCGAGGCCTCCTCGAGGATGTGCCTGAGCACACATGCCGCCACGCCCTTGCGACGATGGCGCCTGGACGTGCGCATGGATTTGATTTCGGCATGCTCGTCGTCAAGCCTGCGGATGGCACCGCAACCTACCAGCTCAGCTCCTTCCCACACGGTCCAGAAGGTGATCTGTGGCGCGCGCAGCCTGTCCAGGTCGAGCGCATGGATGCTTTCGGGTGGCGACCACTTCGCCATGTCGTCGAGGTGTTCCTGCAGCAATGCGCCGATCTCCGGGCCACGCAGGTCATCGATGCGGATATCGAACGTCATCGCCAGGGCTTCCTCAGTGAATACCCAGACCTTCGATGCCGATGATGTCATGGGCAACGAAACCGGCCATCTCGGCAAAGTGTCGACCTCGGTCGGCGTAATCGTGGAACTGGTCGAAGCTGGGTGCGCCAGGAGAAAGCAGGATGGTACCGCCGTCAGGCGTCACTGCCCGGGCGCGCTGGACCGCGTCTGGCAGACCTGGCGCTTCTTCCACGGCGATACCTGCTTCACGCAACGCCTGCGCAATACGCGGGCCGTTGGCGCCCTGGGCGACAATGGCGTGCGGTGCACGCGTTCTCGCAGCGACGACAAAATCACTCCAGTCCAGGCCACGATCATGGCCACCCACGATGACCGTCACGGCGCGGCCTTCCAGACTGCTCAACGCCGCGAGCGTGGCCTGGGGCGTGGTGCTGATGGAATCGTTGACCCACTGGAAACCGTCGTGCTCACCCAGCGGTTGCAAGCGATGTGGCAAGGGCCTGAACGTTGCGAGTGAGGGCGCGGCCTTGAGTGCATCAAAACCCATGAGCTCCAGCGCAGCGAGCGCGGCGCAGGCGTTGAGCGCATTGTGTTCGCCGGGTGCGCGCAGGTTGGCGATCTCAAACACCGGTTCGGCACCGTGGCGAATGAAGCCACCGGCGACATGCCACCCTTGCGCGTCGCCAAACACGATGCGGTGCGGATGTTGCGCCGTGCGCTCCAACAGCGATGGCTGCGTGGCGTTGACCAGCAGCTGTTTCGACACGCCGGCAAGCTTGAGCTTGTCTTCGATGTAGCGCTCGCGTGAGCCATGCCAGTCGAGGTGTTCCTCGTAAAGGCTGGTGATGACGCCGAGCTCGACCGGCCCTGCTTCCCCGGTCTGAAAACTGGAAAGCTCGATGGCCCAGAGCTCGGCTGACTCATCGAGCAGTTCGAGCAACGGCATGCCGATGTTGCCGGCCAGTGCCGTGCGCACGCCAAGACTGCGGGCAAGATGCGCGAGCAAAGCGGTGGTGGTGCTTTTGCCCTTGGTGCCGGTGACGGCAACAACGCGTGCCGTGGGCATTTCGGCAAACCACAGGGCCGTACCCGACGTCACGCGGATGCCCGCCTCACGGGCGGCCAGCAGCGCCGGCTTGTAGGCCGAAATGCCCGGCGACTTCACCACCACGTCGAACCTGGCGAGCGCCGTGGCATCCGGTTCCTGCCCGTGCACCGTGAGCGTGGCATCGAACGCCTTGGCCGCGGTGATTTCCGCATCGCTGCAGAACAGCGTGAGCGCAAGCTCGGGCAAACGCGCACGAATGGCTGCGATGGCCGCCTTGCCCTCCCGTCCGAAGCCCCAGATCGCCACTCGCTTGCTGGCAAGATCGGCGATGCGCAGCGGCGGCAAGGTGGTCACGCGAAGAACGCCAACGCCGGCAGGAGACGCTGGGGAATGCGCTGTTCGCCGGACGGCTGCAGCCAGGGTTCCAGCGCCAGTTCGCTCACGTCGAGCTGCGGCAGGATTTCGCGGATGAAACGTGCGACCAGGGCGTCTTCCTGCCATTCCGAACGCTGGCTCAACGCCAGCATCGCTGCGCGTGCTTCCGCACCCTCGCCCACGCACTCGAACGGCTTGTGGTCCTGGTATTCCAGCAGCGCATCGAAACCCGGCGCGAGGTTTTCATCGTCCAGCAGATTGCGCCCGAAGATGGACAGCAGACGCGGCTTGGGCAGGAACGGCGCCAGCGCCAGGAACACGAAGTGGCACTTCGGACACTGACCGCACCAGCGATCCGCCGGTTTGGGGCCGAGGATCTTGAAGTTGCGGTTGCAGCTGGAAAACACGTCGAAATAGGGCGTGAGCTTGGCGAACGCGCGCGTCACCGCCAGCTCGGAATACGGCCGCAGCAGCGAGCAATAGTCGAGATCGGCCGCCACGTGCTGGTGCAGCCAGTCGCCGAGCAACTGCTCGAACGCATAGCCCTTGCTCCACTGGTGATTCACCTGCTGGCCGTCGTACTCCAGCGTGGCAGCCGAGGCGGAGCGCTCATTGGCAAACGCGATGCTGTCGAAGCCATAGAGGATGGCCGCCACGGCGAGGATCGCGGAGTTCACCGCCGTCACCGGGATATGGCCGTTCCACGCACCCAGGCGATTGAGTTCGAACAGGCCCGGCGCGAGTTCGCGCTGGATGTTGAGCATGGGCAGGCCGGTGCGTTCGGCGCACGCGGCGATCAAGGGCGAATTGCCGACCCATACGGCCGTGGCGTCACCACCGATGGATTTGATCGCTTCCACGGCAACAAGTGAGTCTTTGCCGCCGCCTATCGGCACCAGGGTGCGATGCGGCAGGCCCAGCGCCTTGGCTTCCGGCTGCTTCGCGCCGCCGCGGGGGAAGTTGATGCGACCACGCAGGTCCAACCCATTGCGATAGGCAAACTCGGCCAGTCCATGCAGATAAAGCGCGTCGAGCAGGTCCGCCGTGCTGTCGTCCAGCGGGCCACCCGCGACCTCGATGCGCGGCGGCACGCCAGCCTTGTAGTAGCTGACGCCCGCGATGAGATGCAGCATCTTCAGCGCCTGCCCGAAGGCGGCCTGATGGTTCGCGGGAATGGCTGGCGCATTCGGGAAGCGCACGCGCTCGACCAGTTCGTCGCCGTGATCGAACGCATACACCAGCTCGGCTACGCCGTCGGCATAGCTGCAGCGCACGTAGCGGAATATCTGGGTCAGGCGAGGATTGATGTTGGTGGTCACGCCTCAGTCTCCATTGCATGCTCCCTCGCCCCTCCGGGGAGAGGGTTGGGGTGAGGGGCCGGGGCTGGCCAAAGCCTCGAGAATGACCTCAAGCACGCTTTCAGTGTTCGTCAGTACTTCATTGTTCCAGAAACGCAGCACGCGGTAGCCCTCTTCCCCAAGCTTTCGTGTTCGCGCTTCGTCATAAATCAGCTGATCGCCATGTTGGCCGCCGTCGAGCTCCACGATCAGGCCCGCATCCGGACAGACAAAATCAACGACGTATAGCCCGATCTCGTTCTGGTGGCGGAATTTCCAGCCTTGCAGGCGGCGATTTCGCAGGTGATACCAGAGCAACTGCTCGGCGTCTGTCTGACCGACGCGCAGGCTGCGTGCTCTATCTACGTTTAAACGCTTCATCCGTGAGCGTCCGTGATTGGAAAGTTACCGCGAGCACCCGCCCCTCACCCCAGCCCTCTCCCCGGAGGGGAGAGGGCGAAGTGTGGGACCGAGGGTTACTCGAGGATGATCTCCTCCGCCTCATCCCGCAGGTTATACGGCGAGGACATCACCTTGCCGTACGCACCCGCCTGCGCCACCAGCACCACGTCGCCTTCCTGCGGCTCGGGCAGGCGGCGGTCGGTGCCGAGTACGTCGCCGCTCTCGCAGATCGGGCCGACCACCTGGAACAAGGCCGTGGCCGGCTCGTCCAGCCGCGTGAGGTTGACGATCTCGTGCCAGGCCTCGTACAGCGCCGGACGGATCAGGCTGTTCATGCCGGTATCGACACCGAGATAACGGATCTGGCCATGGCCCTTGCCCTTGGTCTGGGTGACCTTGGTGATCAGCACGCCCGCGTCGGCCACGAGGTAGCGACCCGGCTCCATCCACAGTTTGTAATGTGGATAAGCGGCCTTTACGTCGCGCAGCACCTTGTCGAGCGCGGCGATATCCAAGCGCGCCTCTCCCGGATGGGACGGCACGCCAAGGCCGCCGCCGATATCCAGGAAGGTGACGCTGCCGATGCGCTCGGCCAGGCTCGCCAGCTGGCCGTACACCTCGCCCCAATGGCCATCGTCGAGGATGCCCGAGCCCAGATGCGCATGCAGGCCGCGCACGATGGCACCATGCGTATCGGCAAGACGAAGGAACGCATCGAGCTGCTCCACCGGCAAACCGAACTTGCTGCCACTGCCGCCCGTGCGCAC
The DNA here is from genome assembly GCF_056395965.1 of Dyella sp. 05T440. NCBI lineage: Bacteria > Pseudomonadati > Pseudomonadota > Gammaproteobacteria > Lysobacterales > Rhodanobacteraceae > Dyella > Dyella sp. 05T440. Next base: position 71,541 of record NZ_JBFTKN010000009.1, read on the forward strand.
TTTCTCGTGATGACCCAGGCCGCGGCCCAGATCAAGACGCAGCACCACTTCGCGACCGCGGAAAAGCTCGCCCCAGTTTTCCAGCTGATAGAGCGAGTCCAGCGACAGCGTGGCGCGCGTGGTGAGCGCCCACTCGTAGTCTTCGCGCGGCGCGAAGTTGGGCGTGAACAGCAGCGGCGCCGTTTCCGGCACCACCGCCATCACCGCCTTCAATTCGCCCGGTGACACGCATTCGAAGCCGAAACCCTCTTCGCCAAGCGCCTTCAGAATGGTCGGATGCGTATTGGCTTTGACCGCGTAATGCAGGCGATCCACCGCACCCAGCGTCTTCAGCTCGCGCGCCTGCTGGCGCACCGTCGGCAAGTGGTAGACGTAGCGCGGCGTCGCGCCCGCACCGATCTTGAGCAGCTCAGCGCGACGCTCCTCGCGCCACCACGAAGCCGCCGGCGGCAACACGTCGCCCGTGCCATACAACGCCTGCCAGCTCGGGCCGAACAAGGCACTGTCGTCGGTACGCAAGGCGCCCGCGGTGATCAGCAGTTCGTGCAGATGCGGCAGCAATTCGTCGACGACGTTTTCATCCACCACAAAGGTGAGATTCAAGTTGTTGGACGACTGCGAAATCATATGCACGCGCAGCTGACCAAACTCCGCCAGCACGCTGGACAGCGTATGCAGCATCGAACGCATGCCGCGACCCACCAGGGTAATCGCCGCGCACGGCGCAATCACCTTCACACGGCAGACCTTGGCCAGGTCGCTGGCTAGGGCGGCGAGCGCATCGGAATCGAGCAGATTTTCCGTAGGGTCCAGCGACACGGTGACGTTGGTCTCGGCCGAGCCAATCATGTCCACCGACAGACCGTGCTGCTTGAACTGCGCGAACACGTCGGCAAGAAAGCCGACCTGCTGCCACATGCCGACCGACTCCATCGACACCAGGGTGATGCCTTTGCGTGCGCTGATAGCCTTGACGCTGGGTGCATGCTCGCGCACCTCGGGGCCGATCAAGGTGCCTTCCAGTTCCGGGCGATTGGTGTCCTTGATCAGCAAAGGCACGCGCGGCTCGCGCAACGGCGACAGGCAGCGCGGATGCAGCACCTTGGCGCCGGTGGAAGCGATTTCCTGGGCTTCTTCGTAATCCAGGCGCTGCAACAGGCGCGCGCTGGGAACCTGGCGCGGATTGGCGGTGAACATGCCGGCCACGTCGGTCCAGATTTCCACCCGCTGCGCTTTCAGCAGCGCGCCAAAGTACGACGCCGAGGTATCGGAACCACCGCGACCAAGCAGCACCGTGCGGCCCTGCGCCTCGCGCGCGATGAAACCTTGCGTGATGAACACCTCGCCCAGCTCGGCCAGACGCGCATTGAGCGCCGGATCGGGACGCGTTTCCACCATCGCCGAGAGCAGTTTGGTGCGCTCGTTCTGGTTGGGCAGCGCAATGGCGGCAAGGCAATCGCGCGCGTCGACCCATTGCGTGTCCAGACCGCTATGGCTGAGAAACGCCGAGCCCAGCGCGCTGGACATCAGCTCGCCATGCGCCTGCACGCGTGCCGACCAGGCCAGCTCGCCCAGCAGCGACGGGCCGTCTTCGGCCAGCTGCGCCAGTTCGGCGAGTCGGGCGCCGAGGGTGTCCGGAACCGCCAGCTGCATGTGATCGAGCAGGTCGTAGTGACGCTGTGCGATCGCCTTGGCAGCCTCGATGCGTTTGCCCTTGTCTTCCTGTGCGCACAGTTGTTTGAGTGCGTCGGTGATGCCGGAGAGTGCCGAAACGACAACCAGCACACGTGCGCCTTCGGCGCGACGGCTGGCTACCAGCTCCAGAATATTCTGCCAGCGCGGCAGGGTGGCGACACTGGTGCCGCCAAACTTCATCACGATCCAGGGAGCGTCGTTGGTGAGCGACGCGGGGCTTTGCGGGTTCACGGTTACCTTCGGTGGTGGTGGGGAAGACAATCTGGTGAGTGTTGCGCCGCAGCAGGAGGAATGCAACCTCAGAGCGGCGTAGCCATTTGGATGGCTAAATGTCGGAGGGTGTGACGTGACGGGCGCTCACTCCCTCTCCCCTCCGGGGAGAGGGTTGGGGTGAGGGGCCAATCTAGCCTCAGTTTCTAACGAAACGAAAGCTCGCCTTAGATATGTTCGGGCAAGCACCCGCCCCTCATCCCGGCCTTCTCCCCGACGGGGAGAAGGAGAAGTGTGGTGTTACGCAACGACCACGGGAATCTTGCCAATCCGCTCCTGCCATTCCTTCGGGCCCGTCTGATGCACGGACGTACCAGCGGAATCCACGGCCACGGTCACCGGCATGTCCTCAACGGTGAACTCGTAGATCGCTTCCATACCCAGGTCAGCGAAGCCGACCACGCGCGATGCCTTGATCGCCTTGGACACCAGATAAGCGGCGCCGCCCACGGCCATCAAATACACCGACTGGTGCTGCTTGATCGCCTCGATCGCAGCCGGGCCACGCTCGGCCTTGCCGACCATGCCCAAGAGTCCGGTCTGGGCCAGCACCTGCTCAGTGAACTTGTCCATGCGCGTGGCGGTGGTCGGGCCGGCCGGGCCCACCACTTCGTCGCGCACCGGATCGACCGGGCCCACGTAGTAAATGAATCGATTCTTGAAATCGACCGGCAGCGGCTCGCCCTTGTTGAGCATGTCGACCATGCGCTTGTGCGCGGCGTCGCGGCCGGTCAGCAGCTTGCCGTTGAGCAGCAGCACTTCGCCCGGCTTCCAGCTGGCAACTTCTTCGCGGGTGACCGTATCCAGATTCACGCGGCGACCCTTGCTGGAGTCGTAGGTGAGCTTGGGCCAGTCTTCCAGCGACGGCGGATCGAGCGCGACCGGGCCCGAGCCATCCAGGGTGAAATGCGCATGGCGCGTGGCGGCGCAGTTGGGGATCAACGCCACCGGCAGGTTTGCCGCGTGGGTCGGGTAATCCTTGATCTTGATATCGAGCACGGTGGTCAGACCACCCAGGCCCTGCGCACCGATGCCCAGCGCATTGACCTTCTCGTACAGCTCCACGCGCAGTTCCTCGATGCGGTTCTGCGGGCCGCGCGCGATCAGCTCCTGGATGTCGATGTGTTCCATCAACGATTCCTTCGCCAGCAACATCGCCTTCTCGGCGGTGCCGCCGATGCCGATGCCCAGCATGCCCGGCGGGCACCAGCCGGCGCCCATGGTCGGCACGGTCTTGAGCACCCAGTCCACGATGGAATCGGAGGGATTGAGCATGGCGAACTTGGACTTGGCCTCGGAACCGCCGCCCTTGGCCGCCACGATCACCTCGACGGTGTCGCCCGGCACGATGGAGACGTTGATCACCGCCGGCGTGTTGTCCTTGGTGTTGCTGCGCTTGCCGGCCGGATCGGCCAGCACGCTGGCGCGCAGCTTGTTGTCCGGATCGTTATAGGCGCGGCGCACGCCCTCGTTCACCATGTCGTCAAGCGACATCGTGGCGTCCCAGCGCACATTCATGCCCACTTTCAGAAACACCGTGACGATGCCGGTGTCCTGGCACAGCGGGCGATGGCCTTCGGCGGCCATGCGCGAGTTGATCAGGATCTGCGCCATCGCGTCTTTGGCGGCCGGCGACTCTTCGCGCTCATAGGCAGCGGCGAGGTTCTTGATGTAGTCGACGGGGTGGTAGTAGCTGATGTACTGCAGGGCGTCGGCGACGGACTGGATCAAATCGTCTTGCTTGATGGTGGTCATGGCGGCTGCTTCGACTCCGGGGGATCAGGGCGCCGAAAACAGGGATGTCCGCGACGCACAACCCTTCTATTGTGCCGCAAATGGCTCCTGGGCTTGAAAAATACCCGCAAGCCGTTCTTTTTCCGGTCAAATGCTCGGCCAAAGGGCCAGCCGACTAGGCCATAGGTTGTAGGCGCAATAACTTGCGGTCGCAAATCAAGCAACTGCCTCGTTGTCGAAATTTATTACGCACCGGCGTTCACTTCCAGGATGCCCTGGTCAGCGCTAGCTTCGCCGCACCAGCGCGAGTGTCACTCCAGGGGGCGGGCTGGGATTTTGGGGAAAGCGATTACGTCCGTTTTACGGCCTCGCTGAAGGGCGCGGCGGCGCGCAGGGGCGTCGTCGATGCGCAGCGTCGGCTGTATCTACCCTGGAGAAACAACATGCTCTCGACGTTGCATCGCAAGTCGCTCGCGGTCTCTCTCGGCCTTCTGCTCTTCGGTGGCGCTACTTCGGTAGCGATGGCTGCCGGCAGTTCGTCACCGGCCGATCTCGGCCCAAGCAACACCAGCCAGAAAGTGAACGTTACGCTCGTACTGGGCCTTCGAAACCAGGCGGCGCTGGAGAGTCTGGTTTACAGCACGGTGACCCAGGGTAACCCCTCGTACCACCGCTTCCTCACCACCGATCAGTTTGCCGACCGCTTCGGCGCCTCGGCCAGCGACATCGCCAAGGTGCAGGCGTTCGTCAAGCAGCAGGGGCTCACGCAAGTGGAACTGCTGCCCAATCATCTCGCCATCAAGGTGAGCGGCACGGTCGGCCAATTCAATAAAGCCTTCCAGACGTCCATCCACGATTACCAGAGCGCGGATGGCACGACCTTCCATCGGCCGAGCAATCAACCCACCCTGCCCTCGTCGCTATCGGGCACGCTGATTGTTGCATCGGGCCTGAGCACCGAGGCACGTTATCGCTCGCATCGCGTATCGGCCTTCGAGCCCGTCGCGCCCGCTTCGGCATCGACGATGAGCCCGGCGGCCAGAACCGCTGCGGCGGCGCCTGCTGCGCCGCCCTGCACCGGCAATCCCACCGCCACCTGCACGCCCGGTGAGTTCACCGTGGGCGATGTAGCCAATCGCTACAACATCAATCCGCTCTACAAGGCGGGCGTTAACGGCAAGGGCTCGACCATCGGCATCGCCACGCTGGCGGATTTCCTGCCGGCCGACGCCTATAGCTACTGGAGCGCCATCGGCTTGTCGGTCAAGCCCAACCGCATCACCCAGGTGCATGTGGACGGCGGCGGACCGCTGAGCGGCCCGGCCGGTTCCGGCGAAACGTCGCTTGACGTAGAGCAATCCGGCGGCCTCGCACCGTGGGCAGACATCATCGTCTATGACGCGCCCAATACCGACGCCGGTTTCTTCGACGTGTTCAATCAGGCGGTGTCCGACAACAAGGTCGACAGTCTGTCGGTAAGCTGGGGTTCGCCGGAAATCCTCTATTTCCCGCAGACCGAAGGCGGCGTGGATTTCACTGATGAGCTGCGCGCCTTCCATCAGGTGTTTCTGGAAGCCGCGGTGCAAGGCATCTCGATGTTCGCCACCTCGGGCGACTCCGGCGCCTATGACACCGTACGCGGCTTTGGCGGATCGCTGACCGATCCGGTACCGCCGCCGCTGACGGCGGACGCCCCGGGATCCGATCCGTTCATCACCACCGCGGGCGGCACCACGGTGCCCTTCAGTTACAGCTTCCGCGGCGGTCCGGTCGAATCGATCACCAAGGAAGGTGTCTGGGGCTGGGACTACATCCAGACCTATTTCAAGAAGAACCTGGGCCTCAACGTTGCCGTGTTCTCGGTGGGCGGTGGTGGCGGCGTGAGCGTGTTCTGGCCGGTGCCGCTGTACCAGGCGTTCACGCCCGGGATCAAGAAGAGCGAGAAAAACCAGCGCTGGCTGTTCCCTGAGTTCGGCATCGATTACACGCTGCCGGCCAACTACAAGGGCCGCAATGAGCCGGACATCTCGCTCAACGCCGACCCGGAAACCGGCTACAGCCTGGTCTCCTCGCTGGATGGCCCGGGCCTGCTCACCGGCTCAGGCGGCACCAGCTTCGTCGCACCGCAGCTCAACGGCATCAGCGCGCTGCTCAAGCAGGCCACGCGCGGTCGCCAGGGCTTGTGGAACCCGCAGATTTATCCGCTGCAGAACATCTTCGGCTACGGCGCTTTCTCGCCGTTCAACGACATCAAGTCCGGAGACAACTGGTTCTACAAGGGCGTGGGCGGGTATGAACCCGGTGCCGGCATCGGCACGCTCAACGTGACCAACCTGGCGCTGTTCATGACGGTGTTCTAAGCACCAGCGCCTGATCGTCGACGAAGGGCCGGCCTGTGCCGGCCCTTCTCTTTACTGCCCAGCCGGCCTGTGCCGGCCCTACTCTTTTGCCGGCCCGACGGACGTCGAGGGCTTGCCGATACCGGCCCCAGTTGCGATGCTCGCTGCACTTTCCCGCAGCGAAGCCTTCATGACCGACACCTCGACGTCCGGCGGTTACGTCCGCCGCCTCCGACCGTGGGACGCGGCCATGATCGTGGTCGGCGGCATCATCGGCGGCGGTATCTTCCTCAATCCGTACGTCGTGGCGATGCGCACATCGTCCGGTCTGTCGCTGCTGCTGATGTGGATCGGCGCCGGCCTGCTGACCCTGATCGGCGCACTCTGCTATGCGGAACTCGGAGCGCGTCGTCCTCATGCGGGCGGCAGCTACGTGTACCTGCGCGAAGCGTTTGGCCCGCTGGCCGGTTTCCTGTTCGGCTGGAGCATGTTGCTGGTGATCTATTCCGGATCGACCGCGGCAGTGGCCACCATCTTTGCCAGCTACGCGGCCTCCCTTTTCGGCCTGCCCGGCAGCGCCGCGACCCCTCTGGCCATTGGGGCGCTGGTGTTTGTGGCGCTGATCAACCTGTTCGGCCTGCGCCTGGGTGCCCAGGTGCAGAACCTGTTCACCTTGCTCAAGCTGCTGGCCGTGGCGGTGCTGGTGGTTTGCGGCCTGTTCCTGGCCGGCGTGAGCGGCCACGGCATGCTTGCCACCGATCCGCAAACCGCCGACGTCGGTTTCATGGGCGCCGCGCTGCCGGTGCTGTTTGCCTATTCGGGTTTCACCTATCTCAACAATCTTGCGGGCGAGGTCAGCGAGCCGCAACGCACCCTGCCCCGCGCCCTGTTCATCGGCATGCTGCTGGTGATCGCGGCTTATGCCCTGGTCAACCTCGCCTATCTCGCGGTGCTCGGCCACGCCGGCCTCGCTGCCAGCCGCGCGCCCGCGGCCGATGTGATGCAGCGGGTCTTTGGCACGGCAGGGGCAAAACTGATCGCGGTGGGCGTGGCGATTTCCGCGCTGGGCTTCTGCAATATCACCCTGGTGGCGGGCGCCCGCGTGCTGCAGGTGATGGGCGAAGACGGCCTGTTCTTCCGCAGCGTGGCCCGGCTGCATCCCAAGCACCGCACGCCCAATGTCGCGCTGTTGCTGCTCTCGGGTTGGGCCATCGTGCTGGTGTGGTCCGGCAGTTACGGCCAACTGCTCGATTACGCGACCTTTGGCGACTGGCTCGCCTGCGCCTTTGGCGTCGGCACCTTGTTCTGGTATCGCCGCCGGGAAGGCGATCAAGCCAGCTTCCGCGTACCCGGTTACCCGCTGCTCCCGCTGATCTTCATCGCCACCATCGGCCTGGTGATGGTGCAAAGCCTGCGCAGCAGCCCCCTGAACACGGGCATCGGCCTGCTGATCATGGCCGCCGGCGTCCCGGTCTACCTGGTCTGGCGACGCCTGTTCAGCCGGGTTACCTCCTAAGCATCGCGCTCCGATGCCACAATAAGTAGATATCCAAGGAGTTCTGTACCGATGGCGCAGTCGCAAGACCAGTTACCGACACCCGGAACAAGCAACACCATCGTGGCCGAGAAGGTGCGCGAGGGAGTCGATCTGGAGATCAATGGCAGGAGCTATCGCCACACCGGTGACGATCAGATGCCCCTGCTGTGGTATCTGCGCGACGTGCTGCGCCTTACCGGCACCAAGTACAGCGGCGAGCACGGCGAAGGCGGCTACGACCTGGTGCTGGTCGACGGCAAGCTCGCCTCGGCCACCACCCTGCCCGTGGCCAAACTGGCCGGCAAGGCCGTGACCACCGTCGAGGGCCTGGCCGCGGCCGACGGCAAACTTCATCCGCTGCAGCAGGCCTTCGTCGACGAAGACGCCATTGGCTGTGGCTATTGCACCCCGGGTTGGCTGATGGCTTCGATCGATTTGCTGACGCGCCATCCGCAACCGAGCGACAACGACATCGACCAGTTGCCCAATCTTTGCCGCTGCGGCTGCCAGACCCGCGTGCGCCTCGCCATCAAGCGCGTCGCCAAGGGAGCGCACGCATGAGCCGCGCGAACGACCACACGCCGCAGCTCTCGCGTCGACGTTTCCTGCAGGTGCTGGCCGGTAGCGCCGGCGCCTTGATCATCGGCATTCCGTTCGCGGACGCCGCCGACGCGCCTGTCCCTGCCGCCATGCTGGGCGACACGCTGTATGGCCTGGGCGCCTATGTGCGCATCGATGCGGACGGCAACATCGTGATCGGCGTGCGCGATCCGGACACCGGCACCGGCACGTCCACCTCGCTGGCGCGCATCATCGCTGACGAACTCGATGCCGACTGGACGCGCGTGAGCGTGGTCTCGCTCGGCCTCGGCGTGGAAGACGACAACGGCCAGCCGCGCTGGATCTACGGACACCAGACCAGCGGGCTGGGCGATTCCATTCCCGCTGCGTGGGCCGATCTTCGTGGCGCCGGCGCGCTCGCGCGCTGGCTGCTGCTGCAGGCCGCGGCGCGACGCCTTGGCGTTCCCGCCGACCGCCTGCGCTGCGAAGAGGGCAGCGTCATCGCACCCGATGGTCGTCGCTTCGGCTACGGCTCGCTCGCGGATGCCGCTGCCAAGATCGCGCCGCCCGCCACGCCGGTGCCGCCGAAGTCGCCCGAGCATTACAGCCTGATCGGCCAACCGGCCGGCGACATCGATGCGCGAGCTATCGTCACCGGCCAGGCGCCGTATGCGCTGGATACCTATCTGGCTGAAGCGCTGATCGCCGTGCTGACGCACTGCCCCTGGCCTGACGGCAGCGTGGAGAGCCTCGACACGACCGACACCATGGCGGTGAAGGGTGTCGTCAAGGTCGTGCAGATCAAACCGGAGGCGGGCATTCCGCTTGGCCAGACGGTGCGTTCACCCGCCGTGGCCGTACTCGCTGAAAACACCTGGGCCGCCCTGCAGGGTCGAGCGAAACTCAAGTTGCAGTGGAAGGCCGGCGCACAAAGCGAAAGCAGCGCCTGGTTCGAACAGCAGGCCAGCGACGTTCTCAATGACAAGAACGCCCAGCCGGCCGCACGCGTGCGCAACGACGGCGACGTCGACGCCGTCGCCAAGAAGGCCGCCCGCCGAGTGGAAGCGACCTACGTGCAACCGTGGCTGGCGCACGCCACGCCGGAACCGATGAATTGCGTGGCCCGCATCGACAAGGACGGCGCCGTGCTGGTGGTGCCGACGCAGGCGCCGCAGAAAGCTTGGAAAGTCGTGCAGCGACTCACTGGCCTCGCCCCTGCGCAGATCGAAATCCGTGTACCGCGCGTGGGCGGCAGCTACGGCCGTCGCCTCGATCACGATTACGTCGCCGAAGCCGTGATGCTCGCCAAGGCAGTCGAGAAGCCGGTCAAGCTGATGTGGACGCGCGACGAAGACCTTACGCAGGATTTCTATCGCTCGGCCACCGTGCACAAGTTCAGCGCCACGCTGGACGGCAAGCGCCAGGTCACCAGCTGGAACCAGCGCATGGCTAGCGCCTCGGCGCTGGCGCAGCGCGGCGTGGCCGACAACCGCCTGTGGACGTCCGAGCTGGATGCCCATCAGTTGCCGGCGGGCCTGGTGACCAACTTGCGCAGTGACTGGTATTCGCTGCCGTCGGCGATGTTGCGCGGCCCTTCGCGCGGCATGCCGAACGTCAACAATGCATTCGCCGTCGAGAGCTTCGTCGACGAGATCGCGCAATCGCTCAAGGAAGATCCGCTGGTCACGCGCCTGCGCCTGATCGGCGAGCCGCGCGTCATCCCGCTCGGCGACAACCGCACGCTGGACACCTCCCGCCTGATCAATGTGCTCAAGCTGGTGGCCGACCGCATCGAGTGGAAGAACTGGCTGCGCACCGTCAATGGCCTGGGCATCGCCTGTTGGCACGTGGACGGTGCCTATGTGGCGCACGCGATCGAGACGTCCCTCCAAGGCAATAAGCTCAACATCGAACGCGTGGTCTGCGCGGTCGACGTGGGAAGAGTGATCAACCCCACCGGACTGGAAGGCCAGGTCGCAGGCGCCACGCTCGATGCGCTGTCCACCGCGTTGAATCTGTCGATCAGCTACAAGGACAGTCAGGTCCAGCAGCGCAGCTGGAAGGACTACCCGCTGGCGAACATGGCCCAGTTGCCGGACACCACCGAGGTAATCATCGTGCCGGGCGATCGCGATCCCACCGGTGCGAGCTTCCTGGGCATGCCCACGGCAGCGCCTGCCTTGGCCAATGCAGTGTTCCGCGTGAGCGCCGTGCGCGTGCGTCGCTTGCCGCTGCTGAAAGAAATGCTGCGCATGCTGTAACGGTCAGGGAGCCGCCCGGCTCCCGCGTCCTGACGAGTAGCCTCACGCGAGAGCGCAGGCTACCGGGCACGGAAAGCTTTGTGACGAAACCGTGCACGAAAACCCGCAAGATGACAGGCGCATTTGAGTAATTTCACGGACGCGCGCCGCGAAATTCTGCCCTAGGATGCCTTCACTCGGCGCTACTCAAAGTAACGCCGTTTGCGTGCCTGGGGGTAAGAATGCGTCGACGCGTTGGCTTGTTCCTCTTGCTCTGCCTGTGTGCCGTGCTGCCCGTCTGGGCGCAATCCGCACCGCCTCCTGCGTCGGGCCGATGCATCGGCTTGGTGCTTGGCGGTGGCGGCGCGCGCGGCGCGGCGCACATCGGCGTGCTTGAAGTACTCGAGCGCGAGCACATCCCGGTCTGCCGCATTTCCGGCACCAGCATGGGCTCCATCGTGGGAGGCATGTACGCGGCCGGTTATTCGCCGCAGGAAATGCACGAGATCATCACCTCGCTCGACTGGGACGACCTGTTTTCAGACAACCCCGCGCGCGGCGAACTGCCGATGCGCCGCAAGGATGCCGATTACCGCTATCTGCTCAATTTCGAAGTGGGCTACAAGAACGGCCACATCATCACGCCGGCCGGCGTGGTGCAGGGCCAGAAGCTGTTGCTGTTGCTGCGCCGCCTGCTGATTTCCACCTGGAACGTGCACGACTTCGATCAATTGCCCATACCGTTCCGCGCGATCGCCACCGACATCGTGGCAGGCAAGGCAGTGGTGTTCGGTTCGGGCGATCTGGCACTGTCGATTCGCTCCAGCATGTCCGTGCCCGGCGCCTTCGCGCCCACCAATGTCGATGATCTGCTGCTGGTCGATGGCGGCCTGATGGACAATGTGCCGATCGATGTTGCGCGCAGCATGGGCGCCACGCAATTGATCGTGGTGAACGTCGGTTCGCCGCTGGCCAAGCGCGAGCAACTGAGCAATCCGCTGGCCGTGCTCAACCAGATGGTGAGCGCGTTGATGGAAGACAAAACCCGGCAGCAGCTCGCCACATTGGGCAGCAACGACATCCTGATCACACCGGCGCTCGGCGACATGAGCGCCGCGGAATTCAATCGCGGCACCCAGGCCATCGCCATTGGTCGCGCCGCCGCCGAAGCGGCGCTGCCTCGGCTGAAGGCGCTGTCCGTGGGTCCGGAGGAATGGGCGAGCTACACCGCACAACACCGGCAACGAGAGTTCGACCCTGGACTGGTCGCCTTCCTCAAGGTGGACGCCGCGCACACGGACACGGCTCAGTATGTCGACGAGCGCCTCAGCAAGGACGTCGGCAAGCCGTTCGATCCGAACAAGCTGGAAGAACAAATTGGCAGCATCTACGGCCGCGGCAACTACCAGCAGATCGACTACCGCCTGCAGCAGCAGGGCAATGATCGCGGGCTGTTGATCATTCCACGCGACAAGCCCTGGGGTCCGCTGTACGGCAAGCTCGGTTTCGAGTTGAACGATGATTTTGCCGGTCGCAGCGAGTACCTGATTTCCGCGGAAATCACCGCGACCAACCTCAATCGCCTCGGTGCCGAATGGCGCAGCACCCTGTGGGCCGGGCGCATCGGCGGTGTGGCCACCGAGTTCTATCAACCGTTCGGCCAAGGCGCATCGACCTATGTGATGCCTTATGGCCTGCTGCGCAACGAAGACTTCCCGGTCTTCACCTCCGATGGCGACAGGCAGCTGGCGGAATACCGGATCAAGCGCAGCTATCTGGGCTTCGAAACAGGATGGTCGCCGTTCTCCTATTGGCGCGTGCTGGCCGCCTATACGCGTGGACGCGACAAAGGCGATTTGCGCATTGGCGACCCCGGGGATTTTTTCAACGCGCAGCAGGACTATAGCCAGGCCAAGGTGGGGTTGGATTGGGACAGCCTGGACAACGCTCAATTTCCGTCCAAGGGTGCGCATATCAACTTGTCCTATGACATGTACCGGCCGTGGCTGGGCGGCAATCAGACCGGCGACGTGGCGCAATTGAACGCGGACTGGGTACCCGATTTCGGACTGGCGCAGTCCCGCTATCACCTGCTGCTGGGTCTGCGCGCCACCAGTGCCCTCTCGCATGACGCGCAGATGGACCGGTTCTTCGAGGCGCAGCAGTTTCTGGGCGGCTTCCTGAATCTTTCCGGCTTCGCGGAGCGCTCGCTGCATGGCGACCAGGCCGTGCTCGGTCGCGCCGTGGTGTACCGGCGCACCGGCCAGATGGACGCGCTCTTTTCGACGCCGATCTATATCGGCGCAAGCCTGGAAGCGGGCAATGCCTGGCAGAGCCGCAGCCAGGTCGACCTGGGTTCGCTGATCTACGCGGGCAGCATGTTCCTGGGCGTACAAACGCCCCTGGGGCCATTGTTCCTCGGCTATGGCTACGCCCAGGGCGGCCACAATTCGGTCTATCTCACTTTCGGTTCGCTGCTGCGACCCTCGCCATGAGAGTGGGCGTCAATTATCGCGAAGTCTCCACGAACCCCACCGCACAATCGCTTTGCCACCCGCCCGTTGGACGGGCCTTCCAGGAGCCATCGCCATGAAAGCGTTGCGTCTGCTCGTGATCGTCGCCGGCCTTGTGCTGAGCGCGTGTTCGAACGTCAGCATCACCAACCAGTGGCGCGATCCGTCGTGGCCGGGACCGCCTGCAACCAACGTGGTGGTCGTGGGCATCTCGCGCAGCGACACCATGCGCCACGTCTTTGAGGACACCTTCTCGCAACAGCTGCAGGCCGCAGGCATCCAGGCCGCCCCCAGCTATACGCAGATTCCCGCTGGCACTACCGGCGCGATCGGGCTGCGCGACCTGGTCAAGTCCAGCGGCGCGCAGGCCGTGCTGGTGACGCGCGTGCAACGCGTGGAGCAAAGGGTCAGCGTCACGCCGAGCGGCCCGATGTATGGCGGCTTCTATGGCTGGTACGGCGGCGCGTGGGCATCGACCCCCGACGTGCAGCAATACGACGTGGTGACGCTGGAAACGAGCGTATGGGATCCGCGTTCGGAAAAATTGATCTGGACGGTGACCACGCAAGGCATCGGTATCAACGATATTCCCAAGGCGACCACACAGCTTGCGCAAGCGCTGATTCCCAAGCTGAAAACCGACGGCATCCTGCGCTAAACGCGCGATGCATGGGTGGGTGACGGCACTGCGCCGGACCCCACCACGCCAAGCGGGCGCCGCCGATGTGACGGCCGCAGCGATCAGTGGAACTGGTCGCTCGCGGGTACCCACGTCGTGCTGCTGCGCGCTGGACCTGCCGGCAGCGTCACTTCAGTCGGGCAGCCTGGCGGCATGGGGCCACCGGCCACGCGCGCCGCGGCGCATTGGGCGCTGTTGTCGAGCTTCACGGTCGCCATTGTTGGCGCGGCGGCGCCCGGTGCAGGCGGAACCAGCGGATGGGTCGGCGCCAACTTCATCTTGTCGTAGACCACGTCGTCCACCGGCTTTGGCGGCGGATTGCCGTCGCCGCAACCAAACAGCGCCATCGGGAACAGCGGCATCACCACGCATTCCACGCGCACGCCGCGCGGCAGGTTGAAGGTGTGGCGCATGGTGGTTTTCTCGACCGCGCGGCGCAGTGCCGTGTCGATCGAGCTTTCCCCTTCGGGCGTCCAATCCTTTTCGAACCGCGTGGGCGTATAGCCGATGCTAGGCGTGCCGTGCGACATGATCTCGGTATTGCCGTGCGGCTTGAGCTGGACATAGGTGCCCACGGCGCCTTCCTGCTCGCCCTGCCCTTTGCCGCCCTGACCGTTGCTGGTTCCGTTGCCCTTGCCGGGCGGCAAGCCGAGATTGAGCCCCTTGCCACCGGCGACGTTGGGCGACTGGTCGACGCCATTGGCCTGGCCTGGCGTACCCGTGCGGCTGCCCTGCGGCGTCGCGTTGGGCGCACTGCTCTGGCCGCTTTCGCTGGACGATCGGCTCGACTCGTTGCTGGCGGTGTTGGACTGCGCGCTGGATGCGCTTTGCGTCGATGCGTTGGCTGCCGACGACGGCGCGGCATTCTGCGTGGGGGCTGCCTCCGCTGGAGTCTCCGATAGCTGCGGTCGCTCGATCGACGGCTGGTTGTCCAGCGCGATGGCCTTGGGTGCCGCGACGTCCAGGTGCGGCGCCTGCGGATGTTCCAGCGACGGCTGCGGATTAGGTGGCAACGGCACGGCTTCCAGCTGCGGCTCTTCCGCCACGCGGATCGCCGGCGATTCGATCGTCGGCTGTTCGCGCGGCACGACCGGCGCCACCGGGCTCGGCTGCGGCTGCAGGTTCACGGTAGGCGCCGCCTGCGCCGGCAGCGGCACAGCCTGCAACTCCGGTTCGGGCGGCGAAGCGGGGGCTTCGGGTCGGGGCACGGCCGCAATGCTCGGCGGCGTGGTGACCGGCACCGCTTTTTCCAGCGCGACGGTCGGTGGGGTGACCACCGGCGCCGATTGCGGCGGCACCTCAGGTAGCGCGAGCGAGGCCGGCGGTTGCACCGGCTGGTTGCCTTCCGCCTGCGGTTTGCGAATGGGCTCGGGCTGGAATTTCGGCGGCACCGGCTTCTCCACGGCCGGCGTTTCCAACGCGACCTGCGGCGGCTCCGGCGCCGTGGGCACCGGTTGCAGCTGTTCGGCAGGCGCCGGCTTGGGCAACGTCACCGGCGGCAGTGGCGCAGCGGTGATTTCCGGCTTGGGCGCGGTGGCCTTGGGCACATCGGTGACCACCGGCGTCTGCATGGCCGGCACCGGTACGGGCGAAAGATCGTTATTGGTGCGCGTGGACGAGCTGCTGCGGCGCGCCGTGCGCGGCGCATTGCTCGCGTTGCCCCGATGCACCGGACCCACCTGCTTGGGCGGCGTGCCGCGCACCGGCGGCGGCGGTGGCGGTTCTTCCTTGGCTTTCTCGATCAGGCGCACCACCAGAGGCGGCGTTTCGTCGTTGAGTTCATCCAGCTCGTAGGCAGGCCCCAGGATGATGCCGACCAGAAAAGCGAGATGGACGAACAGCGCGCCGACGAAGGCGATGATGCGCAACCAGCGGTCGCGCGGACGTTCCGCGCGGCGCCGACGATAGACGCCCGCGCTCTCCGCCGCCGACTTGGGCGATGGAAGCGTCACTGTCAGCCGGCCCGCGGATTCCCTGTCCATGGGCGAAGTGTAATGGGCAGTGGCGAGGTTCTGAGTAGTCCCTCGATCAACCGCCGTCCTGCGTCGGTGGATGCGACGCCCGTTCCTGCATCTCGGCGTCGACCGAGCGCGTCGGCGTGTCGACCGGACAGCCCTGCGGCAGCGGTTTCTCCGCGCGATAGATGGCGATGCATTCGGCCACGCTGATGGTCTTGGGCGGCGGCGAACCGGGCGCCAGCTGGTTGGCCGGCGCCATGTTCATGCGCATGTCGCCGTCATTGGATGGCGGAGGCGGCGGCGGGTCGCCACCGCAGCCGCCACCCAAGGCCAGCAGCGAAACGGAGCAATGGATGCGCACGCCAGGTGCGATGTGGAAGGTGTGCGAGACGGTGCTCTTGTCCACGCCTTTTTTGAGCGCGTCATCGACCGAGCTGCCACCGCCCTTCTGCCAGTCCTTCTCGAAGCGGGTGGCCTTGTACGGCACGGTGGTCGTGTGCTGCATGATCTTCGCATCGCCCTGCGGCATCTGGCGCACATAATCGCCCTCGGGCGCGGGAGCGGCTGTGCTCGCCGTGGCAGGCAGCGCGGCCTGACCGGCAAGATCCGGCTGCGGCGAGGGCGGGCTGGAACTGGCAGGCGCCGACGGCTCGGGCGGCAGACTTACTGTCATGGCGTTCTTCGCCGGCGGCTCGTGCACCACCGGCTTGTTGACCGGACGTGGTGGTGGCGCCGGCTCCGGCGGCGGTGGCGGTGCCAGCTCGGGTGCGGCGACTGGTCCCGGCGGCGTGGTCGCGCGAGGTATCAACCGCACCAGCAGCGCACCCGTGCGCTCCTGCTGGGCCCGCGCGGCCGCCTTGCCCACTTGCATCTCGTGCCAGGTCAGCCAGCCAAACAGCACGTGCAGCACCAGCACGATGCCCAGCGCCAGCCAGCGACGCCCGCGGTTGGGCGGAGGCTTTCGCCAGCGCAGCTGATGCAGCATCGCGCGCGTGGGTCCGTCGAGAGGCGCCAGCCCACGCGTTGGCGGGCCCGGGGGCGTCCAGCGATGGTGTTCGACCTGCTCGGTGTGCTCGATGGGGAATCTCTTCTGGACTGCGGGGGCTGCCGGCCGGTCATCCGGGTCGGCCTTGCGGGGATGGGGACTTCTGCTGACCCGCGCAAGCGCCGAGGGTTCCCCGTTGACGCCGTTTGGCGGGTTCATCGCACTGCAACTTGACCCGGACGGCCATTGGCGAAAATCTACACAAACGGCCAACCCGGCCGTACCCGCCATGACCGCCCCCGCGTCCTGCACGCCTGGACGACCATGACGGCCCGCCATCGTCAGCCGCTCGCGCGGCTTCGTGCGGCGCCGCAGGTCACGTCGGCACGAACCCGCGCCCAGCCATGGGAGGGTCGCATCGTGTCGTACAACACGGAAAACATCCGCAACATCGCGCTTGCCGGACATGCCGGCGCCGGCAAGACCACGCTGTTCGAAGCCCTGCTGCACGCCGGCGGCGTGATCCAGAACCAAGGGTCGGTAGAGCGCGGCACGACCCAGTCCGATACGGACGAACAGGAAAAAGCGCGCGGGCATTCGATCGATACCGCCATTGCCAGCATCCCGTTCGGACAGAGCCATATCAACCTGATCGACACGGCGGGCTACGCCGATTTTCGCGGGCCTACGCTGTCGGCATTCGCCGCGGTGGAAACCGTGGCCATCGTGGTCAATGCCTCCAACGGCATCGAATACGGCACGCGCCGCATCATGGAGCGCGCGGGCGAACGCAAACTGGCGCGCGTGCTGGTGATCAACAAGATCGATTGCGACGTGGCCAAGCTCGCGCCACTGGTGGATGCGCTGCGCGAGGAGTTTGGCACGCAATGCCTGCCCGTGAATCTTCCGGCCGAAGGCGGCACGAAGGTGCTCGACTGCTTTTTCCACAGTGATGGCGCCACCGACTTCTCGTCGCTGGCCGAAGCGCACCAGCGCATTCTCGACCAGGTGGTGGAAGTCAACGAAACCGTGATGGGCCATTATCTCGATGCGGGTGAAGGCGACCTCACGCCGCAGGAATTGCACGACGCGTTCGAGCAATGCTTGCGCGAAGGGCATCTGGTACCGATCTGCTTCGTCAGCACGCGTACCGGCGCCGGCCTCAAGGAATTCCTGGAACTGGCCGAACGCCTGCTGCCCAATCCGGCCGAAGGCAATCCGCCGCCGTTCCTCAATAGCGACGACGAAACGATCAGCGTGAACGCCGATCCCAAGGCGCACGTGATCGCCGACGTCTTCAAGATCGTCAACGATCCGTTTGTGGGCAAGCTTGGCGTGTTCCGCGTCTGGCAAGGCACGGTCAAGCGCGACACGCAGCTGTTCATCGACGACAGCAAGAAACCCTTCAAGGTGGGACACCTGTTCCGCTTGCGCGGCAAGTCGCACGAGGAGATCGAACAGGCGATACCCGGCGACATCGTGGCCGTGGCGAAAATCGAGGAAATCCATTTCGACGCCGTGCTGCACGATTCGCACGACGAAGACCGCATCCATCTCGCGCCAATGCGTTTTCCGCAGCCCATGTTCGGCCTGGCGCTCGAACCCAAACACAAGGGACAGGAACAGAAACTCTCCCAGGCCATCAGCCGCCTCGCCGAAGAAGATCCGTGCTTCCGCGTGGAGCATCACAAGGAACTCAACGAGACGGTGGTGCGCGGACTCTCCGACCTGCATCTGAAGGTCATGCTGGAGCGCATGAAGGAGCGTTACAGCGTCGAAGTGACCACGCATCCGCCGCGCATCGCCTACCGCGAAACCATTGCCGGGCGTGCGGAAGGCCATCATCGGCACAAGAAGCAAACCGGTGGCGCCGGCCAGTTCGGCGAGGTGTTTCTGCGCGTCGAACCGCTCGATCGCGGTGCCGGTTTCGAGTTCGTCGATGCGATCAAAGGCGGCGTGATTCCGGGGCAGTTTCTCCCCGCCATCGAGAAAGGCGTGCGCCAGGCGCTGGAAACCGGCGCCATCGCGGGCTATCCGATCCAGGACGTGCGCGTCACCGTCTACGACGGCAAATACCACGCGGTGGACTCCAAGGAAGTGGCCTTCATCAGCGCCGGCAAAAAGGCATTTCTCGATGCGATCGGCAAGGCCCGGCCCATCGTGCTCGAACCCATCGTGGACGTGGAAGTGGCCATTCCGGAAGCCAACGTGGGCGACGTCACTGGCGGACTCGCCGGCAAGCGCGCGCGCATCATGGGCACCGATTCCTTGCGCGGCGGCGAGCTGGTGATCAAGGCGCAGGCGCCTCTGGCCGAACTCACCGACTACCCCACCGAGCTGAAGGCGATGACGGGTGGCCGCGGCCGCTACAGCCTGGATCTCAGTCACTACGAACCGGTGCCGCCGCCGGTACAGAAACAGCTGGCCGAGGCGTGGAAGCCGCACGTGGACGACGACTGACCCCGTAGCAAGGCCTGAACGGGCGCGACCGGCGTCGCGCTCGTGCGCCTCCCCAGCTTGAGGCGCCGCAAATACGCCGCAAGTGTTTAATGGAGACGCGCCGAAATGGACGGCGCTGGAGGCATGCGATGAGCCGCTCCTTCGTGAAGGATGCGGACGAGTCCGTCGGCGAACGGCTGCCGGATATCCCGCTGAGCGAACACCCCAATGTTGTGACGAAGCGTGGACTGGCGCTGCTGCGTGCACGGCTGGTCGCCATGCGCGAACGGCGCGACGCGCTGCGCGCCGCCGCCGACACCCTGCCGCAGCAGCGCGAGCTGGCCGAGGTGGAGCGCGAACTGCGCTGGCTCAATACGCGGGTCGGCAGCGCGATCGAAATCGACCTGGCGCAACAGCCACGCGACCGCGTGGCGTTCGGCGCGCTGGTGACAGTGGACAGCGACGAGGGCGAAGTGCGCTGCCGCATCGTCGGCGAAGACGAGGCCGACGTGGAACACGGCCTGGTGAGTCACGTCTCGCCGCTGGCCAAGGCCTTGCTGGGCGCCCGCGTGGGTGATGAGGTGACGTGGCAGCGGCCGGCGGGGGACTTGGTGATCGAGGTGATCCGGATCGAGTATCCCATCGACGCATGATGGCCTTGCGCGTCCATCCTCAATGCTGGAACGCACCCTGCTCATCTGTGGGAGCGCACCCTGTGCGCGACAGGCGTCCGAGGGCACGGGTCGACCCGATTTCGCCGAATCGCTCCGCTAAAAACCACTCCGGAGGTACACCGAAACGCTGCGGTCGCGCACAGGGTGCGCTCCCACAGGGTTATCGCGAACGCAAACTCAAACTCAGCGCTTGGCCTTCAACAACGTGCCGCTGCACTTGGGCGAGCCGCACAGGCACTGCCACAGCTTCTTCAGGCGCGCGGTATGGGGCACGTCCAGGGTGATGCCGTAGTCGTAGGTGAGTTCTTCGCCGGGCTTGATGTTGCGGATCGCCTCGATCAGCACGCGATCTTTGCGAGCGTCGCCGTTCGCGCTTTCCTCGATCACGGCCTGGCAATTGGGATTGCAGCTGTGGTTGATCCAGCGTGCCGTGTTGCCCTTGCGATTGGCATCGATCAGCCATTCGTCGTTGAGCGTGAAGAGGAACGTGTGCCCGGTTTCGCCGCCATCGCCGTAGAGCCCATCGGCCTCGGCATGGCTCATCAGCGTGCCCTTGTACTCGACGACTTCCTCGCCCTTCTTGATCGGAGCGACGGCGAACACGCCATTGCCATGGATGGGGGAGCGGCGGGCAACGATACGTCGGGTCATGGGCAGGAGGCAGTGGGGGATGAGCCGGAGATGATGCCTGCTGCGTTGCGCAATGGGAACCTCTGGCGCGTTGGTCACGACGACGTAATCGCATTCGCGCTGAGATGAATCCCGGACAGCGGAACCCCGTGGACAGACCACGAGGTCCTCCTGCTAAGATTCAAACAATCGTTTGAGGTGCATCCATGAAACGACTGCTCGGTTGGGTAGTGCTGCTCGTGTTGGTGGCTGGTCTGGTGGCCTGTGGGCCGCCCAAGAAGAGCGTGTTTCCGCCGACGGTGAGCATCCAGGAGATGCGCACCCAGCCCAACGGCGAATGGCGCGTAACGCTGCGCATCCAGAACAACAGCTACGGTTCGATGGATTTCACCTCGCTCGATGGCCAGCTGCAGGTGGCCGAACTGGTGCCCGTCCGCCTGCATACGGCGTTCGACCTGGACATTCCCCCCTTCGCCGCCGACGTCACCCAGATCAACCTGCTGCCTACGCCGGAGATGACCGCCGCGCTCAAGGCCGCTGCCGTCAAAGGCAGTGCGGGCAGCGTGCCCTACAACGTGACCGGCACGGCGAACGCCAAGCCCGAGCAGGAAAAAGCCGCTCGCGATTTCAGTTTCCACGGCAATGACTGGCTGTCGCCGGTGCCGGGAATCCCCAACACCTGGCGCTGATGTCGGCGCCTGCATGACCCACGAAGGAACTCTGCCATGACGATCTACAAGGCCCCTCTCGACGACCAGCGCTACACCCTCTTTGACGTGCTCGGCGCCGAAGCCGTGCTCACCAAGCTGGAGGGCGGCGAGGGTCACACGCGCGATCTGCTGGACGCCGTGCTGGAGGAAGCCGGTCGCCTGAGCGAAGCGGTGCTGGCGCCGTACAACGCCAGCGGCGATGAGGAAGGCTGCCACTTCGACAAGGCCACCCACACCGTGACCACGCCGAAGGGTTTCAAGGAAGCCTTCAAGGCGTTTGCCGAAGGCGGCTGGACCGGCCTGATCCAGGCCGAACGCTTCGGCGGCCAGGGCCTGCCCAATGTGATGGGCACCGCCACCAGCGAGATCTTCCAGGGCGGCAACCTGGCGTGGAGCCTGTACCCGCTGCTGTCCGAAGGCGCCTGCCATGCGATGGAAATGCACGGCACCCAGGATCAGCAGGACACCTACCTCAAGCCGATCGTCGAAGGCCGCTGGACCGGCACCATGTGCCTGACCGAGCCCCAGGCCGGCTCGGATCTTGGCCTGCTCAAGACCCGCGCCGAACCCGGCGACAACGGCAGCTACAAGATCACCGGCACCAAGATCTTCATCAGCGCCGGCGAGCATGACCTGGCGCAGAACATCGTCCATCTCGTGCTGGCCCGCCTGCCCGATGCACCGGCCGGCAGCCGCGGCATTTCGATGTTCATCGTGCCCAAGTTCAAGGTGAATGCCGATGGCTCGCTGGGCGAGCGCAACACGGTCGCGGCCGGCGCGATCGAGCACAAGATGGGCCTGCGCGGTTCGGCGACCTGCGTGATGAATTTCGACGCCGCCGAAGGTTTCCTGATCGGCGCGCCGCACAAGGGCCTGGCCGCCATGTTCACCATGATGAATGCCGCACGCCTGGGCGTCGGCGTGCAGGGTTTGGCGCTGTCCGAGCGCGCGCTGCAGAACAGCACCAACTACGCGCGCGAGCGCCTGCAGGGCCGCGCCCTGTCCGGCCCGAAGTTCCCGGACAAGCCGGCCGACAATCTGATGGTGCAGCCGGACGTGCGCCGCATGCTGCTCACCCAGCGCTCCCTGGTGGAAGCCTCGCGCGCCCTGCTGCTGTACACCTCGCTGCAGACCGACGTGGAAGCCCGCGGCGCCGACGAGGCCACGCGCAAGCAGGCCAGCGACCTGGTCGCCTTCCTGATCCCGATCGCCAAGGGCGTGGTCACCGAGCTCGCGCAGGAGTGCACCAAGGAAGCGCTGCAGGTGTACGGCGGACATGGCTACATCGCCGAGAACGGCGTGGAGCAGTTCGTGCGTGATGCCCGCATCATCACCTTGTACGAAGGCACCACCGGCATCCAGGCCGCCGACCTGCTGGGCCGAAAGATCCTCCAGCTGCAGGGCACCGGCTTCAAGCTGTTCCTGCAGGAGATCCTGGCGTTCTGCCAGCAGCACGCACAGGATGCTTCGCTCGCCGGGCTGATCGGCCCGCTCGCCAAGCACGCCAAGGAATGGGCCGACCTCACCCTGGCCCTCGCCCAGCGCGTGCAGGCCAACCCGGAAGAGCTGGGCGCCTCGGCGATGGATTACCTGTATTACTCCGGCTACATCACGCTGGCCTATATGTCGGCACGCGGCGCCGCCGCGCTGGCCAACAGCAGCCAGCAGGAAGCGTTCAAGCAGGCCAAGCGTGACAACGCGACCTTCTACTTCGCCCGCATCCTGCCGCGCAGCCTGACCCACAAGGCCGCCATCGAGGCCGGCGTGGACACCATCCCCGCCATCGCCTGATGTGATGCACCCGAGGCCCCTCCATCACGGAGGGGCCTTTTTCTTTGTGTGGGAGCGCACCCTGTGCGCGACAGGCGGCGAACCACACGAGTGCCTCTTCACATTTTCAGGACTACCGTCTAGACGTCCGTAGGTGTAGAAAACGCTCTACTTTCGCGAATCCGGTTGTTCCCGCATGAGCGACACCAGCTATCTGATCCGTCTGGCCGAAGACGACGACGACTTTATCCTTGGCCTGGTGCCCCGTTTCGTGGACTTCAGCCTGCCGCCGTGGCGGCGACGGCACGAGTGCATCGAAGGCATCCGCAAAGACCTCAGCCGTCATCTGGATGAGCAGCCGGCCAACAGCTTTTTGTTTGTGGCCGAAGACAGCGACGGCGTGGCGGTCGGCTTCATCCACCTGCAGAAAACGCAGGACTACTTCACCGGCCGCAGCAACTGCCACATCTCGGATATTGCCGTGGCCGCGCAGCACGAAGGCCGCGGGGTGGGACGCGCACTGCTCGATCACGCCGAAAACTGGGCTCGCGAACATCGCTGCCAGCTAGTGACGCTGGCAGTGTTCCCCGGCAATGAACGCGCGCGCGCCGTCTACGAAAACGCAGGCTACGCCGCCGACCTGCTGCGCCTGGCCAAGCCCGTGCGTTGAGCGATGGTCGGCGCCCAGGGCGCCATGCCGGCAGTCACCGCACGACGGGAGACAGTCATGACCGACACACTGCACACCGTTCGATTCCCTGGCGAAAGCCCTGCCTATCGGGTCGCCCGCGATCGCCTGCTGAGGGCGGAAATGGAGCTGAGGCGGCAGACCGAAGCAACCGCCGCGCTGCGCCGTGCACTGCCGCTGGGCGGCACGGTTCCGGTGGACTATGCCTTCGACGACGAAGGCGACACGCCGATCGATACCGATATCGAACGCCAGACGCGCCTGTCCGATCTGTTTGCCGATGGCAAGGACACGCTGGCGATCTACAGCTTCATGTTCGGGCCGGCGATGTCGGCGCCTTGTCCCTCGTGCTCGTCGATACTCGATGCGCTCGACGGCGAGATGCCGCATCTTCGGCAGCGCGTGAATGTGGCAGTGGTAGCGAAGTCGCCGATCCAGCGCATCCGCCATTTCGCGCGCGATCGCGGCTGGCGCCATCTGCATCTGCTGTCCTCCGCGCACAACACGTACAGCGCCGACTACCACGGCGAAAGCGCCGATGGCAGGCAGATGCCCGCGCTCAATATTTTTCTCAGGCGCGATGGCCAGGTGCATCACACCTGGTGCAGCGAGTTGATGTTCGTGACGCCAGAGCCGGGGCAGGATCCGCGTCACGTCGATGCGATCTGGCCGCTGTGGAACCTGCTCGACTGCCTGCCCGAAGGACGCGGCGCCGACTGGCGGCCCAGCCTTACCTATGGCGTCTGAAGGCGATACTCACGGCGGAGGCAAGCTCATCTGCGCGAACATCGACGCCGTGTCACGCACGCCCCACCGACGCTCGATGTGGCCTTCCTTCACCACGAACCATTCCATCGCCAGCACTTCGTAATCCTTGCCGGTGACCGGGCCACCGCGGAACGATTGCACCGAACGACCGCGCTCGGTGTAGCGCACCACCACGGTGTCGCCTTCGGCCACCACCGCATCCACTTCGAGGCTCATCTGGAAGCAGCGCATCAGTTGCTCCCACACCGGGCGCGCCATCTCCAGGCCTCCCCAGCCCAGCGCGCCATGGATCAAGGCATCGGGCGCGAACAACGCGCACACGCCATCGAGGTCGCCGCGGTTGAACGCGTCGACGTACGACATCACCACGCGCTTGTTCTGCTCGGACATGCCCGCCCCGTTCTGGGGATCGCGTCGGCGGCGCCACGCAGCCCCGTTCGGCCCAAGCATATCGCCCGGCCCTGCTTGAATGGCGTGAGGATGCCGGACCTTGCCGGGATAAAGCACAGTTCAGCCGCAACGCCTTGCACGCCGCGGACAAGGTCGCGGCGCCCGCAGGCGCCGCGACGCGAGTTGCATCAGTTCTTCAGCGCAGAGGAAGCAGCCAGTTCGGCCTGCTCGCGCTCGCTGAGGCGCTGGGACACGCGGTCGATATTGCCCAGCGACACCAGGTGCGCATAGATCCAACCGAACACGCCTTCACGCAGGAACTCGAGCGCGGTCTGCTCGTCGAGCTGGCGCAGCTTCTCTTCATTGACCACGAACAAGCCGTTGAGGTTGATGGACTTGCCATCCTTCTCCAGACGGATGTTGCGCGGCTCGAGCAGCTTGTGCTTGCGCAGCTGCTCCATGAACCACTGCGTGCGCGACACGTGCTGCTGGAACTCGCCGAGGAAACGCACGGCGTTGTTCAGCACTTCGCTCTCGCTGCCGTCGTCCTTGAACAGGACTTCGCCCTCGGTGGTGTTGAAGCCTTCGTAGGCTTCGTCGAGGAACACGGTGAAGTCGTCGCCTTCGGCGCCCACCGGCTTTTCGGCCAGCACGAACGGATAGCGGCGGATGAAGGCCGGGATATAGGTGTTGGGCACCCAGTGACCCTGTTCGTTGATGAACAGGTTCTCGTTCTCGCGCAGGCCCAGCAGGGCCATCGGGCCGGCGTCTTCGACGGTCACGCCGCCAAACAGGATCGGCAGGTCGCGCGCGGCTGCGGGAAATTCCACGCCGGTCAGCGGCACCGAGTGCACGGAGCCCGCGAACTTGAGGTTGGGGATCGGC
This sequence comes from Dyella sp. 05T440, assembly GCF_056395965.1. NCBI lineage: Bacteria > Pseudomonadati > Pseudomonadota > Gammaproteobacteria > Lysobacterales > Rhodanobacteraceae > Dyella > Dyella sp. 05T440. Next base: position 97,006 of record NZ_JBFTKN010000009.1, read on the forward strand.
TTGATGCGCAGATCCTTGTGTTCAGTGCGGTTGAGCGGAACAGGACGCTCGTAGAAAAGAACTTCAGCCACGTTAATACCTCTCCCCAGCCGTGCCGGGGTCGCCACCCAGGCTCCCCCTCCCAAACCCGGCCTCGGGTCTACAAATGAACGGACACTATATCAGCGCTTCCGCCGACACGAGAACACCCGTCGGGCATGCCTTCCCCTGCCCTGACAACCATTTGCGTGTGTTCTGTCATGGATTTGGTCTATCCTCGGCCACATACGAGCATCTTTGCGGCACCCGAACGTTCATTCCCCTGGGTTGAAGGACGGTTTTGCATGCTGATGGAAGTACCTGGCCGCGTTGTCGATCTTCATTCGACCCGCGTGCTGTCGTTGGACGCCGCCGGCAGAATTCTCGACTGGATCAGCTGGCAGGAGGCCGTTTGCCTCTATGTTCGCGACGCCGTGGCCTGGACGCTGGGCGACCCCTGCCTGACGGTGCATGGCGGCCATAACCGCCTCAGCGGGCTGCAGAGCACGCTGTCCTTGCATCCCATCATTGCCAGTACCGGTCACTGCCGCGACCACGCCATCGATCCCTCGCCGGCGCTCACCAATACCGCGCTGTTCGCCCGCGACCGCTATCTGTGCATGTATTGCGGCCAGCGCTACAGCCGCGGCGAACTGACCCGCGATCATGTGCTGCCGATTTCCAAGCAAGGCAAGGACAGCTGGGAAAACGTGGTCAGCGCCTGCCTTGCGTGCAACCTGCGCAAGAGCAACCGCACGCCGCAGCAGGCCAACATGCCGCTGCTGGCGGTGCCCTACCGCCCGAGCTGGGTGGAGCATCTGATTCTGTCCAACCGCAACATCCTGGCCGACCAGATGGAATTCCTGGTCAACCATCTGCCGCGCGATCGTCGCGAGCACATGGTTTAAGGCGTTTCGCTTTCGGCTTCGAACGGGTCGTCCTCGTCCTCGATGCGCTGCAGCTCATTGCGCGCCAGCTCGGCCAGCCGGCAGTAGCTGCGCCGGATGCGGTCGAGGGTTTGCTCGTCGAGCTCTTCCAGGTTGAGCAAGGCGTTGTGCGCCTGTGAGCTGCGGATCAGTTCGTCCAGCTTGATCTGCACGGCGGTCGAATCGCGGTTTTGGGTGTTCTGGATCAGGAACACCATCAGAAAAGTCACGATGGTGGTGCCGGTATTGATGACCAGTTGCCAGGTGTCGCCGAAGCCGAACATCGGCCCGGTGACGGCCCAGGCCACCACCACCAGCACCGCCAGGACAAAGGTGACCGGGCGACCGGAATAATGGGCGACGGATCCGGCGAACCGCTGGAAAGCCTTGCGTGTGCTCATGGGAGGACCCTGGCTGAATGACTGCGCCGGAGCCTCGCCCCTGCCGTGTCAGCGCCGTGTGGAGGCGCAGCCCGCAAGAATTCACCCGGCTGCCCTTGCCCCGCCTCCCCGCTGGGCCAACAATACGCCAATGAACGACCTGTCCCGCTACCCCCATCTGGCGCCCATCGAGACGCCGGCCGACCTGCGCAAAGTGTCCGACGACGAGCTGCCTCTCGTCGCCGACGAGCTGCGCCAATACCTGATTGAAGCCGTGGCGAGCTCTGGCGGCCATTTCGGCGCTGGCCTGGGCGTGGTGGAACTGACCGTCGCGCTGCACCACGTGTTCGACACGCCGAACGATCGCCTGGTGTGGGACGTCGGCCACCAGTGCTATCCGCACAAGATTCTCACCGGTCGTCGCGACCGCATCACCACGATCAAGAAGAAGGACGGCCTCGCTCCGTTCCCGCGTCGCGAGGAAAGCGAGTACGACACCTTCGGCGTCGGCCACTCGTCCACTTCCATCTCGGCAGCGCTGGGCATGGCCATCGCCGCGCAGCGCAAGGGTGATCAGCGCAAGGTCGTCGCCGTGATCGGCGATGGCGCGATGACCGCCGGCATGGCCTTCGAAGCGCTTAACCACGGCGGTGACGTGGAGCCGAACATGCTGGTCGTGTTCAACGACAACGGCATGTCGATCAGCGAGAACGTCGGTGCGCTGACCAAGATGGCTGCGCGCGCCATGAGCAGTCGCCGCTTGAATGCGCTGCGCGAGCGGGCCAAGCGCGCGATTCCGAAGCAGTCGTTCTTTGGCCGCTTCTTCAAGCGCTGGGAAGAGCACGCCAAGGGCATGTTCGTGCCCAGCACGCTGTTCGAGGAACTGGGCTTCCACTACACCGGCCCGATCGATGGCCACAACATCCCGCAGCTGCTTACTGCGCTGCGCACGGTGAAGAACCTGCCCGGCCCGCAGCTGCTGCACGTGATCACCACCAAGGGCAAGGGCTACGCGCCGGCGGAACAGGCGCAGATCGAATACCACGCCGTGGGTCCGTTCGATCCGCAGGCGGGACTGGTCAAGAAAGCCGGCCCGTCCAAGCCCTCTTACACCGACATTTTCAGCGACTGGCTGTGCGACATGGCCGCCGCCGACGAGCGCCTGCTGGGCATCACGCCCGCCATGCGCGAAGGCTCGGGCCTGGTGCGTTTTTCCAGGGAATACCCGCAGCGCTACTTCGACGTGGCGATTGCCGAGCAGCACGCGGTGACGCTGGCCGCCGGCATGGCTTGCGAAGGCGCCAAGCCGGTGGTGGCGATCTACTCCACCTTCCTGCAGCGTGCGTTCGACCAGGCCATCCACGACGTGTCGATCCAGAACCTCGACGTGACCTACGCGATCGATCGCGCCGGTGTGGTCGGCCCCGATGGCGCCACGCACTCGGGCAGCTTCGATCTGTCGTTCCTGCGTTGCCTGCCGAATATGGTGGTGATGGCGCCGGCGGACGAAAACGAATGCCGCATGATGCTCACCACGGGCTTCCAGTATCACGGCCCGGCCGCGATCCGTTACCCGCGTGGCACGGGGCCGGGTGTGCCGCTGCAGCAGGAGCTGGAAACGCTGCCGATCGGCAAGGCGGAACTGCGTCGTCGCGGCCATGGGCTGGCACTGCTCAGCTTCGGCGCGATGCTGGCGCCGGCGGCGGAGATTGCCGCCGAAATGGACGCCACTCTGGTGAACATGCGCTTCGTCAAACCGCTGGACGAGGCGATGATCCTGGAACTGGCGCGCACCCACGATGCGTTCGTGACGCTGGAAGACAACGCGATTGCCGGCGGTGCGGGCAGCGGCGTGGCCGAGTGCCTGGCCGCGCATGGCATCGTCAAGCCGATCCTGCACCTGGGCCTGCCGGACGCCTACCTGGAACACGGCAGCCGCGAAGAAGTGCTGACCATGGCTGGCCTCGACCTGCCGAGCATCCGCCGTGCGATCCGCGCCCGCTTTCCGCAGGTGGGCTCGCGCAGCCAGGTCACGGCCTGATCGGTTCGATCACCAAAGTTCGATGAAAACGCCGCGCACTGCGCGGCGTTTTCATTTGGACGTCCATCAGGCTCCGGGCCAGATCCCGCCGCTGACGCGATCGCGCTGTTCCAGATCCTGCTCGGTGAATACATCGCGGTAGCCCGCGGCGGACAACACCTCGCGCACCGCCGGCCCCTGGTTCCAGCCGTGTTCCATCAACAGCGCACCGCCGGGCTCGAGATGGTCGCGCGACTGCGCCACGATCTGGCGAATGTCGTCGAGGCCATCGGCCCCGGCAGCCAGCGCCGACGACGGTTCGAAACGCAGATCGCCTTGCGCGAGATGTGGATCGCTCGCTTCGATGTACGGCGGATTGGAGACGATCAGTTCGAAGCGCTGGTCCGCCAGCGCCGCCAGCCAGTTGCCGTGTGCAAAACGAACGTTCTCAATGCCGTGCTTGGTGGCGTTGCGCGCTGCCACGGCGAGCGCGTCGGCACTTGCATCTGTCGCCACCACGGAGGCTGTCGGGCACTCACGCGCGATGGCCAGGGCAATCGCACCGCTGCCGGTGCCCAGATCCGCCACGCGCGCGGCGGCGGTCATGCGCGCGAGCGCCAGCTCCACCAGCAACTCCGTTTCCGGCCGCGGAATCAGCGTGGCCGGCGTGACTTCCAGGTTCAAGGTCCAGAATCCACGATGACCCGTGATATAGGCCACTGGTTCGCCATCGCGGCGACGCTGCACCAGCGTGTCGAACGCCTTGATTTGGGCCTCGTCGAGCTCGTCGTCGGCATGCGCGATCAGCCAGCTGCGAGGCTTGCCGAGCACGTGCAGCAGCAACAACTCGGCTTCCAGTCGCTCGCCGAGCACATCGGCGGCATCGGCGACGATCGCGCGCACGTCAGCCACGGTGACTGCTCCGGTCGCATGCAGGGAAATGACTAACGAGCGACCAGGCCGACATGACTGCTTCCGACAAGGAGGAAGCCACAGTGTAGAGCCAATCCGCGCTGCGTCAGACCGCGCTGGGCGAAAGGTAGCGATGCACCGCCTGGATCACCACCGAGCCTTCGCCCACGCCAGAGGCCACCCGCTTCACCGACCCCGAGCGCACGTCGCCTACGGCGAAGATGCCGGCCTTGGTCGTCGCGTACGGCGACTCAAGGATGTGGCCCTGGTCGCAACGACCCGTAAGCACGAAGCCCTTGCTGTCGAGCGCCAGGCAATCCTTGAGCCAGTCGGTGTTGGGCTCGGCGCCGATCATCACAAACACATTGCTGCAAGGGCGCGTCGTGGACTCGCCCGTCTCGCGCTGCTGCCAGGTCACGCGATGGAGACGACCCTCCCCTTCGAGCCCGACGATCTCGCAATGCGTATGCAGGGTGATCGACGCAGACTGCAGGATGCGCTGCACCAGATAGTCGGACATGGTGGCGGCCAGGCCCGACGAGCGCACCAGCACGTGCACGTGCGAGGCGATGCGCGAGAGGAATACCGCGGCCTGTCCGGCGGAATTACCGCCACCGACGACGATGACCTCCTCGTTCTTGCACAGCTGCCCTTCCATCGCGGTGCAGGCGTAATGGATGCCTGCACCCTCGAAATGCTCATAGCCCGGCACATCGAGTTTGCGATAGCGCGCGCCGGTGGCCACGATCACCGCGCGTGCCTGCACGCTCTGGCCGTCATCGAGCAACAGGCGATACGGATGCACCGAACAATCGATGCCTGCGGCCTGCCGCGAGATCGCCAGGCGGGCGCCGAACTTCTGCGCCTGCGCCTGCGCACGACCGGCCAACGCCTGTCCCGAAATGCCGGTGGGAAAGCCCAGGTAGTTCTCGATCTTTGACGAGGTACCGGCCTGGCCGCCCGGTGCCACCCCTTCCACCACGATGGTGGAAAGACCTTCCGACGCGGCGTACACGGCGGCAGCCAAACCAGCGGGGCCCGCGCCGGCCACAGCGACGTCGTAGACGAAATCGGGATCGATGGTCTCGGTAAGGCCAAGTTCGTCGGCCAGCTCGGCGGTGGTCGGGTTCTGCAGGAAGCAACGCTCCGGGCAGATCACTACCGGCAGCTGGTCGAGCGTGAGCTGGAAGCACTCGATAAAACCGCCCGCGTCGGGGTCGGTCTCCGAATCGATCAGGCGATGCGGATAGCCGTTGCGCACCAGGAAGCGTTCGAGCCGCAAGGTATCGGCGCTATGCCCCGGCCCCACCAGGATCACGCCGCCGAAACCGGCCCGGATCAGGCCTACGCGCCGCAAAATGAAGGCACGCATGATGATCTCGCTGATGTCCGCTTCGGCGGCCACCATGCGACGGAAATCGTCCGCGTGAACGCGCAGCACGCGGCTGTCCATCGCCACGCGGGCCGATGCAACCACGGCGCGGCGGTTGAACATGTTCATTTCGCCGCTGAACTGGCGCGCCGCATACATGGTGAATACGCTGGACTGACCGTGCTGATCCACATCGAGGATCTCGACCAGGCCATCGAGCACGAGGAAGAAATCCACGCCGCGCTCACCGCGCTGGAACAGCATGGTGCCGGCGGCTACGTTTTCCTCGCGACCATAGGCTGCGATGCGCCGGACCATGGATGGATCCAGCCGCGGAAACATCTGCTCCTTGCGGTTCATCGGATCGGTCGGGTCGTAAACGACCTCGGGTGCTGGCGACTGCTCGGACATGCAAGACACCTCGTCGTGGGGGCGGCCCGGCAGCCAGCTGCCAGGCTCGTCCTTGGGTTATTTCAGCGCGTATGGCGGGGACCGCGCGGCGCTGCTACCTGCATCCTGCGCCGCAACCAAGTCGCTCGCAAGTCATTACGGCGACGCCTGCATGGCGGCCGTGATCGACTTGACGAGGCGTTCACGAAACCACCGATGCGCCTGGTCGCTGTCCTTGGAATCGTGCCAGTAGGCGAGGATCGGGATGGCCTTGATGCGCACCGGCAGCGGTTGCATGGCGATGGGCAGGAGCACGGCGAGGTGATCGGCGTACGCCTTGGGCACGGTCAGCAACAGGTCGCTGGCCGCCGTGATCTGGCATGCCGAAAAGTAGTGCTGCGCCACCATGCGCACTTCACGGAACATCCCGTTCTGGCCCAGCAAGGTATCCAGCGCACTTGCCTCGCCCAGCGGAGAGACGGTGACATGCTGCGCGGCGAGATAGTCCGCGCGGCGCAGCGAGCGCGACAACGGATGATCGCGACGCATCACCACCACGAGCGTCTCATCGAGCAGGCGTCGGTGGGAAATATGCTCGCCAGCGCGCAAGGGGCGATCCACCGCCAGATCCAGTGCGCCGGTGCTCAGTTCGCGCTCCACCTCATCGGCGGCCACGCGCCGGCTCACCACGCGCACACCGGGTGCCTCCCGGCCGATGCTGTCCATCAGTCTCGGCAAGGCAATCGATTCGAGGATGTCGCGAAAGCCGATCACGAACTCCATCTGCAATCGCGCTGGGTCGAAACTGGGCTGTGCGTGGGCGCTGGCCATCAGGCCTTTGAGATGGCCCCGCACGGCCGGCATCATCGCGCGCACCTTGTCGGTGGGCAGCAGGCGATTGCCCTGCCGTACGAATAGCGGGTCACCCAGTTGATCGCGCAGACGACGCAGGGCGTGGGTCACCGCCGGCTGGGTCAGGTGCAGCACGCGCGCTGCGGCGCTCACGCCGCCTTGCGTGTAGATCGCGTCAAGCACGCGGAACAGATTGAGGTCGATACGGCTGTCACGATCCATGCTCTGGCCCATTCTTATGGCTAATGTCTACCCATAAAGTATATTCATTTCAATTATTGGCCGCCCAAGGCGTACGCTCCCTGAGAGTTGAGGAGCACAGCCATGGATTTCGCCCCCGCCGAACGCACCCGCGAACTCACCGAACGCCTGCAAGGCTTCATGCGCGATGAGGTGCTTCCCGCTGAGCCCGTCTATATGGCGCAACTCACCGGCAGCGCCGACTATCGTCAGTGGCGCCAGCCCCCGGTGATGGAACAGCTCAAGTCGCGCGCGCGCGCCGCCGGCCTGTGGAACCTGTTTCTGCCCGACCTGGAAGACGGCCCCGGCCTGAGCAATCTGGACTACGCGCCGCTCGCCGAAATCATGGGCCACTCGTTCATCGCGCCCGAGGTGTTCAACTGCAACGCGCCCGACAGCGGCAATATGGAAGTGCTGCACCGCTACGCGTCTGCCTCGCAGCGCGAACAATGGCTGGCACCGTTGCTGCGCGGCGAGATCCGCTCCGGCTTTGCGATGACCGAACCCGATGTGGCTTCGTCCGATGCCACCAATATGCGCGCCACCGCCACCCTCGAAGGCGATGAAATCGTCTTGAACGGCCGCAAGTGGTGGACCACCGGCCTCGGCCATCCGCATTGCCGCTTCGTGATCTTCATGGGCCTGAGCGATGCGCAGGCCGAGCCGCATCGTCGCCACAGCATGGTGATCTGCCCGCTGGATGCGCCGGGTGTGCACATCGAACGCATGTTGCCGGTCTTCCACGACTACCACGAGCCCAGCGGCCACGGCGAACTGCACTTCGCCCATGTGCGACTGCCGCTGAGCAACGTGATACTCGGGCCCGGTCGAGGCTTCGAAATCGCACAGGGGCGCCTGGGGCCCGGTCGCGTGCATCACTGCATGCGTGCGCTCGGCGCCGCAGAGCGCGCGCTATCGCTGCTATGCCAACGCGCGCAATCGCGTGTGGCCTTCGGGCAGCCGCTGATCAAGCTTGGCGGCAATGCGGATATCGTGGCCAACCTGCGCATGGCCATTGAACAGGCGCGACTGCTCACGCTGAAGACCGCATGGATTCTGGACACGCAAGGCAGCAAGGCGGCGCTAAGCCTGATCTCGCAGATCAAGGTGGTGGTGCCGGCGGTGGCCCAACAGGCGGCTGATGCCGCCATCCAGATCCACGGTGGCGCCGGCCTTACCGACGATTTCCCGCTCGCCCAGCTCTACGCCTATGCACGCGTGCTGCGACTTGCGGACGGTCCGGATGAAGTGCATCGCGCCGTGGTCGCCAAGATCGAAGCCAAGGCCCAACTCGCTGCAGGAAACCTCGCATGACCGCCACTCCGGATCAGGCGCGCACCGTGCGCGAGGAAGACGCCTTCGATATCGCCCGCGTCGATGCGTTTCTCAAGCAACAGATCGATGGCCTGGTTGGCAGCCCCAGCGTCAGGCAATTTCCGGGTGGCGCCTCCAATCTCACTTATCTGCTGAGCTACCCCGATCGCGAACTCGTGCTGCGCCGTCCGCCGCGCGGCGCCAAGGCAAAATCCGCGCACGACATGCTACGCGAGGCGCGCGTGATGGGCGCGCTGAAAGCCAGCTATCCCTATGTGCCGGCCATCCTCGCGCGTTGCGACGACGACAGCGTGATCGGCCAGGATTTCTACGTGATGGAGCGGCTGAGCGGAACGATACTTCGCCGCGACCTGCCCGCCGAACTCGGACTCGATCGCGACGGCGTGCGTGCGCTGTGCCTGGGCTTCATCGATCGCCTGATCGAACTGCATCAGGTGGATGCCACCCAACCCGGCCTCAAGGAGCTCGGCAAGGGCGAGGGCTATATTGCACGCCAGCTTGCTGGTTGGAGCGAACGCTGGCGCCAGGCGGCCACTGAAGGCTCCGATCCTTGCGAGGACGTCATCGCCTGGCTCGATGCCCAACAACCCGCGCATGACAACGCAAGCTGCGTGGTCCACAACGATTTCCGCTTCGACAACGTGGTGCTCGCCAGCGACAACCCGCTAGCCATCATCGGCGTGCTGGATTGGGAACTGGCCACCATCGGCGATCCGTTGATGGACCTGGGCAGCTCGCTCGCCTATTGGGTACAGGCCGACGACGACGCGGTGTTTCAATCGTTCCGCCGCCAGCCCACCCACGAAGCCGGCATGCTCACGCGCCGCGAAGTGGTCGCCTACTACGGCGAACGCACGGGCATGGATGTGTCGGACTGGCGCTTCTACGAGGTTTTCGGCCTGTTCCGGCTGATGGTCATCATCCAGCAGATCTACCGGCGCTATGCGCTGGGGCAGACCACCAACCCGCAGTTCGCCGGCTTTGGCGACGCGGCGCGCTATATGGGCATGCGCTGCCGCCGCATCATGGCGGCGAAGGGCTGACGCATGCGCGAGCTGCTGTTGATCCGGCACGGACAGGCAAGCTTTCATGCCGAGGACTACGACCAGTTGTCACCGCTGGGCGAACGCCAGTCGGTGCTGCTGGGCGAATGGATGGCCGAATGTGGCGCGATGCCGGATCGGGTGGCGATGGGGCCGCGTGCGCGTCATCGCGACACCGCGCTGCCTTGCCTGCGCGCCGCCGGTGTCAGCACGCCTCCGATTACCCTGCCCGGCCTCGACGAAGTCGATCACCTGGAATTGCTGGCGCGTCTTCGACCCGAGCTGGCCGGCGCCGGTGCCCTGCGCGCGGCGATGAAGCAGCAAGCCGATCCCTATCGCGCCTTTCAACAATTGTTCGTCGAAGCGCTCCGGCGCTGGACCAGCGGTGAGCACGATGCCGACTACAGTCGCAGCTGGCAGGACTTTCGGCGCGACGTGCTGGACGCGCTTGAGCAGCTTACCCAGTCGCCCGCCGAAACGATCTGGGCCTTCACCTCAGGTGGCCCCATCGCCGTGATCGCGGGCGCCCTGCTGCAGGCACCGGAAGCCAAGACCTTCGATCTCAGCTGGTCGCTCGTGAACACCGGGGTGACGCGCCTTCGACTAGGCTCCCGCAGCGCTCAGCTGGCGACGTACAACACATGGCCGCACCTGGAGCGCACGCGTGACGCATCGCTGGTGACCCTGCGATGAAACGACCGCCTCCACGCGCCCATAAGGCACATCGCACGACTCGGACTGGACCTCTCTCAGGAACCCTCACTCCATGACCACATCCAACACCTTCGACCTCGGCGGCAAGATCGCCATCGTCACCGGCGCCAGCCGCGGCATCGGCGCCGAGATCGCCAAGTTGCTCGCCGCCCATGGCGCGCACGTCATCGTCTCCAGCCGAAAACAGGCCGACTGCCAGAGCGTGGTGGACGAGATCGTGGGCCTGGGCGGCAAGGCCGAAGCCGTGGCCTGCCATATCGGCGAGATGGAACAGATCGAGGCGCTCTATGCGCACGTCGAGAAGACGCATGGTCGACTACATATCCTGGTCAACAACGCGGCGACGAATCCGTACTTCGGCCACATCATCGATACCGATCCCTCGGTGTTTCAGAAAACCGTCGATGTGAATATCCGTGGCTATTTCTACATGTCTACGCACGGTGCGCGCCTGATGGCGAAGAACGGCGGCGGTTCCATCATCAACGTGGCCTCGGTGAACGGCGTGGTGCCGGGCTTCCAGCAGGGCATCTACTCGATCACCAAGGCCGCGGTGATTTCCATGACCAAGGCCTTCGCCGTGGAATGCGCGGAGCAAGGCGTACGTTGCAATGCTTTGCTGCCTGGCCTGACCGATACCAAGTTCGCGTCGGTGCTGGTCAATACACCCGCCATCCTCAAGCAGGCACTCGCCCACGTGCCGATGCGCCGCGTGGCGCAGCCGTCGGAAATGGCTGGGGCCGTGCTGTATCTCGCGTCCGATGCCGCGTCCTATACGACGGGCAGCGTGCTCAATGTCGATGGCGGCTATCTCTGCGTCTGACCCAAGGAACCTTCATGAGCCAGCTACAGAATCAACGCGTCGCGGGCAAGCGCGCCTTTGTAACCGGTGCGGCCGGCGGCCTTGGTACCGCGATCTCACACATGCTGGCGCGGCATGGCGCCAAGGTCTTCGTCACCGACGTGAACGCCGCTGCCGCTGCGGCGCTCGCCGATGACATCAATCGCGACGCAGGCGCCACGGTTGCCTGGTCCAGTGCGCACGATGTCAGCGACGAAGCCGCGTGGAAGGACACGCTTGCGCAAGCTGCACAAGCCATGGGCGGCGTGTCGGTGCTGGTCAACAACGCCGGCATCGGTTCACTGGGCGGCGTGGAGAACATCGAGCTGAAGGAATGGCGCCGCGTGATGGGCATCAACCTGGAAGGCGTGATGCTCGGCTGCAAGCACGCAATGCCGTATCTGCGCGACGCGCAGCCAGGCTCGATCATCAATATCTCATCGCTGGCCGCGTTCAAGACCGATCCGAGCTTTACCGCATACAACACCTCCAAGGCCGCGGTGGCTGCACTGAGCAAATCCGTTGCGGTCGATTGCGCGCATCAGAAGATCGATGTGCGCTGCAATTCCATCCATCCCGCCTTCATCCGCACCGGCATCGTCGCGCCGATCTTCGCCAGCATGGGCGAGGCAGATGCCACCCGCCGGCTGTCGCGCGTCAACCCGATGAATCGCCTGGGCGAGCCCGATGACGTCGCCTATGCGGTGCTTTATCTAGCCTCGGACGAAAGCCGCTTTGTCACCGCCGCCGAACTGATGGTCGATGGCGGCGCCCGCGCCGTCTGACCAGGAGACCACCATGAGCTTCAAGAATCGCCAGCTGCTGTTAAAGACCCGTCCCGAAGGCCTGGTCAGTCTCGATCATTTCGACCTGCACGAAACCACCACCGCCGAACTGACGGATGGCCAGGCCCTGGTGAAGGTGTTGTATCTGTCCATGGATCCCACCAACCGCGTGTGGATGAGCGACGTCCCGCAGTACATGCCGCCGGTCGCTATTGGCGAGGTGATGCGCGGCCTGGGTATCGGCCGTGTGGTGGCATCGAAATCCGCGAACTATGCGGTGGGCGATCTGGTGCAAGGCCTGGTGGGTTGGCAGGACTATGCCCTGCTCGATGAAAACAAGATGGGCTACTGGGTGAAGTTGCCACCCAAGCCGCCGGTGGCACTGCCCACCTTGCTCGGCGCCTGCGGCTTCAGCGGCATCACCGCCTATTACGGCCTGGACGAAATCGCGCCCGTGCAAGCCGGTGAAACGCTGGTGGTGTCCGCCGCTGCGGGTTCGGTGGGTTCCATCGCCGGACAGATCGGCAAACTGCGCGGCGCGCGCGTGGTCGGCATCGCCGGTGGCGCGGAGAAATGCCGCCACCTGGTGGACGACCTCGGCTTCGATGCTGCGGTCGACTACAAAGCCGATGACTTCAAACAGAAGCTCGCGGCCGCCACCCCGGATGGCGTGCACGTCGATTTCGAAAACGTCGGTGGACCGGTGATGCGCGCCGTGTTGTCGCGCATGGTCAACGGCGGGCGCGTGGCGCTGTGCGGACTGATCGCCAACTATGCAGGCGGTGGACGCGGGCAAGACGATTACAGCGTGATCATCGTCAAGCGTCTAACCGTGCGCGGCTTCCTGGCGTTCGATTACAAGGATCAGGCGCGCGCGGTGCGGGATCTGGTGGGCTGGGTGGTCAGCGGCAAGATCAAGGCCGGCGAAACCGTGGCGGATGGGTTGGAGAACGCGCCCATGGTGCTCAATCGGCTGTTCGACGGAAGCCATACCGGCAAATTGGTCTTGAAGGTGAGTGACGACAACTGAGGTTGCGTGGGTCGCGCACTGGGTGCGCTCCTACAATGTCGCGAGGCACCCCTGTGGGAAGGCACCCTGTGCCCGACAGCCACCTGCACGAAAACGAAGCGCCCCGGCTTGCACCGGGGCGCTTCTTCATTACGAGGTTGCTTCCGGCACCGGCGGCGGCTCTGCCACCTTAGGTTTGCGCGCCCGCCAGTACCCGCCCTTGCTCCACGCCTCAAACCCCCAGCGCAACCAGCCGATCAAGGCATTGGCCAACCACAGCGCCCACAACAGCATGGCGATCTTGTAGACCCACAGCGACACACTCAGCACCCCGCCCTGCGGCAACACGCTGTCGGTCTGATCGGCAAACCAGTTGAGCTGCCACGCGGTGGATTCGTTGCCACTCACATGCATGTCGGGCAGACCGAGCAGACCCTTGGGCACAGCCGAGATCAGCACGACGATGGCCACCAGCGTGACGATACTCAGCGCGATCTGCGCGAGGTTGAAGCTTGCACGATAGCGCTCCGGCAGGACGTGACGCGCGCGCAGCCCCAACAGGATCAACCACACGACCACCACGGCGTACGCACCCCACGCGAATGCGGAAAAGCCCAGGCCCAAGAGCAGCCACTGATGAAAACGCAGCGGCGTGGGCGTGTAGCGGGCCAGCAGCCATGCGGCCATCAGCAGCACGATGAGCTGCGACCAGTACAGCACGGCCGGACCCATGCGCGGCCCCCAGGTCCACAGCACCCAGCGGCTTTCGGGGAGCGTGTGACGCAACTGGATATTCGCAGCCGGTGCATTCAGTTCGAAGAGCGGCGTGCGCGTACCAAACGCCACACCTTGCGGCTCACGCAGGCGCAACGTGTAGACATGCGTGCCCGGCAGCAGCGGCAGGCTGAGCTTGTCGTCGCGTATCGCCAGACTCAAAGCGATGGCATCACGCCTGGCCTCCAGCAGTTCGGCACCCTTCGGCAAGCCGATGGCGTGCTCGCCGCCGCGCGTGCTGCGCGCCGTGAGCGTGAGCAGGGTTTCCGTGCTGCGCTCGCCTGCGCGGCTTTCCACGTCCACCCGGTCGAAGGCCAGGCTGTCACCGGCGATGGCCTTGGGTTGCGTCACCGTGACATGCAGGCTCTCGCCCGGCAGCGGCTGGAAGCGCAGGCCCTGATCGTCCTGGCTGGACGGTACGCCCTTCGCGTCCAGATGCCACATGGGCGAGGACTGCAATACCCAAGTCTCCGCGCGTTCGCCCAGTCCGGGTGCCGTCAAGGAGAGCACGTCGGCGCGATCCAGACGGCTCGTCCAGCTCTTGCTGTTTTCGCTGGCATTGAAGGTGACGCCAATGCGGCCATCGTGCACACGGGCGTCGTCACCCAGGGGATGCTCGCCGGGCAGCAGCGGCAGGTCCAGACTGAAACCGCCTTCGTTGGGGGCGATGCGTTGCACCGTGTTGCGCACCGTCCACTCGCTGCCCAGCACCAGCGTGCGCGTGAGCCGGACATACGGCGGGAATGCCTGCGTCATGGCAGTGGGTGTGCTGCCGTCTTCCATGACGCGCACTCGATTGAACGTGAGGCTATCGCCGAGCAGGCGACCATCGGCCACACCATCGGGTTTCCAGCCATTGCCGTTGAACACGATGTGCTGCGGGCGCAGCGGGAAATGCAGCGTTGCGACGTCGGCCGATGATGCGCTGTACCGCAGCGATACGTGATGCACGCCACGCTCCAGCCTGACCAGCACGCCATCGTCGTCGCGCGTCAACGCAGCGTCCCGGTTATCGACCGCCACGGTCTGCAACATCAATACAGGACCGCCCAAAGGCAACGGCACGGCAACGTCGGTACCGGCGTGCATTTCCATATCGACGATCAGCTGATCGCCATTCGCCAGGAACGTGGCCTGCGCCACAGCCGCGCAATCAGGCGCGCACTTGGGTGCCTCGGTGAGACGGTTGCGCAACTGCACAAGCATGCCGTCGTTCGGCGTGGCCTGCGCATGGGCGCCGTGCGGCACCAAGGCGAGCACCAGCAACGCCGTCGCGCTACCGCGTATGCGCACACCGCGCCACTGTCCCTGCAGCGTTGGCCACAGGCGCGAGGCCAGTCTGGCCAGCAGCATGAGCAGCAAGGCCAGCATCGCCACGCGCAACAGGCGAACCAGCCATGCGGGTGCAATGACCAGATGCGTGGTTTGATCGACCGTGACCGGACCTGACCAGGCGAGGCGATAGTCGTTGCCGACATCCCAATCGGGCGTGCCGCGACCGGCCTGGATGATGCTGCGGGCGTCCGACTCCTGCCCGACATTGATCAGCGAGCCGGTGACGGTGACCGACTCCAGTGAGCGCTGAGGCTTTACCTTCTGCAGGATCATTGGCGGCGGCTGACCGCCAACGATGCCCGCGGACGGCGCGATCATCGCAGGCGCGGCTTCTTCGGACGCCGGTGCATCCGCTGGCGGTGGCGGTGGCGGTGGCGGTGGAGGCGCGGGCTGAGCGATGTAGCCCGCCTGTTCCACCATGTCGACCCGTGCCTGGAGCCTACGACTCACTTCCGACTGGACGCCGCTTTGAATACGCCCTTCTTCCAGCTGCGGATGCAGCGCGTATTCCATTTGCGCGGCCGCGAATGGCAGCGTCCACAGCACAGCGATCACCAACAGCGCCATCGCGCCGACGCGTGACGCCCACCTCAACCTGCCTTCGGGTAACGCACGCACCAGCAGCGCCAGTGCAAATGCCAGTGCCAGCGTCCAGCGGGGCGCGCCGGCCTCGTGTTGTGCGAGCGCGAGAAAACCCAGCGCAACGAGCGCCCACGGCCAGCCCAGCAAGCGTCCGGCGAGCAGCGCAATCAGCGCCACCACGAACAGGTCGAGCAGACTCCATTGCGCCACCCAGGAGTCGGGCGAATGATCGGCGCCCGACGCACCGATCAGGCGATAACCATAAGGGAGGTGCAAGGTGGTCTCGATGTTCTCCAACGGCAGCAACCAACCGCCTGCTGGCGCGCTACCACGTTCGGGCAGTCGCAGCCCTGCCGTTAGGTTGAGCCGCGCGTCGCGCAGTTCGACACCGCTGCGACCGTTGCCGCCGTCGGTCACCAGCAGCGGACGCTCCGGCTGCGATGCGTTTTGCAATTGCCACGGCGCAGCGACATCCAGTCGCTGACTGCGGCGCAATGAGCCAGTCAGACGATCGGCGGCAGTAAAACCCTTGCCATCGAAGTCAAGCCACAACTGGCGATGCAGCGTGATCTGATCGCCCTCCCCGCCCTCACCACCGCGCATGCCTTGTTCGATGCTGAGGCCGTGGTTCGCATCGAGGGCGAATGCCGGCAGATCCACCCACAGGTCCGGCACATCGGCCTGGCCAGCGTCGGTAGGCTGTCCTTCGACGCGTGTGGTGCGAAACGAGAGGTGGTCTTCGTAACTCCAGATTTCCTGGGCGGGCCAAGGGGCGCCAGGCAGGTTCAGACTGATCTGTTTTGGGACTTCGGTACTGCGCGCGCCCAAGGTGATTGCCCACTGGCCAGGACGCAGCTGCACGCGAAGGCGTCCGTCACTTTCCAGTCGTGCCGGCAAGCCGCCTTCGATAAACGTGGCGACAAACCCTTTGGGCAAGACCGGCCCGAGCAGTTGTTCGCGCGAACTGCCGGTGACGTTGAGTTGCAGCTCGGTCTGCAGATCGGCCGGCATGCCATCTTGCAGTCGCCGGAACACGCGCATGGACAAGGCATCTGCCACGCGTTGGGCCTCAGCGGCCTCGCCCAGCGTCAACTGCGCGCCGTTGCGTTCGACACGCGTCACGGGAGTGCCGTCCAGTGTCAGCGTGACGAGACCGATGGAAACAGGCACCTCCAGGCGCGCTGGTCGGTTTTCCCAGGGCAGCGTGCCGTGTAGCGCGTAGTCGCCCGGCTCGAGCAGCAAGGCCGGCTTTTCGTCGTGGTCCAGCACGACCATCGGCTTGCCGTTGACACCCACCTGCTGTGGCCAGTTGCGCTCGTCACCGGGCAGCGCCACCCAACTGCGCCCATCCACATGGACGTCCAGACTGAAGCGGGCTCCAGCCTTGCCGGCGTCAAGGGTAAGCCGCCCGGGCCACGCACACTGTCGGTCTGCCGTGGTACCGCTTGCAGTGCTCAGCACCGGGCACGCATGCTCCGGCACTTCATGCAACACCCAATCCTGCCAATCCTTCAACGGTGGTGGTACGTCCTGCGCCATGGCTGGCGCGATCAACAACACAAGCGGGCACAGCCATTCCCACGGACGACGCATGTCTCTCTCCCTGACTACCCGGGTGGGCCGGCTCAGTGTAGGTGCCGGCAGAAGGTGGCGGAAAGCACCCTCGCCAGGTCTAACGGGCCAGTCGGGGAAAAGGGTTCGAGGCCGCGCACAAAAAAACCGGGCGGCTTGCGGCCGCCCGATTGGGTAACACTCGCTTGCCCCTGAAGCTCAGCGCAGGATCGCGGCGGCGTCCTGCTTGCGCACCAGCGCGTTGCACAGCAAGGTGGATTCGCTGGCCTGGGCCAGGCCGCGATCGGCGCCGCTCACGTCCTTCGCGCGATCCTTGAAGAACGCCTGCAAGCGATCGGCTTCGTCCTGCGAGCAACCGCCGCCACCGACGAGATCAGGCAGGCGACCGCCCGAGAAGCTGCCGGTGCGGTCGACGATCTTGTCGTAGTTGGTGGTGGTCCACTGCCACGACGCATCGCGTTCGGTGCGGGTGTCGCGGCTGCCGTGCAGCAGCATCGACATCTCGCCGACCTTTACCTTCTTGTCGAGGGCGAAGTTGCGCACCTGCATGGTCAGTGCCGGATCGTTTGCTTCAGACAGACCATCAAGCATGGCGTTGCGCAGGGCCGGATCGCTGGTCTGCGGTACTTCGGCGATCAGTGCATCGACGGCAGGCTTGCCGCGTTCCTGCACGGCGACGCCGAGTGACGTGCCCAGCAGATCCGCGTCGGCCGCCGCAAGGTCCAGGCGTCCATCGGCCTTGCGCTTGAGCGCCGCATCACCCTGCTTGAGCAGTTCGGCGCGCACTTCCGGCAGCTTCACCGTCAGTGCAAGTTCGTCGGCGAGCGTGCTGCGCAGCAGCGAGTCGCTATCGGCTTCGTTGGCCTTGCGCTGGTAGCCCAGCTGCTGCATGCGCGGCAGATAGGCGGCCTTGGCCCAGGCGGCGAGCTTGGCGCGCTCGGCATCGGTCTGCGCCAGGTTGCGATAGATCCAGTTGAAGGTGGTCAGCGGTGCGGTGGCCACTTCGCGGGTCTTGGACGAAGTCAAGGGCTTGAGCGCGGCGAGCACGTCGCCCGCATCGATGTCACCGTGCTTGAAGGTGGCGTAGACGGCATCGGCATAGGCGAGCTGCTCGGCGTCGTCGAGCTTGCCGATCTGCTTGCCCAGATTGCCGAGGTCGCCCTTGGTCATCGCGAAACGGTAGTAGCCGCTGCCGTTGGCATTGGGCAGCACCCACGTACCCTTGCTGGCGCCCTCGAGCACCATCGAGCCGGTGGCCTGGTCGAGCAGTTCGCAGCTCACCTTGCTGCCGCTGGCGGTGCCGTAGCGCACGCACATCGGCACACCCCAGACCTGCTTGTCGTCACCCTTGCTGCCGGTGGGCAGGTAACGGCTCTGGCTGAGCTTGAGCACGGTCTTGCCGCCTTCCTGGGTCAGCTCGGTCTGCACATACGGCACGCCCGGCTGGTTAAGGAAGCTCTTGAACGCCTGCTTGAAGTTGTCGCCCTTGTCGGCCGCCTTGGCGATGGCGTTGATCAGATCGTCGGCCGTGGCGTTGCCGAACCTGTGCTCCTGGGTATAGGCGCGCATGCCCTGCTGGAACGTCGCCTCGCCGACGTAGCCTTCGAACATGCCCAGCACCGCCGCACCCTTCTGATAGGTGATGCTGTCGAAGGCGGTTTCGATGTCGCCATTGCCGGTGATCGGCTGGCGGATCTTGCGCGTGGTGACCAGGCTGTCGCCGTTCATCGCACCCTGCGCGCCGCGCACGCGGTCGAGATCGGCGCGGTATTCCGGATGCACCTTCTGCGTCACCTTCTGCTGCATCCAGGTGGCGAAGGCTTCGTTGAGCCACAGGTCGTCCCACCAGGCGAGCGTGACGGTATCGCCCGTCCACTGGTGGGCCAGCTCATGCGCAGTGACATTGAACGAGCCGCGCACGTAGTTGGCCGGGGAATCCGGATCGATCAGCAGCAGCCAGTCGCGGAAGGTGACCAGGCCCGCGTTTTCCATCGCGCCCGCGGAGAAATCCGGCGCGGCCAGCAGGTCGAGCTTGTCCCACGGATAGCCGAAGCCGTAGTAGTCCTCCAGCGTGTGGATGATCGTCGGCGTTTCGCCGAGCACATGCTGCAGGCGATGGCCTTCGCCCTTGGCAGCCACGCCGCGAAGTTCCAACGCAGCAGTGCGGTACTGGTTGGACGAAATATCCGGCCCCTTCACCACATCCCACGGACCCACGCCGAAGGCGACCAGATAGGTCGGCAGCGGCTTGGTGGTGGAGAAGGTCAGCCGCTTCCAGCCGTCGCCGGCCTTTTCTTCCTTCACCTGCTTGGTGTTGGCCACGCCCACTTCGTCGTTGGGAATGGTCAGGCGGACATCGAACGGCGTCTTGAAGCCGGGCTCGTCGAAACCAGGGAACGCGAAGCGCGCGCTGATCGGCTCCATCTGCGTCATCGCGTACGGCTGGCCTTCGTGGCTGACCTTGTGCAGGCCCTGCAGCTGCTGGTTGAGCGGCGCGGTGTAGTTGAACGCCAGCGTCAGCTCCTGCGGCTTGAGCGTGCCGCCGAAATCGATGCGCACCACGCCTTCCTTCGGCGCCGCTTCCACGTATTTCGCCGCGTGCGCCTTGCCCGCCGCATCGGTCACGGTGACCTTGCTGACCTTCAGCTCACGGCCGTGCAGCCACAGGTGATCGGACGCCTGGGTCAGCTTCACCTTGATCACGGTGGTGCCGGAAAAATCCTGCTGGCGCGGGTCCACCTTGAAGTCGAGCTGGTAGGACTCCGGCTGGGCCCAGCCCGGCAGGCGGCCATGCGGCTGGTCGTCGGCGGCAGGTGCGGCGAGGGCGGCGCCGCAGCAAGCGGCGAGGGCGGTAAGAACGAGTGGACGGACAAAACGGCGCATGCGCAAAAGCTCCCCTTGGGTAAAGCAAACGCCGACCCTAGGTGCTGCCGTGATTTTCGACACAGTGCCAAAAGGCATGATCGGGCTGTCTTCAGCCAAGTCCTACCACGGGCAGGCGCAGACCTCGGCGCTTGGCGCCCGGCGAGACTGATGGCGCCCCAGGCATTGCCTATGACGATCATCAACCCCACAATCATAGGCGACACCTATCACAAGAACATCGGCTCCGCCCATGAACCTGCGCGACCTCAGCTACCTCGTTGCTCTCGCCGAACACCGCCATTTCGGTCGTGCGGCGGAAGCCAGCTTCGTCAGCCAGCCCACCCTGTCCACCCAGATCAAGAAGCTGGAGGACGAACTGGGCGTGGCGCTGGTCGAGCGCACCCCGCGCAAGGTGTTGCTGACCGAAACCGGTCGCGAGATCGCCCGCCGCGCGCGCGGCGTGCTGTCGGAGATCGACGAGATCAAGGCGATTGCGCAACGCACGCGCGATCCGGAATCGGGCACGCTGCGACTGGGCATCTTCCCCACGCTGGGACCGTACCTGCTGCCGCACCTGGTGCCCCTGGTGCGAAAGAATTTTCCGCGTCTGGAGCTGCTGCTGGTTGAAGAAAAAACCGAGCAGGTGATCCGCATGCTGCGCGAGGGCTCGCTCGATGTGGGCATCCTCGCGCTGCCGCTGCACGAAGACAGCTTGCACACGCAGTTCCTGTTCGAGGAGCCCTTTGTGCTCGCCGTGCCGGAAGACCATCCGCTGGGGCTCAAGCACAAACGCCTGAAGCTCGACGACCTGGCCGACGAAAGCCTGCTGCTGCTCGAAGACGGTCATTGCATGCGCGATCAGGCCCTGGAGGTATGCCAGCTCGCCGGTGCGGGCGAACGCTCCGGTTTTCGCGCCACCAGTCTGGAGACTCTGCGCCAGATGGTCGCCGCGAATGTGGGCATCACCCTGCTCCCCACGCTCGCCATCAAGCCGCCGGTGGCGCGCACCGACAACGTACGTCTGCTGGAATTCGCCGGCCGTGCGCCGAGTCGCCGCATTGCGCTGGTATGGCGCAAGAGTTCGTCGCTGGGGACTTTCCTCAAGCGCTTCGCCGAAGTGATCGGCGATCTGCCGGAAGGTCTGCTCGAGCCGGGCATTGTCGAGGGCAAGCCCGCCGTAAAGTCAGGGCGCTGACGCAGCATGCAACGCTTCATCCTGGTCGGCCTGCTGCTGATTGCACTGCTCGGCGGCTTCAACTGGTGGCGCCATCGCGCCATCACGCACGCCCCCGGCATGCTGGCGACCGACGTGCCCGCGCAGATCGACCTCGGCGAGAGCAACACCTTGCAACGCGGTGACTTCAGATTGCAGACACGTGCACGCTTCGAGCTCATCGCACGGGTACTGTCACGCGAAGACTACCGGTTCGATGCCGGCGCAGCACTGGCGCCGACGGATCTCGCGCTGGGCTGGGGGCGCATGTCCGACAGCGACGTGTTGTCGCAAATCCAGGTCAGCCAGGGCAATCGTTTTTACCACTGGCACGTCGATCATTTTCCGATACCGCGTCGTGAGATCGAGCAATCCAGCGCCAATATGCACATGATTCCCGCCGACGACACCGCTCGCCGCGAGCTGGACCATGTGCGTGCGGGAGAAGTGATCCACCTGCAGGGCTTTCTGGTCGACGCGAGTCGTGCCGATGGCTGGCGCTGGCGCACGTCGATGACGCGCGACGATACCGGTGATGGGGCGTGTGAGCTGGTTTACGTGGAGAGTATCGAGCCGGTATCGCCGTGAGGCGAAGAGCGTCGCGCACAGGGTGCGCTCCCACAAGGTGCGACACCCTTCCCTGTGGGAGCGCACCCTGTGCGCGACGCTCTCCACGACGACAGATCAACCATCAATACCGCAACAACGCCTCCAACGGCGCACTCCCATCCTGCCACCGCTCGCGCCCCTGCAAGCTGGCAAGCTCGATCACCACGCTGGCGCCCACCAGATGCGCGCCCAGCTTCAACACCAGCGCACGCGCCGCGGCCAGGGTGCCACCTGTCGCCAGCACATCATCGACCAGCAACACGCGTTCACCGGGACGCAAGGCATCGTTGCGCGCCTCCAGCCGATCCACGCCATATTCGAGCTGGTAATCCACCGACACCACCGGCGGCGGCAGCTTGTTGGGCTTGCGCAGCGGCACAAATCCCGCGTGCAGTTTCTGCGCCAGCGCCGCGCCGAAGATGAAGCCACGCGATTCGATGCCGCATACCGCCTGTACCGCACTGCCCTGCCAGGGTTCGGCCAGCGCATCGATGCAGCGGGCGAAGCCGCCGGCATCGGCCAGCAGCGGAGTGATGTCGCGAAACATCACGCCGGGCTTGGGAAAGTCCGGTACGGCGCGAATCAATGACGCGATCTGTTGCAGCGTGACATCCATGGGGTGTGACTCCTTAGCAGCCGGGCGGCAACCCGGCAGGGTACCGTGCCACGCGAAACGGGCCGGGGCGACATGACAAACGGAATACCGGCGGCGCCGGCAGGGGGGACGCGCCGTTCAGCAGAAGGCGGGCTGCGGCGCGTCGGGGTCTTCGTCGGGGTCGTTCAGGGCCAGCCGGGCCTCCTGCAGATCCCGTTCGACCTCGCGCACCACTTGTTCGGCGGCGGCCAGGCTGGTTTCGGGAACCAGCACGGCTACGTAGTCCAGGGCAGGTAGTTGTCCCACCGCCCCGGTGAGGTATTCGCCGGAGACGAACGCCGGGATCTCGGCGCGCTCCAGCGCGTCCTTCACCAGGTGGGCGTCGATCAGGCTTTCGGCTCGGTACGCGATACGCATGGCAGCCACGCTACCCCTGCGGCGATATTCCGGCAAGCGCCGCCTGCTTGAGCGTTGCCGGTGCGAAGGCCGCGGTTCACCGAGGATCGACGCCTCTTCCCTGCCCCGGCCAGCCGCTGAAAAACCGCCGAAACACCCCCACGTACCGGACGAGGTAAACTTCACCGTTTCCGCCACCGCGACCGAGCTTCGATTCCCGATGTCCACCGAAAACGCCGCCGTTGAACCCACTGCCTCCGCCGCTGCAGCCCCGCAGGCCGAGGGTCAACGCGCCGATCTACAAAGGGATTTCATTCGCCAGATCATCCGCGAGGACCTGGCCACTGGTAAGCATCACGCCATCCGCACGCGCTTCCCGCCCGAGCCCAATGGCTACCTGCACATCGGCCATGCCAAGGCGATCTGCCTGAATTTCGGCATCGCCAAGGAATTTGCCGGCTGGTGCAACCTGCGCCTGGACGACACCAACCCCGGCAAGGAAGACCCGGAGTTCGTCGAAGGCATCAAGGACGACGTGCGCTGGCTGGGCTACGAGTGGCACGACCTGCGCCACGCCTCGGACTACTTCGAGGTGTTCTACGACTCGGCCATCAAGCTGATCAAGGACGGCGTGGCCTATGTGGACGACCTGAGCCCGGAAGATATGCGCGCCTATCGCGGCACGCTCACCGAGCCGGGCCGCAACTCGCCGTTCCGCGAGCGCAGCGTGGAAGAAAACCTCGACCTTTTCCAGCGCATGCGCGCCGGTGAATTCGCCGACGGCGCCAAGACGCTGCGCGCGAAGATCGACATGACGTCCGGCAACATGAACATGCGCGACCCGGCGATCTACCGCATCCGCAAGGTCACGCACCAGAACACCGGCGACGCGTGGCCGATCTATCCGATGTACGACTATGCGCATTGTCTGTCCGATGCGCTGGAAGGCATCACGCATTCGCTGTGCACGCTGGAATTCGAAGACCACCGCCCGCTGTATGACTGGTTCGTCGACAAGGTCGACCTGGTCAACCATCCGGAGCTGTGGCAGCACCTGCGCGAAGGCGGTTTCCGCACCGAGCCGGCCAAGCCGCGACAGATCGAATTCTCGCGCCTCAACCTGTCCTACTCCATCACCAGCAAGCGCAAGCTCGCCCAGCTGGTGAACGAGAACCTGGTCGATGGCTGGGACGATCCGCGCATGAACACGCTGCGCGGCCTGCGTCGCCGCGGCTTCACGCCGGGCGGCCTGCGCCTGTTGATCGAACGCCTGGGCGTGAGCAAGCAGAACAGCATCATCGATTACTCGATCCTGGAAAACTGCATCCGCGAAGATCTCGACGCGACCGCAGCCCGCCGCATGGCCGTGCTCGACCCGCTCAAGCTGGTGATCACCAATCTGCCGGAAGGCCACGAAGAACAGCTCACCTTCTCCAACCATCCCAAGGACGAGAGCTTCGGCACGCGCCACGTGCCGTTCTCGCGCGAGCTGTGGATCGAGCGCGACGACTTTGCCGAAGTGCCGCCGAAGGGTTTCCATCGCCTCAAGCCCGAGGGCGAAGTGCGCCTGCGTGGCGTGGGCATCGTCAAATGCGACGAGCTGGTGAAGGATGCGAACGGCAACATCACCGAACTGCGCTGCTCGCTCGACCTGGAGTCGCGCCAGGGCATGCCAGGCGCCGACCGCAAGGTGAAGGGCACCATCCACTGGGTGAGCGCCAGGCACGGCGTCGCCACCGAAGTGCGCGTGTACGACCGCTTGTTCAATGTGGCGGATCCGGACGATGAAACCGATGGCAAGACCTGGATCGAGCACATCAATCCGGACGCCAAGCGCGTGGTCACGGCGTGGCTGGAACCGGCCGCGGCGAACGTCGATCCGGAGCAGCGTTTCCAGTTCGAGCGCCTCGGCTATTTCGTCGCCGATCGCATCGACCACAGCTCGGAGAAACCTGTTTTCAACCGTACCGTCACGCTGCGTGATGCATGGGTTAAGCAGGCGGGTTGATATCCGCGTCACAAGGAACGTTGCATGCTGCGTCAACAGATACACCTGACCCTGCCGCCGTGGATCGACGAAGTGGTCGATACGCAAAAGCGCTACATCACCGACGAGGAACGCGTGGCTCTTGCCATCGAACTCTCTCGTTTGAACATCGAGCGCAGCCATGGCGGCCCGTTCGGTGCCGCGGTGTTCGATGGCCAGGGACGCGTGGTCTCGGTGGGCGTCAATCGCGTGGTGCCGCAGACGTGTTCGGTAGCGCACGCCGAAATGATGGCGTACATGAGCGCACAGCAGCGACTTGCCGCGTTCCGGCTCAACGCCGACGGCGGTCGCTACGCGCTCGCCACCAGCGCGCAGCCGTGCTGCCAGTGTTATGGCGCCACCGTGTGGGCCGGCGTGGATGAGCTGCTGATCGGGGCGCGTGCGCAAGACGTCGAAGAACTCACCGAGTTCGACGAAGGCCCGCTGCCGGCCGACTGGATCGGTGAGCTCGAAAAGCGTGGCATTGCCGTGCGCCGCGACATTCTTCGCGACGAGGCGCGCAGCGTGCTGGCGACCTACGGTCAGAGTGGACAGCACTATTGAGCCGCCTGCGCGCCGCTCTTCCGCTGATCCTGCTGGTGTTAGCCGGCATCGCCTTGTTCAGCTCCGGCCTGATGGACCGGCTGCATCCGGAGCAGCTGATCCAGCACCAGGACCAGCTGCGCCAGGAGATCGGGACGGCGCCGTGGCTTAGCCGCTTCACCTTTATCGGCCTGCTTACCCTGGCCATGTCCACCGGCATTCCGGGCACGGTCATCATCATCATCGCCGGCGGTTTCGCCTTTGGCGCGGTGGAAGGCAGCATCTACTCGTCCATCGGGCTCACCCTGGGCACCTTGATCCTGTTCCTGGCCAGCCGCTATGCCTTTGGTGCAGGGAGCAAGCATCCGCCCGCCCTGGTGGACAAGCTGCACCATGGTTTCGAGCGGCATCCCGTGGCCTACACCATGTTCTTGCGCTTTGTGCCGATCGCGCCGTTTGGCCTGATCACGGTGGCGCTGGCCTGGCTGCGCTGTCCGTTATGGCTGTTCATGGGCGCCAGCTGGCTGGGCGGTACGGTCTCGCTGATCTTCGAGACATCCATAGGTGCCGGCCTTGGCGCGGCTCTGGCGCAGAGCAACGGCCATTTCGGCCCGGAGCTGCTGATGCAGCGCGGCGTGTGGATGCCGCTGAGCGCCATTGCGGTGCTGGCCCTGGTTCCGCTGCTGGTGGAACGCTTTACCAGCCGACGCCACAAGACCGCCCTGCCGAGCAGGGCGGGCCATCCTCCAGAGTAAGACCGACAAGCGCCATAGCCCGTTCGGAGGCCCCCAGTCGGCCTGCTGCCTGACTCGAGAAATCGCGCTAGGCTGGCTCAGCCTGACGCATGCAGCGTGCAAGGGGACGTGATGGGTGCAGGGGTCAACTCGCGAACAGTGCAATGGTGGCGTCGCACGTCGCTGATGCAGCGGCTTGCCCTGGTGACACTCATCCCGACCTTGGTCACCGCCACCTTGCTGGTGGCCATGCTGGCGCCGCAGCAAGTGATGACCTTGCGCGGCATGGCGCAGAACACCGCCGATGCGATCGCGACGCAGGCCGCTTCGGTTACCGCTGCACCCTTGCGCGATATGCAGCGGCGCGAACTGGTGCGCATCGCCGAATCCATCAGCGACCTGCCGCACGTCGCCCGCGTGCAGATACGCGCTGCCGACGGCGAGATCCTGGCCGACAGCCTCGGCCGCAGCGGCGCCGACAACAACGAAGGCTTGACCGTGGTGCGCGACGTGATCGACAGCGAGCGCCCGGGGCAGCCCGTGCTCGGCTCGGTCGTCGTCGACGTGAGCCTGCGCGATGCGATTGCGATGCAACAGGCCAGTCTTCGCCACGCGCTGGTGGCGCTGGTGATCAGCCTGTTCGTGGCCGCCATCATTGCGTGGCAGGCCGCGCGCTGGATCAGCGCACCGCTGCGCCGCCTGGTCGATGCCGTGCATCAACTGGGTCGTGGCGACCGGCATGTAGAAGTGGAAGTCACCGACCAGACCGAAATCGGCGAACTGCAGCGCGGTTTCAACAGCGCCGCCATGGCGTTGTTCGACGTGCAGCGCGGCATGGAACGCGAGATCGAACACGCCACGGTGGAACTGGCGCGCAAGAACGCCGCACTCGAAGCGGCCAGCGTGGCGAAGGCGCGCTTCCTCGCGGCGGCATCGCACGATTTGCGCCAGCCGCTCTACGCGCTGACCCTGTTTTCATCGTCGCTTGCCGAAGACGAACGCGACCCGGTGCGCCTGGACCGCATCGCGCATATCCAGGAATGCGTGGAAGCACTCGATCATCTGTTCAGCGAATTGCTCGACCTGTCGCGCCTGGAAACGGGCGCCATGCAGATCGAGATTGCCGAGTTCCCGCTCGACCAGGTGTTCCAGGAAGTCAGCCGCAATTTCCGCATGATCGCCGAGCAGCATGGCCTGCGGCTGATCATGCGCACCACCGATCTGTGGGTGCGCAGTGACCGCACCATGCTTTCGCGCATCCTCAACAACCTGGTGAGCAACGCACTTCGCTACACCAGCCGCGGCGGTGTGCTGGTGGTGGCGCGCCAGCGTGCCGACGGCACAGCGCGCGTGGACGTGTGGGATACCGGCAGCGGCATCGCACCTGAGCATCAGGTGCGCGTGTTCGACGAGTTCTACCGGGTCGAATGCCACAGCAACGAACACGATGTGGGTCGCCGGCGCGGCCTCGGCCTGGGACTTGCCACCGTGCAACGCCTGGCCGAATTGCTCGACACGCAGGTGGAGCTCAAATCCAAGCCCGGGCGTGGCAGCGTCTTCAGCTTCCACCTGCCCGAAGTGCCCGCGCAGCACATCGCCGCGAGCGTCGAAGAGGCCTCGCCCGATGTATCGGGCATGCGCGTGCTGGTGATCGACGACGAGCCCGCCATCCTCTCTGGCATCCGCTACCTGTTGTCCAGCTGGGGTTGCGAAGTGGCGGTGGCCGAGGACCGCGTGCAGGCGTTGCAGGCGGCGGAAGATTGGAACGTGCCGCCGGATATCGTGATTTCCGACCTGCGCCTGCGCGACGGCGAAAGCGGCCTGGACGTGTTGGCCGCGCTGGATGCGCATTACCAGATCGACGGCAATCCGCCCTTCGCGCGCCTGCTCATCACCGGCGAAACGCGCAGTGATCGTCTGCGCGAAATCATGGCCGCGCGCATTCCCGTGCTCTACAAGCCGGTGTCGCCGGAACAACTGCGCGAAGCACTGATGGTCGCGTGGAGCGCCTCGCGCGCCACCACCGCCTGAAGCGCTCAGCCTTTGGGAGCGACGCGGCGCGCCAGCACGCGGTCGGCAGGCAGGAAGCGATTGAACAAGTCGTCGACGAAATCGCCGTTGGGCGCATCGCTGCGCGAGCCGCCCGTCACGTACAGACCTTGCCAGTGCAGACGGCGCTCGCCATGGACTTCGTTCGCCTGAAGCCGTTCGAGGAAACTGCGCAATCCACGCTGCACGCCATATAGGGACTGCAGGAACGCAAAGGCCTCGCGGCGTCGACGTGGATCGCGCTCGCTCGCCAGCACGGCCTGGGCGATGGCGAGCAGGCGATCGGATACGGCGTCGGCATGGGATTCCACGCGCGCATCGAGCACGCCGTCTTCGAGCACCGCGGTGTGGCGCCAGCCCAATACGCGTCGAAACACCGACAAGGGCAGCGCCGAGCGGAACGCCGCATGTCCCGGCAAGGCCTCCAGCCCCGTCACCACCACATACACCGGCAACTGCAATTGCAGGCGACGCGTGGCTTCATCGGCGAGGCGATGCAGGCGATCGGCATGTGCGGCGACAGCGCCGTCGGGCTCGCGCAGGCTCTGCGCGGCGATGCAGATCACCATGCCATCCAGCGGAAGCTTGCGACGCTCCTTGGCCAGCAGGGCCAGCGCCTTGGACCACGGCGCATCGCCATCGCCAACGGTGGCATGCGGATGCGAAAGCCGCGGACCGGGCTCGATCGCCACCAGCGCCCGAAACACCCACCAATGCCATGGCCGCGTGTCATTGGCTCGCGCCAGCTCGCGCGCATGCGGTGCAGCGGCGGCGGCCTGCAACAACGAACGGACATCCGCCGCACTATCGCCCACAAACAGCAACCAGGGGTGCCGCGACAGCTGCCGCCAGCGGCCGCGGCGGCGGAACGGATGCAGGATGGCGCCACGCAGGCGGCGGGCCGCGTCCTTCACTGCCGCCGAGATGCTGCCGACGCCATAGCCTGCTTCTGTACTGTCGGCCACGCGGGTATGGGCGCGCATCATCACCAGGGATTGCCAGGCCAGCACGCTGATCCAGCCCACCACCGCCAAGGCCGCCACGATGAGGCTGCTGGTGAACCATGCCTGCTCGGACAAGGCATGGCTGAAAAGCGGCGCCACGAAAGCGACGAATACCAACACCACCACCAGCGCCGCCACCAGCTGCGCGAGCCGGCGCCCCATCCAGCTCACGGGCAGGCGCAGTACAGGGGAACCGGGTGTCATATAGGGTTGCGGCGTCACCGATTCGCGCTGCAAGGACTGCAGCAGATTCGCCGCACCGGTGCTGGCCGGGCAGTAGAGCGCCTTGATGCGTCCCAGTTCGCCGCTGTCGCCCTGCTCGTAGTAATACTGGCCGGCGAAGCCAAGCAACAGCGCCATGCTGAACACTTCGCGGACTTCATCGTCGCTGCTGCCAAGGCGACCGAGCTGGTCGAAGAATTCGGTGGCCGCCCCGCCGGTACGAAACAGTGTCTGCTGCAGCGGGGTCACCTGGCGCCAGCCGCCGTGACGCGTGACTACTTCGTCAAACCATGCCGAGACGGCAAACGCCGCCAGCTCGACCTGGGCCAGCAGCTTGCCGCGCGCAAACGCCGCGCCGCGGCTTTGTTCCACCAGGGCGACTGCGCGAGCGTGCACGGACGGCAATTCGTCGTCGGAGAGATTCTGACTGGTGGCCTGCTCGTCGATCAGCAGGCCATATGCGAACAGAGGCGCAAAACATTCCAGCAGCCGCATGGCACCTATAGCCGTCAAAGCCTGTTGCATGTCGCTCCATTGCCCCCGCCGGACCACGTTGCCGCGTCGGACGGGGATGAGCGCCGAAGTCTACGACGATACGCCTCGTCGTGCCGACCAAGCAGTGCCCGCCATGAGACCCAGCCCGAAAAACCGGAGACGAGCGCGTCTCCGGGGAAGAGGGCCATCCATGGCGAACCGGCCGTCGCGGGCATTAGATCCCGCATGCCGGAGGTTCCAACGGGTTTCGGGGGAAGACTGGGCACAGCACGCAGTGGCTCGGGCAGGCCGGTGGCGCGTTGCGTGTCATTCATCTGGTGCCAAGTCTCTAGGTATGCGGTGGATCGTGCCAACGGCTTGCACGACCCGAACGCTCCGCTTCCACCCAGCGGCGGTATCGATGAGCGATTCCCCCGATCGCGGCGGCATTTTCACGATTGGCGCGGCGAGGGGCCATATCTCGTTGAGGCTATGCCGTTCGTACGCGCTTTGTGGTTGCCGCGCGAACTGGCTGGGGCTATGTTGCGTAGGCGGACGTGCGGTGATGGGATTACCGTACAGCGCCATGGGGAATGAGATGCGCATATTGATCGCAGACGACCATCGGCTGATCGTCGAGGGTGTCAAGCTCAAGCTGGCCGAGCTTGGGCCGGACACTGATTTTGTGATGGCCATGGATATGGCTGAACTACGCGAGGCCATCCATTCGCCGGAGGCGCCTTCGCTGTCGCTTGCGCTGATCGACCTGGCCATGCCGGGCGTCCAGGGCAGCGAGCACCTGGCCGAAGTGATCGAACATCTGCCTCACGTGCCGGTGATGGTGCTGTCCGGCTCGGAGGACGGCGCGCTGATGAAGAGCCTGCTGGCCATGGGTGTGCAGGGTTTCATTCCCAAGGCCTATTCGCCCGACGTGATGCTGTCGGCGGTGCGCCTGGTGCTGTCCGGCGGCGTCTACGTGCCGCCGCTGCTGTTGCAGGAGCGCGTGGACGGCACGGTGCCGACACCGCCGCCCGCCACGGCGTCGCAGCTGCCGCCCGGCGCCGACTCACTGGAAGAGCGGCTGCGCAAGTTGCTCACCGAACGCCAGATCGATGTGCTGCGCCTGCTCTCGCAGGGCAAGCCGAACAAACTGATTGCCCGCGACCTGGGCATCAGCGAGGGCACGGTGAAGATCCATCTGGCGGCGATCTTCCGCGCGCTGAATGTACGTAACCGCGTCGAGGCCGTGGTGGCCTCGCGCCGCATCAGCGGCCTCTGATCGCCACGCCGCTGATCCGACGGTAGCCCGCCCGCCTATGCGCCTCGCTCCGGATGCACTCGCCGAGAACAGCACAGACGGACAGTTTTCGCGGCCCATCGGCCAGCCTGCGCTGCCGAAGGCCGCCATCGCCGCCCCACGCATCAGGCCAAAGCGGCGCGGTTTCCTGAGGCTGCTGTGCGCGGCCACCCTGCTGCTCGCCGTCATCGGTACATCGGCTGTCGCTGCCGAAGCGCCGCAGCACAGCGGCCACATCAATGCGCTGACCTTCGGCATCCTGCCGATCGGCGGCCCGTCCGAATCGTTGGCGGCCTGGCGTCCCATGCTGGACGACCTCAGTCGTACGCTGCATCTGCCCATCCGTAGTCTCTCGGTCAGCACCTATGAGGGACTGGGCCAGGCCATGGCCGAGGAGCGCGTGGACTTCGCCTTTGTGTCGGGCCGGCTGGCGCTCGATGCAGTCATCCACGACCGCATGCAGGTCATCGCCCAACTCACGCGCAGCAACGGTTCGCGTGGCTATTACTCGGTGCTGCTGGTGGCCAAGGATTCGCCCATCCGCAACCTCGACGACCTGTTCCGCCAGCCGGGCAAGCTGCGTTATGCGCGCGGCGAAGTGTTGTCGGTGTCCGGTTATCTCGTGCCCGAGACCCAGGTCTTTGCCAACCGACGGCTGGACTCGGACACCTTCTTTGCCGGCGTGACGGTGGACAACCACCAGAACAATGCACTGGCGGTGGCCAACGACGAAGCCGACGTCGCTTCCAACAACACTGCCGACATGGAGCGCTTTGCCGAGCGCTTTCCCGATCAGTACGCACGCCTGCGCGTGTTATGGACGTCCAGCCTGATTCCCCATGCCGTGGTGGTGATCCGCACCGATCTGCCGGCGGAACTGCGCCAGCGGGTGGCCGCGGCGCTTACTTCCTATGCCAAGGGCAAGAACGCCCAGGCGGAACTGGCCAAGCTGCACCTGATCCACGACATCAGCGGCTTCTCACCGGCCGGCAACGAGACCCTGGTGCCGTTTGCCGACATCGAATTCAATCTCGACCGGCGCCGCGCCTATAGCGCGCAATGGGTGAGCGACGCAGCCATGCAGACGCGGCTCAAGAAGATCGATGCCGAACACGAGGCGCTGGTGCACCAGCTGATGGCGCCCAGCACCCCGTAGACATCGCCGGCTCAGTGCCCCGGCATATCCTTGATGTTGAAGGTCTGCCCATTGGGCATGATCATGTCGCCCGGCTTCTGCCCCGCCGCGCACTGGCCGATCCAATGGCCGCTGCTGGTCATGGTCATCTCGGCATGACCCATGATCGCCGGGTCGTACTTGATGTGGCCCTGCGTCGAATACGCCGAATCACCCTGATAGTTGGTCTCGCTGTGGCTGGTCATATTGACCTCGCCGCTGGGCGAATTGATCTTGCACACGGCATCGGTGATCACCTTGTTGCCCTGCACATCGATCTTGAACGTGCTGCACATCTGGCCGCTCATGTGCGTGCCCATCTTGTACATGGCGGTATCGGTATCGGCGTCCAGGCAAGCTTTGGTCGTCTGCGCCTGCCCGCCCATGCCGGAGGTCTGCATTTCCCACAGGCCAGGCTTGCGCTTGGGGATATTGGAGGGAATGTCCTGCGCCAGGACAGCACCGGTGAGACCCAGCAGGGAAACCGCAATCAACCAGCGACAACGTGAAGACATGGACTTCTCCGATCCGCCCGGGGTGGGCGTGCGGGTGGCAAGGTAACGCCAATTGCGGCCGCCGTCATGCTGAACCGTTCTGCAGTGCACCACGTCACACTTTCGACCCATAGTCCGTTAGCACTATGGCGCCTCGCGCTAGATCGAACTGTGTATCGAAGGGGCGTACTGGATTCTTTAGAGTGCCAATCAGGGCGCTTGCGTGAAGCGGTGCGCCCATCGAACCAACTTGTTCCCTGCCGGGATCCCGCGTGATGCTGTCAACCTGCCACTGTCTGTACTCAAAGCCCCGACGCCGGCACGACTGCCTGCCGCCGGTGCGCCGTTGCGACCGGGAGGTTTGACGCATGGAGCCGCGAGCGCATCTGCTGCCCCGCCTGTTCATTGATGTGGTCCTGCCCAGCACGATTGCCGCCCTGGCATTGATCCTGGCGCTGTGCCTGCAGCAGACGCACAGCCTGGCCGAGCGCGTGGATGCTGCCGCAAGCCTGCGCCTGGCGCGGCTTGCCGGTGAACTGGCGCTCGCCGAAGGCGTATCGCCGCAGGCGGCGCTCGATCGAACCCTGCACGACGGAAAGACCGACCAGGTGTTGCGCGTGGAATTGCACGGCTCCGACGGCCGCCTGTGGAGCAGCGGCAGCGCAGCGAGCGCCGACAGCGCTACCTATCGCAGCGAGGTGAAGCCGCAGGGCAACATCTCGACGTGGGTGAGCATGGATGTGGACACCCAACCCCTGCGCAAGGCGCAGGCCATGGTGTGGCTGCTCGGTGCGTTGTGCGCCACGGGCATCCTGGTGCTGGCATGGCTGGCGCGCGTGTCGATACGCCACCGCGTGCTCGAACCGCTGTCGCAGGTCCGCTACGCCGTCCATGAACTGGTCAATGCCAGGCATCCGCACATCGACGACACGCCGGTCAGCACGGAGTTTCTCGAACTGCGCAAGACCTTGCAGCGCCTGTCCGAGTTGCAGGAAGCGCAGCGCCGCGACTGGAGCACGATGCAGCACGACAACGCGGTCGAGGCACTCGATCGATTGCGACAGAGCCAGGCCGCCACACGCAGCAAATCGCAGTTCATCGCGCTGGTCAGCCATCACTTCCGCCAGCCGCTGCAGGCGCTGGAACTGTTCGCCGCCGGCCTCGACCAGAACGGGGGCAACGAGCCGCAGTCGCCGTTCCAGCAGATGCGCCACAGCATCGCCTCGATGACGCGCCTGCTCGATGCCTTGCTGGAAATCTCGCGCCTCGACGCCGGCGTGATCGCGGTGAAACCGATCGGCTTCACCGCCGCCGAACTCTTCATGCGCGATCGCACCTCGCTCAATCACGAAGCGCTGCAGCATCACGTCACGCTTGCATGGCGCGGCAGTCACCATCAGCTGCACGGCGATGCGGACGTGGCCGCCAGCCTGCTCTATCAGCTGGCCAGCAATGCCATCGCCAACGCGCCGGAAGGCCGCGTGCTGATCGCGGCACGCCGTCGCGGCCAGGCCATCCGCATCGAGGTGCGCGACAACGGGCCGGGCATCGCCGTGATCCACCAGCAGCGCATCTTCGAGGAATTCGTGCAATTGCAGGCCGGCGAAAGCGAACGCCGCGGCGGCTACGGCCTGGGCCTTGCGATTGCCGAACGCCTGGCGCGACTGCTGGGCACGCGCATCGGCCTGCGTTCGGAGCCCGGCCGCGGCAGCACCTTCTGGTTCGACCTGCCGCGCATGCCCGTGATGGAACGCCACTCCAGCGCCACTGCGCAGAAGCCGGCCGCGCCGGCCTGGCGCCAGGCGAGCTGAACTCGCCCCTGTTTCAGACAAAAAAAGACCCGCGTCGCCGCGGGTCTCCGAGATCTTTTGGTGGGTCGTCCGAGATTCGAACTCGGGACCAATAGATTAAAAGTCTACTGCTCTACCGACTGAGCTAACGACCCATGCGTCAAAAGCCAGCCCGATATTTTATGGGCTGGGCGCCCTGGGCACAAGCAAGAGCGTTCAGACGTAACGGGTGGGGTCCGGCAATCCGGCAGTCTTGAAGCCCTGGGAACGCAGCACACAGGCATCGCAATGCCCGCAGGCGCGCCCTTGCGCGTCAGCCTGATAGCAGCTCACCGTCTCCGAGAAATCCACGCCCAGGCGCTGGCCCTCGCGGGCGATATCGGCCTTGCTCATGCGCATCAGCGGCGCGTGGATGCGGATGCCCGCGCCTTCCACGCCGGCCTTGGTGGCCACGTTGGCCAGCTGCTCGAAGGCCTCGATGAAGGCCGGACGGCAATCGGGGTAGCCCGAATAGTCCACCGCGTTCACCCCGCACCAGATATCGGTGGAACCGAGCACTTCGGCCCAGCCCAGGGCGATCGACAGCATGATGGTGTTGCGCGCCGGCACATAGGTGACCGGAATGCCCTGCTCGCCGGTCTGATCCAGCGGCACGTCGATGTCGGCGGTGAGCGCCGAGCCACCGATGGTGCGCAGGTCCACCTGCACCGTCTTGTGCTCGACCGCGCCGAGCAGGCCGGATACGCGCTCGGAGGCGGCCAGTTCCGCACTGTGGCGCTGGCCATAGGCCACGCTCAGGGCATGCACCTGATAACCCTGTTCACGGGCGATGGCGATGGTGACCGCCGAATCCATGCCGCCGGAGACGAGTACGACGGCCTTGCGGGGAGTTGCTTGGGACATGGGAGAAATCCACTCAAGAGTCAGGCCGGTGATCCGGCCGATTTAGCACCGTCGGCAACACAGGCCGAAGCGCGGAGAGCCGAGTGAGCGACGTTCGATGAGCCATGCATCGGGCACGTTCAAGCGCCCGCTCTCATGCTCGTCTCACACCACTCGCCCGAGCTTTTAGTGTCCTGGCTCGTCGTTCCACAGCAGCTTGTGCAGCTGCAACTGGAAACGCACATCCAGTTTGTCCTCGATGATCCACTCGGCCAGGTCGCGCGGCTTGATTGCGCCGTGCACGGGCGAGAACAGCACCATGCAGCGCTTGACCAGATCATGTTCGGCGACCACGTCGCGCGCCCACTCGTAGTCGGCGCGACTGGCAATGACGATCTTCACCTGATCATGCGGCAGCAAGTGCTCGATGTTGGACCACAGGTTGCGCTTGGCTTCGCCCGAATCGGGCGCCTTGAGGTCCATCACCTTGCGCACGCGCGGATCGACTTGCGCGACATCCAGCGCGCCAGAAGTTTCCAGCGACACGTCGTGGCCGGCATCGCACAGGCGCTTGAGCAGGATCAGGCAGCGCTTCTGCGCGAGCGGTTCGCCACCAGTTACGCACACGTGCTTCGCGCCGTGCGAAGCGACCTCGGCCATGATGTCGTCGATATCGCGCCAGTCGCCGCCGTAGAACGAATACTCGGTATCGCACCACACGCAACGCAGCGGGCAGCCGGTCAGGCGCACGAACACGGTGCGCCAGCCGATGGCATCGGCTTCGCCCTGGATCGAATGGAAGATTTCGGTGATGCGCAGGCGCTCAGCCGGCGCCTGCGTCGACGTGGTGGGTGCCACGCTCGTGCTACTGCCAGTCACAACCACTACCTCAGTTGGCCGGCTGGGCCTGCAGGCGGCGCAGGCGCTCCTGTGCCAGGCCAGCGGCCTTGGAGCCGGGGTACTTCGCAGTGACGTTCTTCAGCGTGGCCTTGCCGGCATCGACCTGCTTGAGTTCGATCTGGCTGTAGCCGACCTTGAGCAAGGCGTCGGGCACCTTCTCGCTCTGCGGGAACTGGCTGATCAGGCGCTGGAAGGCTTCCATCGCCACCTGGTAATTGCTGGTGGCGTAGTAGGACTCGCCCAGCCAATAGAACGCATTGGGCAGCAAGGAGCTGTCCGGGTACTGCTGGATGAAATTGCGGAAATCGCGCGAGGACTTCACATAGTCGCCGGCACGCAGCGACTTGAAGGCATCGTCGTAAGCGGCCTGCGCGGTGGCATCGCCCTTCACTGCTGCCGCGCCAGCAGCACCCTTGCCGGCCGCTGCCGGTGGCGTCACAGCGGGCGGAGGCGGCGCGGCGTTGGCAGCCGGCGCGGTATTGGGATTGGCATTCCCCGCATTTGCGTTCGCTGCACCGGCGCCGCCTTCAAGGCGGCCCAGGCGCGAATCGAAATCCGTGGCCTGCGATTTGTTCTTGTCGTTGGCTTCCTGCAACTGGTGCTGCAGTTCCTCGATCTGGCCCTGCATCTGCTGCAATTGGGACTGCAGTGCCTGGACCTGGTTGACCAGCGTGGTGCCACCCTGATTCTGCTGGCTCTGCGCCTGCTGCTCGAGTCGCGATACGCGGTCGGCGAGGCTGAGCCGGGAATCCTGTGCGTGCACGGAGGCGCCAAAAAGCATGGCGGACGCGATTGCGCCCGCCATGCTCATCCTGGCTGTAAAGCTGTTAGCCAGTCGCTTCTTCATTACTTCGCCGTGTAGACGATCTCGACGCGACGGTTCTTGCTCCAGCAATCTTCGTTGTGCTCACGGCACACCGGCTTTTCCTTGCCGTACGAGATCACGTTGAGCTGGCTGGCCGAGCCGCCGTTGGACTGCAGCGCGCTGGACACGGCATTGCCGCGACGCTCGCCGAGGGCCAGGTTGTACTCACGGGTGCCGCGCTCGTCGGTGTTGCCCTCGAGGCGGATCTGCGCCATCGGGCGATCCTGCAGGTACTTGGCATGGCAAGCCATGATCTGCTGGAACTCAGGCTTGATTTCGTCCTTGTCGAAATCGAAGTACACAACGCGCTGACGGAGGCAGGCGTCGGTATCGAGATCGGCCGGGGTGTACTTGCCAGCGGTCGACGGAGCCGGGGTGGTCATCGGCGCTTCCGGCTGCGGCTGCGGCTTGACTTCCTGCTTCTTCGAGCATGCGGCCGCGCCAACGCAGAGCAGGGCGACCAGGGCGACGCGAACGGTCTTATTCATGGTGGACGTTCCTTCAAACAGGTTTGAGTTCCGACAGTCAATAATGATTGCGGTTACGGGACAGTTTTCGCCGGTGGACCGGCTGTTATTTTGCCATTTTGATGCCGGCGGTGCGCTGTCTCGCGCCGCCTGGCCCGCCTTCCGCGACGGATTGCCACGGCCGGCAAGCTGTTTGATCCATCCGTGTCGTCCAAGACTTCACGCCCGGATCACATGGCCGTGACGCTTACGCGTCACGGCATGAACTGCTTATCGCTGACGATAGGGACCCCAAGCCGGCTCGCGCACATCGCCATCTGCAAGTACCAGTCGCTGACGGACAAGGCCGTCGGCGGACACGGCATACAGCACACCACGGCGGCCTTCAGAGGCGGCATACAGCAGCATGCTTGCGTTTGGCGCGAAACTCGGTGTTTCGTCGATCGGACCCGGCGAGATGAAGCGCACCTGCCCACCCAGACTGCGGTCCATAATGGCAATACGATACACGTTCCCGTTGCCCTGCACCATCGCGATCTGCTTGCCGTCGTAGCTGATCGAGGCGTTGGCGTTGAACTGGCCCTGGAAGGTGATGCGCTCAGCCCCGCCGCCACCGGCCGACATCTGGTAAAGCTGCGGGCGGCCCGAGCGGTCGGAGGTGAAGATGATGCTCTGGCCATCCGGCGTCCAGCGCGGCTCGGTATCGATGGCCAGGTTGTTGGTGAGGCGGGTCTCCGCGCGGGAGCCCACGTCCATCACGTAGATCTCGGGGTTGCCCTGATAGGACAGCGCCAGGGCCAGCTTGCTGCCATCCGGCGACCAGGCCGGCGCACCATTGATGCCCTTGGCGCGGGCCGAGATCAGCTGACGCGAACCGGTGGTGACGTCCTGCACATAGATCGCCGAGTTGCCGCTTTCGAACGACACGTAGGCGATCTTGCGACCATCCGGCGACCACGACGGCGACAGCAGCGACTCGCGCGAGCGGGCCACGACCTGCGGGTTATAGCCGTCCGAATCGGCCACGATCAGCGAGTAGGTGGTGTTGTTACCCAGGCCCACCGCGGTGATGTAGGCGATGCGGGTCCAGAACGCGCCACGCACGCCGGTGATCTTCTCGTAGATGGCATCGGCGATCTGATGGGCGACGCCACGCAGGTCACCGGCCGGCGCGGTGAACGCCTGGGCCAGCAGGCTCTGCTGCTTGTTGACGTCCCACAGCTCGTACTCGACGCGCATCATGCCGCCGCCGGCATCGCTGATGCGGCCGATGGTCAGGTAGTCCTGCTTGAGCAGGCGCCAGGTGGCGAAGTTGACGTCCGCACCCTTCGACGGCGTCTCCACGATTTCGCTCTTGGCCAGCGAGCGGAATTTGCCGGAGCGGTTGAAGTCGTTGCGGATGACATCAGCGATGTCGGTCGGCAGCGGCGCCCCGCCCGCCTGGGCGAACGGCACCACGGCGATCGGCGTGGCCGTCGCCGTGCCGCCGACGATGTCGACGTTGAGCGACTGGGTCTGCTGGGCTGCTGCGGGACCCGCGAACAAGGCGGCTACCAGGAGCAGAACGAAGGAGTAGCTGAAGGTCAGTTTGCGCATGGGGTCCATCACTGCGGTCTGAAAGTGAAATCGATTTGACGCTGGAACACGCTTTCGAAGCCTTTGTAGGGCAACGGCTGCGCGCGCAGCACCGCGTTTTCGATGGAGCGCTTGCCGGCCTCGTCGTAAGGACAACTGGAGTCGACCTTGGCGCTCATCACGTCGCCTCCTGGCAACTGCACAATATGCACCGTGCACGGTGTGTTGGGCATGTTATCCGGGCGAAGCCAATTCTGAGTGACCGCGTTCTGAATCGCGGCCAAATACTGCGCCAGCAGGCCGGCATCAGGGCCGTTCTGGCCAGTCTGGCGCTGGGCTGCCACCGGCACATTGTCCAGGCCGTTGTCCTGGGCGTTCTTCAGGTCCTGCATCTGCTGCTTGGCCTGGTTCGCCTTGCTCTGGGCCTGTTTCACCGACTTGTCGGCCGCGTCCATCTTGGCGAACAGCTCGTCGAGCTTCTTTTGCTCTTCCAGCTTGTGCTTGGCCGCCTGGGCGTCCAATTCGGCCGCGCGCTGGCGCTGCTTCTCTTCCTGTTCCTTCTTGGCGTCTTCGGCCTTCTCTGCCGCATCGGCCACCACCTTCTCCTGATCCTTGGTATCGGGATGCTCGGGCGGCGGCGGCAAGGTCTTGATCTTCGGGGTTTCTTCCGAAGGCGGCGGCGGGATCGAAGGCGGCGGCGGCACGGTCGGCGGCGTCGGCTTGGCCTGGGCAGCCTTCGGCGGCGGCGCGCCGGTCGGGCCCACCAGGGTGGCTTCGATGATTTCGCCCTGCAGCTGGATCGGCTTGGCGCAGGCGATCGGGTTCCAGCTCGCCGGCAGATGCAGCGTCTCGAACAGGCTTTCGTAGAACGAGCACGGCACCACCGCGAGTATCAGGAAACCCACGATGCCCAGATGGAGGATGGCGGAAAGGACAACCGCCTTGGACGTGCCCTTGGGGGTGTCTTCCCTCATTTCTTCTTGCCCGACTCCGGTGCGCTCATCAGGCCGACCTTGGCGACGCCGGCCTGCTGCAGGTCGGCCAGCACCTGATAGACACCGTCGTACTTGCCGTCGCGGTCACCGGCGACGAGCACGCTGACATCGGGGTTCGCCTTGACGAACGCACCGACCTTGGTCTTCATGGTGTCCACATCGATCGGCTGGCGCTTCTCGGTACCCAGGGTGAGATAAAGCTGCCCGTTCTGGTCGACCGCGACGATCACCGGATCCTTCTTGTCCTGCAGCGACTTGGCGTTCGCCTGCGGAAGGTTGATGTCGACGTTCTTGTTGATCATCGGTGCGGTGACCATGAAGATGATCAACAGCACCAGCATCACGTCGATATACGGAACGACGTTGATCTCGGATTTCAGCTTGAGGCGCTTGTGGCGCGCAGAGCTTCGCATGATCGAATCCCTCAGGCCGCTTCGTCGGTCTGGATCTGACGCTGGAGCACCGAAGAAAATTCTTCCTGGAACACTTCATAGCGCGAGGCGACGCGCTCGACCTTGTTGGCGAAGCGGTTGTACGCCCACACCGCCGGGATCGCGGCGAACAAGCCCATCGCGGTGGCGATCAGCGCTTCGGAAATGTGCGGAGCCACCACGGCGATGGTGACGTCCTTCATTTCGCCCAGGCCCTGGAAGGCGCCCATGATGCCGATGACGGTGCCGAACAGGCCGACGTAGGGGCTGATCGAGCCGACGTTGGCGAGGAACTCGAGGTTGCGCTCCAGGCGGTTGATTTCGCGGGTGCCGGCCACGCGCATGGCGCGCTCGGAACCTTCGATCACCACGCGCATGTCATGCACGCGGCGCTGGCGCTGGCGCACGAACTCGCGAAAGCCCGACTCGAACACGTTTTCCAGGCCGCCGTTGCTGGCGCCGCGATTACTCACTTCGCGGAACAGCTGGGCGAGGTCGGCACCGGACCAGAAGCGCTCCTCGAAGCTCTCCGCCTCTTCCATCGCCGCCTTCAGCTGCGACACCTTGCGGATGATGATGACCCACGAGAGGAAGGAGAGCACCAGCAGCGCCAGCATGACGAACTGGACCAGGATGCTCGCTTCCGCGACCAGTTTGAAAATATTGACTCCACCGTTCATTGCTCGAAGGTCCTCCAGCACACGTACTTTTATTTAAGGGAAAAGGCCGGGGATAAGATCGGCCGGAATTTGCACCGGACGCATGCGGCGGACATCGACGCACGCCACGCGCACCTTCGCGCGGATCAGCTCCGCGCCGTCCGCCCGGCGGATCGTCTGGGCGAAAAGGATACTGGCTGCCCGCCGTTCTTTGACTTCGACGCTTACCGCCAGTTCATCATCCAGCAGGGCCGCGCGCAGGAAGTCGATCTGCATTTCGCGGACCAGGAAGGCCAGGCCGGTGCTTTCCTTCACCACGGACTGGTTGATGCCCAGGGCACGCAGCCATTCGCTGCGTGCACGCTCCATGAAACGCAGGTAGCTGGCGTGGTAGACCACCCCGCCCGCGTCGGTATCTTCCCAATAGACGCGCACCGGCCATTCGAAGGGCTCGGTCGCACTGGCTAGCTTGGTATCAGACATCGCTGTTGTCGGCCGTGAAGAGGTCGGCGGGCACCGAGGGTCGGGGCGGCGGGGTCAGGCCCAGATGACGCCAGCCCTTGGCGCTGGCCATGCGGCCGCGCGCGGTGCGCACCAGGTAGCCCTGCTGGATCAGATAGGGCTCGACCACATCCTCGAGCGTGCCGCGATCTTCGCTGAGTGCGGCCGCCAGCGACTCCACGCCCACCGGGCCGCCATCGAAGTTCTCGATGATGATGGTCAGCAGGCGCCGGTCGAGCTCGTCGAAACCCTCGGCGTCGATCTTGAGCATGTCGGTGGCGGCACGCGCGGCGTCGCGGGTGATCTGCCCTGCCGCGCGCACTTCAGCGTAGTCGCGCACGCGGCGCAGCAGGCGGTTGGCGATACGCGGCGTGCCGCGCGAGCGACGTGCGATTTCCTGCGCGCCTTCCAGCTCGCAGGGAATGCCCATGATGCGCGCCGAGCGCCGCACGATGGCGGTGAGCTCGTCGGGCGTATAGAACTCCAAACGCTGCACGATGCCGAAACGGTCGCGCAGCGGCGCCGTGAGCAGGCCGGCGCGGGTGGTGGCGCCAATCAGGGTGAACGGCGGCAGGTCGAGCTTGATCGAACGGGCGGCAGGGCCTTCGCCGATCATGATGTCGATCTGGAAATCTTCCATCGCCGGATAGAGCACTTCCTCCACGATCGGCGAGAGACGATGGATCTCATCCACGAACAGCACGTCGTGCGGCTCGAGGTTGGTCAGCAGCGCGGCCAGATCCCCTGCCCGCTCCAGCACCGGACCGGAGGTGGAGCGCAGGTTGACGCCCAGCTCGTTGGCGATCACATGGCTGAGCGTGGTCTTGCCCAGGCCCGGCGGGCCGAAGATCAGCACGTGATCGAGCGCACCGCCGCGCTTCTTGGCCGCCTCGATATAGATCGACAGCTGCTCGCGCACCGTCTGCTGGCCCAGGTATTCGGTCAGTCGCCTGGGGCGAATGGAGGCTTCGAGGGCCTCGTCGTCCATCTGGGCGGCAGCGGTAACGATGCGGTGTTCGGTCATGGGGCGAAATTATGGCAGAGCACGATGACGCAGGCTTGAAAAAAAGCCCGCTCAGCCAGTCCCCGCCACGAAAAAGGGCGCCGAAGCGCCCTTTTCCTCAAATCTCGACCTGGGCGCCCAGTTCGATCAGGCGATTGCCCGGAATCTGGAAGAACGCCGTGGCCGGCAGCGCATTGCGCGCCATGAAGGCAAACAGCTTGTCGCGCCACAAGGCCATGCCCGGACGCTTGGCGTCCGCGATGATGGTTTCGCGCGAGAGGAAGAAAGTGGTGTCCATCATGTCGAAGGGCAGACCCTTCTTGGAGCACTTGGACAGCGCATAGGGGATGTTCGGATCT
This sequence comes from Dyella sp. 05T440, assembly GCF_056395965.1. Taxonomy (NCBI): domain Bacteria; kingdom Pseudomonadati; phylum Pseudomonadota; class Gammaproteobacteria; order Lysobacterales; family Rhodanobacteraceae; genus Dyella; species Dyella sp. 05T440. The sequence goes on from NZ_JBFTKN010000009.1 coordinate 140,228, forward strand.
TCCGCAAAGCCGAAGCGCAAGGCCAGTCCGTAGAAATCGCCGCCGAGCTCGGTGATTTCGATGCGCTCGCCCAGGTCCGCTGTTGGCGTTTCCAGCATTTCCACCGTGAGCAGCACGTTGCGCTCGTGCAGCACCTTGTTGTGCTTGAGGTTGTGCAGCAGCGCGTGCGGCACGGCGTTCTGGTTGGCGGTAAGGAACACGGCCGTGCCCGGCACGCGCAGCGGCGGATGCTCGGCGATGTTCGCAATGAACGGATCCAGCGCCAGGCCCGATTGCTTGATCTCGCGCACCACCAGTTCACGGCCACGACGCCAGGTGGTCATCACGATGAAGATCGCCACGCCCAGCACCAGCGGGAACCAGCCGCCGTACTCCACCTTGATCAGGTTGGCGCCCAGGAACGACAAGTCGATGGTGAGCAACAGCACGCCGGTTGCGATCACCGTGATGCGGCTCCAGTGCCACTGCCTGCGCGCCACGATCAACGCCAGGATGCTGGTGATGGTCATGGTGCCGGTCACCGCAATACCGTAGGCCGCGCTCAGGTTGTCCGAGCTGCGGAAGCCAAGCACCGCGATCAGCACCATGATCAGCAGGAAGTTGTTCACCCACGGCACGAAGATCTGCCCGGACATCTCGCGCGAGGTATGCACCACCGGCATGCGCATCGAATAGCCCAGCGACATCGCTTCGCGCGTCATCGAGAACGCGCCGGAGATCACCGCCTGCGAAGCGATCACGGTGGCAATGGTGGCCAGGCCGATCATGGGATACAGCAGCGGCTCCGGCGTCAGCTTGAAGAACGGGCTGTCGATGGCTTCCGGATGACTCAGCAGCAAAGCGCCCTGGCCAAAATAGTTGAGCACCAGGGCCGGCAGCACGAAGCTGAACCAGGCGAGGCGGATTGGACGCTTGCCGAAATGGCCCATGTCCGCGTACAGCGCTTCGGCGCCGGTCAACGCCAGCACCACGCCGCCAAGCGCGATGAAAGCCTGCATACCGTGGCTGAAGAAGAACTTCACGCCGTAGACCGGATTGATCGCCAGCAGCACCTGCGGATTCTGCACCACCATGCGCAGGCCCAGCAGCGCAATGACGATGAACCACACCACCATCACCGGGCCGAACAGTCGGCCGACGCGTTCGGTGCCATGACGTTGCAGCGCAAACAGGAAGAACAGGATGACCGCGGTGATCGGCACCACCCAGTGGCCCAGATGAGGTGCGGCCACCTTCACGCCTTCCACCGCCGACAACACCGAAATGGCGGGCGTGATGACGCCATCGCCATAGAACAGTGCCGCGCCAAAGATACCGATGATGGCAAGCAGCCAACGCTGGCGCGCATCGCCACGCACGCTGCGCAGCGCCAGTGCGAGCAGCGCCATGATGCCGCCCTCGCCCTTGTTGTCCGCGCGCATGATGAACACGACGTACTTGAGCGAGACCACGATGATCTGCGCCCAGAAGATCAGCGACAGCACGCCGTAGATGCTCTCGGGCGTCGGCTTCATGCCGTCGTGGCTGAGCGTGGTCTGCAATGTGTACAGGGGGCTCGTGCCGATGTCGCCATAGACCACGCCGATCGCGCCGAGCGCGAGCGTAGCCAGCCGACGTTTGGTGTCAGCGTCGGACATGCCGTGAGAGGAATCAGGGGTCACGTCTCAATGTCCTAGTGCGGCGCGCAGCGCCTTGCGAATGATAGCTTCGGCCGTGTCGCCATCGGCGGCGACCTTCTGCACCAGGCGGGTCACTTCGGCCGGCTTGTAGCCAAGTTGCTGCAAGGCCACGGTGGCTTCGCCCGTCGGGTCCAAAGGTGCGCCATTGGGCGCCGCATGCGAGCCCGGCAGCGTGGTGGCCAATCCGTCCACGCGGTCGCGCAGCTCCACCACCATGCGTTCGGCGGTCTTCTTGCCGATGCCCGGAATCTTGGTGAGCGCCACCACGTCGCCCGTCTGCACGAGACGCGCGAAGTCGTTGGTGGACACGCCCGACAGCACGGCCAGCGCAATCTTCGCGCCGATGCCGCTGACTTTCTGCAGGTTGCGGAACAGGGTGCGTTCGGACTCGTGCATGAATCCGTACAGCGCCACGCTGTCTTCCTTCACCGCGTAGTGCGTGAGCAGGGTGACTTCCTTGCCGGTCTGCGGCAGGTCGTAGATGGTGGACATGGGCGCTTCGAGCTCGTAGCCCACGCCGCCCACTTCCACCATCAGCCACGGCGGCTGCTTGGACACCAGGGTGCCGCGCAAACGACCGATCATCGACGCCTCCAGGCGGTACGGGGAATGCCCACGCGCGCGAGGCTGGCACGGGTATGTGCATGGGTCACTGCGATGGCGAGCGCGTCTGCCGCGTCAGCCTGCAGGGGGCCCTTGAGTCCGAGCAGGACGCCAATCATGTGCTGCACCTGGGTCTTGTCGCCGCGGCCGCTGCCGACCACGGCCTGCTTTACTTCTGTCGCCGCGTACTCGTGCACCGCGATCCCCTGGCTGACCACCGCGCAGATCGCGGCGCCCCTCGCCTGCCCCAGCTTCAAGGCCGAGTCCGGGTTGCGCGCCATGAACACGCGCTCCACGCCGCACTCGTCCGGCCGATGGGCGGCGATGATGGCACACAGCTCGTCAAATATGCGTTTCAGGCGCAGCGGGAAGGTGGCCTCGCCAGCCACCGCCAGCGCGCCATGGAAGACATGGGTCAGCTTGCCTGTGGCGTCGACATCGATGATGCCTACGCCGGTGCGCTGACTGCCCGGGTCGATGCCGATGATGCGGGTCATGGGCGAAGAGTCGTSGCGGGCCGATGAAGGGCCCGCGAACTTAGCTCGCAGCCTCGGCCGGCAGCAGCGCGTTGTGCGAAACCTCGCTGACGTCGTCGAGCGCGTCGAGCTTCTCGAGCAGATCGAGCAGGGTCTCGAGCGCTTCGTCCGGCACCGCGACGCGATTGCTCGGGCGCATGCCCACGCCGGCATGCTGCGCGCTCAGACCCGAGGCGATCAGCGCCTGCTGCACGGCTTCGAAACTCTCCGGAGCGCACAGCACGGTGCTTTCACCATGCTCGTTGACCACGTCGTCGGCACCCGCTTCCAGGGCCGCTTCCAGCACCTTCTCTTCGGCCGCCTCGTTGCCGCCGGTGGCAAACACCAGCTCGCCCACGCGGGAAAACTGGAACGCCACGGAGCCGGTGGTACCCAGGTTGCCGCCGTGCTTGGTCAGCGCGTGGCGCACGTCGGCCACGGTGCGGGTCGGGTTGTCGGTGAAGCAGTCGATGATCAGGGCGATGCCGGCCGGGCCATAGCCCTCATAGCGCAGCTCTTCCATCGCGGCGCCGCCGTCGGCGCCCGAGCCGCGCTTGATCGCGCGTTCGATGGTGTCCTTGGTCATATTGGCCGACAAAGCTTTGTCCACCGCCGCGCGCAGGCGCGGGTTGGCGGATGGATCGGCGATGCCGGCGCGTGTTGCCACGGTGATTTCGCGGATCAGCTTGGTGAACACCTTGGCGCGCTTGGCGTCTTCGGCATTCTTGCGACCTTCGATGGACGGGCCTCTACCCATGGCACTTCCTGCAAATCTGGTGAACGGACGAGGCGCGAATTCTATCGCTTCGCGGCGTAGTACGGGCAAGCGGCACGCGAAAGCGCCTGGGAGTGCGCCCTGTCAGGCCTCGGCGCGATCGAAACGACCCTGCTGGAGGAACTGGGTGACCTGGCGCGCGGCTTCCTGGGAAAACAGCAGCCCCGTATGGTTGGTCTCGATGGCGCAATGGTCGGCAATGCCTGGGAGGAAAGTCTCTTCCAGCGTCACACAGCCGTCGTTATCGCCCTCGAACTGTCCGATCATCGCGCCCAGGCCGAGCGACACCTTGCCGGCGATCACACCCACCTCGCGCTCGCCCTGCCAGCGGTCGAAGCCGTTTTCCAGCAGTTCGCGATTGTGGCCGAGCAAGACCTCGCCACCGCGCCCCATGCCAGCGAAGCGACGCGCGGCGGCGCTGCCCTTGAGCGGCGACCCCAGACAGACCACGCGGCCCGGCGGCAACGCGACTTCGGCGCAGGCGCGCAGCGCCAGCAGGCCGCCCAGGCTGTGTCCGACCAGATGTACCCGCTGGGAGTCCTGCCCAAGCTCATGGATGCGAGCCTGCAGGCTGTTGAGAATGCGCGGCTGCGACGCTGCCACGCTCATATAGTCGAAGCGATGAACGCGAAAGCCCGCCTCCATCATGCGCCGATGCAGCAGCAAGAGCGCGAAACCGCGCATCCAAAGGCCGTGCAGGAGAATGACGTGATCGGTCATGGCGCCAGGGTGTGATGCATCAACGACAGGGCAGATGGCCGCGCGTTGGAAGCGCGGTCATTGTGTAGAGTCGATTGTGCACAAAAAGTTGCGACAGGGTCGCGACGCAGTGCGCGCTGGAGTTTGCTCGTCATCCCGGCACCAGCCGGAATGACGGCAGAAAATCAGACCGGCTTCGCTTCCGCAGCCACCTTCACATGCAGCTCCTTCAGCTGCGCCTCGCTCACCAGCGACGGCGCATCGGTCATCAGATCCTGCGCGCTGGTGGTCTTGGGGAAGGCGATCACGTCGCGGATGGATTCGGTGCCAGCCATCAACGCGGCGATGCGGTCGATGCCGAAGGCCAGGCCGCCGTGCGGCGGCGCGCCGAATTTCAGCGCCTTGAGCAGGAAGCCGAACTTCATCTCGGCCTCTTCCGGCGTGATGCCGAGCAGGTCGAACACCGTGCTCTGCATGTCCGGGCGATGGATACGGATGGAACCGCCGCCGATCTCGTTGCCGTTGAGCACCATGTCGTAACCGCGGCTCACCGCGTTGGACGCATTCGCGCGCAGTTCGGCGATGTCGTCCACCTTGGGCGCGGTGAACGGATGATGCAGGGCGACGAAGCGCTTTTCTTCCTCGTCGTATTCGAACATCGGGAAGTCGGTGACCCACAGCGGCTTCCAGCTGTTTTCGACCAGGCCGCGGTCCTTGCCGACCTTCAGACGCAGCGCGCCCATGAAGTCGGTGACGGCCTTCCACGTGCCCGCGCCGAAGAACAGCATGTCGCCCGATTCGGCGCCGGTGAGCTTGAGCACGCCTTGCAGCGCCTGATCGTCAAGGAACTTGGCCACCGGCGAGTTGATGCCGTCGCGACCCTTGGACAGATCATCCACGCGCAGCCAGGCCAGGCCCTTCGCGCCGTACTTGGCCACGTATTCGGTGAGCTGGTCGATTTCCTTGCGGGTGAACGTCGCGCCGCCCGGCACGCGCAGCGCCGCCACGCGACCGTTGTCGGCATTGGCCGGCTCGGCAAACACCTTGAATTCCACATGCTTCACCGCGTCGGCGATGTCGACCAGCTCGAGCGCGATGCGCAGGTCCGGCTTGTCCGAACCGAAGCGACGCATGGCTTCGGCCCAGGTCATGCGCGGGAACGACGCGTCGAGCTCGACGTTGACCACTTCCTTGAACACGTGGCGGATCAGTTCCTCCACGAAGTCCTGCACGTCTTTTTCTTCGACGAAGGCGAACTCAAGGTCGAGCTGGGTGAATTCGGGCTGGCGATCGGCGCGCAGGTCTTCGTCGCGGAAGCAGCGCGCGATCTGATAGTAGCGGTCGAAACCGGCCATCATCAGGATCTGCTTGAACAGCTGCGGCGACTGCGGCAGCGCGTAGAACTGGCCCGGATGCACGCGGCTGGGCACCAGGTAATCGCGCGCGCCTTCGGGCGTGGCCTTGGTCAGGATCGGCGTCTCGATGTCCTGGAAACCGGCCGCATCCAGATACCGGCGCAGCGACTGCACCAGCTTGATGCGACGGCGCATCATCTGCTGCATGTCCGGGCGGCGCAGGTCGAGGTAGCGATACGTCAGGCGCATCTCCTCGTTGGGATTCTCGTGCATCGCGAACGGCAGGTCCTTCGCGGCGTTGAGAATCTCGACCTGGTCAGCCACCAGTTCCACCGTGCCGGTGCGCAGCTTGTCGTTCACCGACAGGCGCTTGCGGATGGTGCCGGTGACGCGCAGGCAATATTCGTTGCCGATTTCGTTGGCCACGGCAAACGCGGCGGCGTTGTCACGCTCGATCACCACCTGGGCCAGGCCCTCGTGGTCGCGCAGGTCGACGAAAGCCACGTGGCTCTGCAGGCGCAGGGTGTTGACCCAGCCACACAGGGAAACGGTCTGACCGACCAGTGCCTCATCGATGAGGCCGCAAAAATGCGTGCGCATGCGCTTGGAACTCCGGGCCGCTGGGCGGCGTGATGCGTGGACAAGAAGACCCGGAATGTTAACACCGACCCGCCCGGCGGCGGGCAGCAGGCGGGGTTGGAAAACCGCGCCTGCGCCCACGTTTCAGTCCATTACCAGCGGCGATTCACCGAGAACAGGCCGCGGCAGCCCTTGGAAACCCACACGCCGGCACGGTTCCAGCCCCAGCTGTAGCCCTGCTCGCAGGGCGAACCGGACAGCTGGCGCAGCAGCACGGCATTGCCGCGGCCACCCACGTCCACCTGGCAGAAGTGGTACTGCTTGTCGTTGCTTTCGCACTGCAGGCGGATCTCGCGATCCCAGTCGGGACCCGGGCGCCAGCCGCCGTTGTCCGGCGGCCGATAGCCCGGCGGCGGGTAATAGCCACCACCACCCGGCGGGCGGTAACCGCCACCGCCCATTTCGACGAACTGGGCGCGGCAGCCCTGATCCACCCACAGGCCGCCGCGATCGACGCCCCAGGTCCGCCCGCGGATGCACGGGCTGTTCGATTCCTGGCGGATCATTTCGGCGTCGCGCCACGGCACCTGGCAACGCGTGAAGCGGCCATCGTCGCTGCCGCAACGCACCTGGTCGCGACCCTGCGCATGTACGGCCGGCGCCGCCACCCACAGCAGGCCTGCCATGAGACCTGCCGCTACACCCATCAAGCCTGTTCGTATCCGGAACATCAATCCCACTCCTCTGTGACGGCTAGTCACGCTAGTGGGAATATCTTCAACCGGAATTGAATATCTTGCGACTGTTCGTAGAAACCTGCCGGCCGGCTATCCGCCGTTCAGCCATCCGGCTCGCTCAGCTGTCGCTGGAGGAGCTCGATGAGCTGGAGGGCGCGGGCGGGCTCGGCGCACTGGCCGCAGGCGCGGCGCTGTCGCCGGCCAGGTTGCGCTTCTTGTCGCCGTCCTTCTTGAAGTCGGTCTCGTACCAGCCGCTGCCGGCCAGGCGGAAACCCGGGGCGCTCAGGCGTCGCTTCACTTCGGCCACGTCGCAAGCCGGGCACACCGACGGATCGGGATCGGCGATCTTTTGCAGGCGGTCAAAACGGTGGCCGCAGCTGGCGCATTCAAATTCGTAGATAGGCATGGACACTCCGAAGGATCGATCGCCGTGCCGGGATCACGCACCGGCGCATACGGCGACAACTGTCCATTATCGAGGCGAACGGCGGGAATTCAACGATTTGTAGGTGCTGGCAAGGCAAACCGCTAGAGCGCCAGCGCCACCAGTACGGCCGCCTCCGTGAATTCGGTCAGCGCACCGCAGGTATCGCCGGTCATGCCGCCAAGCCGGCGCAGGCAGGTCCATCGCCACCAGGCAAAAACCAAGGCGGCCACCAAGACGGCCCGCAGCCCGTGCCATCCGGCGAACAATGCAACGATCGCGGCGAGCAGCAGCGCCACCGCGCACACCGCCCGCGACTCACCCACCAGGCCGCTGCCCAGGCCGCCGCTGCGCACGTAGGGCGTCGTCATGAACGCCGCGGTGAGCACGGAGCGGCCAAGCAAGGGTGCCACCCATAACATCGCCGATGGCTGCGGGACGCTGGCCAGCGCCGCGAACTTCAACAGCAAGACCAGCACGATCGCGGTAACGCCGATCGGGCCGCTGCGCGGGTCTTTCATGATGGTCAGCGTGCGCTCGCGATCGCCCAGGCCGCCCACCCAGGCGTCCGCGCTGTCGGCCAGGCCGTCCAGGTGCAGTGCGCCCGTGAGCGCCACCCACGCGACCAGCAATAGCGCTGCCGCAAGCAAGGGCGACGCGCCGGACAACAGCCAACCCAGGCACCACAGCAACGCGCCAAGCAACAAGCCCACGGCGGGATACCAGGCCAGCTGTGCCGAGGGCGAGGACGCGCCATCGAACGCGCGCGCCGGCAGCGGCAAGCGCGTGAGAAAGCCGATGGCCGCGAACAGCCCTCGCATCAGGCCTGGTCCTGCTTGCTCGATGGCGCCGCCCACGGCAGCACATGCAGCGATGCGTGCGGCACGTCGATGTTCGCCATCTCGCCGAAGTCGCGCGCTTCCGCCTCGCAACGCAGCAGCCGGATCGCGCCGCCATGGGTCACCACCAGCACGCGCTGGGTTTCCGCCGCTTCGGCGACTTCGTTCAAGGCCGAGCAAAGACGATCGCGAAAGGCCGCGAACGACTCGCCGCCCGGCGGCGGATGCGCGACGGGATCAGCCCAGAAGCGCGCCAGCGCATCGCCCTGTTGCTGGGCCAGCGTCTCGATGGGTACGCCCTGCCAATCGCCGAAGTGGTATTCGGCCAGACGCGAATCGACCCGCATCGGCACGCGGCGTGCACAGGCCAGATCCTGCGCAAACTCCGCGCAACGACGCAGCGGCGACGTGACGATGGCATCCCAGCTGCGTCCGAAAATCGCCGCACGCAATTGACTCCAGCCCAGCGGGCTGAGCGCGTCGTCGAGTTGGCCGCGATAGCTGCGCTGCCCGGTATCGCCATGGCGCAACAAATCGATGCCGGTGTGCTTGCCGATCATGCGCTGCTCACCCCCGCCTGCGCGAAGGTGGCCATGCGCGCGTGCAGATCGCAGGCCAGGCGCATCAGCGGCACGGCCGCGGCAGCACCGCTGCCCTCGCCCAGGCGCAGGCCAAGATCCAGCAACGGATCGGCTTCGAGCACCGAAAGCAGGCGCGCGTGCCCGCGCTCGCGCGAACGGTGCGCGAAGAACATCCACTCACGGCAGGACGGATTGATGCGCACGGCTGCCAGGGCCGCGGCCGTGGTGATGAAGCCATCGACCAGCACCGGGATGCCGCGCTGCGCCGCGCCGATATACGCGCCGCAAAGCGCAGCGATCTCGAAGCCGCCCACGCGACCGAGCCAGGCCAGCGCATCGTCGTCGGCGGGATAGAGCGCCAGCGCGCGCTCGATCACCGCGGCCTTGTGCTGGATGCCCGCGGCATCCAGACCGGTGCCCGCGCCGGCGAGCGCACTGGGCGACTCGCGCAAAAGGCCGCAGGCCAGCGCCGCCGCCGAGGTCGTGTTGGCGATGCCCATCTCGCCACCGATGAAAAGCTTCGCGCCGGCCAGCTGCGCTGCCTCGGCGCTGTCGGCACCGGCACGCAGGGCGAGCTCCAACTGCACGGCGCTCATCGCAGGGCGTTCGCAGAAATTGTTGGTTTGCGGCGCGATGATGGCGCGACGCACATGGGGCAGCTCACCCGGATCATTCACCGTGCCCAGGTTCACCACTTCGAGCATGGCGCCCAGGCTGCGCGCCAGCACGCTGATCGCAGCGCCGCCGTTGGCGAAGTTGCGGATCATCTCGCCGGTCACCACCTGCGGAAACGCCGACACACCTTCGGCGGCCACGCCGTGGTCGCCTGCAAAAATGCTGATCCACACCGACTGCAGCGACGGCATCACCGCGTGCTGCATGCCGGCCAGACGCACGGCCAGTGTTTCCAGTGTGCCCAGCGAACCCGGCGGCTTGGTCAGCTGCGACTGGTGTTCCAGTGCGCGCTGGCGGCTCGCTTCATCGATCGCAAAACAGGGTTCAGTCAGCCAGTCTTGGCTCATGTAAGGCTTCCTTTGAGAGGCATGGGCAATCCGGCAGCGACAAACACCACTCGCTCGCACTGCGCGGCAAGGGCTTGGTGCAAGCGTCCGGCTTCATCTACAAAACGTCGCGTGAGTTCACCCATGGGCACTACGCCCAGGCCCACTTCGTTACTGACCAGGAGCAGCTGTCCCTTCAACGAGGGCAGCAGCTGTAGCAAGGCGTCGCGCTCCTGCGCGAGGCGGGCGTCTTCGGGTGCGCCCAGCAGGTTGCTGAGCCACAGCGTGAGGCAGTCGACCAGCACGCAGCGGCCAGGGCGCGCATGCGCTTCCAGTGCGGCGGCCAAGGCCAGCGGTTCCTCCACGCTGAGCCAGTGGGCAGGACGCTGCGCCCGGTGATGCGCGATGCGCGCGGCCATTTCCTCATCGTGCGCCTGTGCCGTGGCGATATAGACCACCTCGTGCCCCGACTCGGCGGCGAGGCGTTCGGCCAGTGCGCTTTTGCCGGAACGGGCGCCGCCGAGGATCAGGGTGCGCATGGTGTGGACTCCTTCACCGGTTGCAGCAGACGCAGCAGCGCCGGCGTATCGAGATGTGCTTCCACGGCATCTGCCACGCGGTCGATGCTCGCCTCGCGCAACGCGCACAGGTCCAGCGGGGCGGCATGGCGCAGACCTGCCCAGGCGAGCAGGGCCGAGAGCGCCTGCGGCTCATCGAACAGGCCGTGGAGGTAGGTGCCGAAGATCTGACCATCAGGCGACAGCGCACCGTCCGGCTCGCCTGAGGCGAGCACACTCGCCGGCTGCTCCAACGCTGCACCACGACTGACGCCGCAGTGGATTTCATAGCCGCTCACCCGCGCGTCTCCCAGGACCAGTTTCCCCTCCACGCGGCGCAATTGCTTGCGCGATTGAAGCGTGGTCTCCATCTGCAACCAGCCCAGTCCAGCGCTCGAGCCCGGCTCGCTCTCGATGCCCTGTGGATCATGCACGAAGCGCCCCAGCATCTGGAAGCCGCCGCAGATGCCGATCACTTTCCCGCCGTAGCGTAGATGGCGCGTGATGGTTTCGTTCCAGCCCTGCGCGCGCAGCCAGGCCAGGTCGGCGCGGGTGGATTTGGAACCGGGCAGGACGATCAGGTCGGCCGGCGGATGCGCCTCGTCGGGACCCACGAAACGAAGCTCGACGTCCGGGTGGGCGAGCAAGGCATCGAAGTCGGTGTGGTTGCTGATGCGCGGCAAGGCCGGCACCAGCACGCGCAGGCGCGCATCCCTCTTTTGGACTGCGTCGCGCGGCAAGGCGTCTTCGGCCTCCAGGTGCAGGCCGTGCAGATAGGGCAGCACGCCCAACACCGGCTTGCCGGTTTCGCGTTCCAGCCAATCCAGGCCGGACTGGAGCAACGCCATGTCGCCGCGAAAGCGATTGATGACGAAGCCGGCGATGCGTGCACGCTCGCTGTCCGACAGCAGCGCCAACGTACCCACGAGATGCGCGAACACGCCGCCGCGGTCGATATCGGCAATGAGGATCACCGGGCAGTCGACCGCCTCCGCGTAACCCATGTTGGCGATGTCGCGATCGCGCAGGTTGATCTCTGCGGGGCTGCCCGCACCCTCCACGATGATCGCGTCGTAGCGATCGGCCAGGCGGTGATGCGAGGCGAGCACGGCATCCATCGCGATGCGCTTGTAGTCGTGGTAGTGGCGCGCATCCATGTTCGCCACGGGATGTCCATGCACGATCACCTGCGCGCCAATGTCGCTATTGGGCTTGAGCAGGACCGGATTGAAATCGGTATGCGGCTCCAGCCCGGCCGCCTGCGCCTGCACGGCCTGGGCACGGCCGATTTCGCCGCCATCGATCGTCACCGCGGAATTCAAGGCCATGTTCTGCGGTTTGAACGGCGCCACGGCGATGCCGCGTCGGTGCAGCCAGCGGCACAAGCCGGTGACCAGGGTGCTCTTGCCCGCATCAGAGGTGCAGCCTTGCACCATCAGCACGCCAGCGCTCATCGCCGCCTCTCCTTCAAGTCCAGCGCGCGCAGCGCATCGTCGAGTCGCCGTAGCGCAACCTCATCAGGGGGCAGGCCAAAACGCAGACTTGCGGGCGTCTCGAACAGCCGGGTCAGGATGCCTTGCCTGGCCAGCGCTATATGCACTGCTTCTGCGCCTGCGTGCCGCCACCACTGGAAGAACGCGCACCCTGCCGTGGCTGCCATGCCATGACGCAGCAGCACGGCCGCCAGACCTGCGCTCATATCCTGCAGCCAGGAGCGCGCCGTGGCCTGCCATGCGCGATCGGCAAGGGCCAGCCTGAGTACATGACGCGTCGGCCCGCTCAACGTCCACGGGCCCAATCGATCGCCCAGTGTTTCAAGCAACGCAGGATGCGCAGCCACAAAACCCGCGCGCGCTCCGGCCAAGCCAAAGAACTTTCCGGCGGAGCGCAGCACGATCAGCCCGTCGCGGTACGCTTCGCTACACAGGCTTTGCTCTGGCGTGACATCCATGAAGGCCTCGTCGACGATCAACCAACCGCCGCGCGAGGCCAGCGCGGCATGACATGCCAGCAAGACGTCACGCTCGAAGCGCTCGCCGCCGGGGTTGTTGGGATGGATCAGGACGATCACGTCGTAGCGCGATGGATCGGCCAGCAAGCTCGATGCCGACTGCGTTTCCACCGCATGACCCGCGCGGCGCCAGGCATGCGCGTGTTCGTTGTAGCCAGGCGCAATCACTCCCACGCGCGAGGCTTGCCGCAGACTGGGCAGCATCTGGATGGCGGCCTGCGATCCGGCCACGGGCAACAGCTGCGACGCACCGTAGTACTCGCACGCGGCACCGACGAGGCCATCGTCGTCTTCGGGCAATCGCTGCCAGACCGATGCCGGCAGGACGGGCACCGGCCAGGCATAAGGACTGATGCCGGTGGACAAGTCCAGCCACGCATCCGGCGCAATGCCGTAGTCGCGGGCTGCTCGCAACAGGCGTCCGCCATGTTCAAGCATGGCCGGCTCCCCAGCTCACGATGCCCAGCAGCATGATCACCAGCAGCCAGAGCACCACGCAGCGACGCACCAATTGCAGCGCGCGCACGATCGATTGACCATCCGGTGCATCGCCCTCGCCCAGCACCGGGCGCGGCTCCCACACGCCGTCATAAGGCGCCGCTCCGCCGAGGCATACACCCAGCGCGCCCGCACCGGCCGCCATCACTGGTCCGGCGTTCGGGCTGTCCCATTGCGGCGCCTGTACGCGCCAGCAGCGCCACGCCCGCGCCGCGTCGCCCAGCAACAGGTAACTCATGGCAGTCAGGCGTGCCGGCAGAAAATTGAGCACATCATCGATCCGCGCCGCCGCCCAGCCGAAGCGATCGTAGCGCTCCGTGCGATAACCCCACATCGCATCCAGCGTGTTGGCCAGTCGATACAGCACCGCGCCCGGCGCACCCAGCACGAGGAACCAGAACAGCGCGCCGAACACGGCATCGTTGCCATTTTCCAGCACCGATTCCGTCGCGGCCGCGGCGACCTGGGCGTCATCCAGTGCAAGCGTGTCGCGACTGACCATGCGACCTACCGCCGTGCGTGCGCCAAGAATGTCGCCGGCGGCGAGTGCGCGAGCCACCGGCATCGCGTGATCGCCCAGGCTGCGCAAACCAATGGCCAGGTAAAGCACGAGTACATCGAAGAGCAGCCGTAACCAGGACGCTGCATGCCCGAGCCACGTGCCAAGCAACCAGGCCAACGCCACCAGCGGCAGCACCACCACACACCAGGCCAGCACGCCTGACGCACGACGATCCGCGTGCCATCGCGATTCGGCCCAGGCGGCCAGACGTCCAAACGACACCAGCGGGTGCATCTGCCGCGGTTCGCCCAGCCACGCATCCAGCAGCACCGCGAGCAGCATGGCCAGGGCGGTGGTCATGGCCGGAACAAGGCCACGGCCGCCGTCGGGTTCGACGGAAAATAAAGGTGCATGAAGCTCGCCGTGAATCGTTCGCGGCGAAACACGCCTTCCCGGCTCGGACCGCCATCCGGGTTGCTGGCCATCGCCCAGGGCGCCTCGTCGATTTCGGCTAGCGCGTAGTGAAAGGTGTGACCGCGCAACTCGCCTTCGGGCAAGGCAACGGATTGCATGCCTAGCCCACCGAGTCGCGTCTGCATCGTCGCCCGGCCGCGCAGCAGGCCCGCCATCGGAAACGCCGCGCCATCGGTGCCCGCCAGGGAATCCAGCGCGTATAGCATGCCGCCGCATTCGGCCAGCAGCGGGCGACCGGCATTCACATGATCGTGTAAGGCGCTGCGCAAGTTGTCGCTGTCAGATAGCGTCGCCAGATGCAGTTCGGGATAGCCGCCAGGCAGCCATACCGCATCGCATTCGGGCAGCGCGTCACCGGCCAGCGGCGAGAAGTAGCGCAAGTCCGCGCCCGCTTCGCGCAGCAGATCGAGATTGGCCGGATAGAGAAAACAGAACGCCGCGTCGCGGGCAATCGCGATGCGGCAACCCTGCAACTGCTTGGGCACCGGCGCGTGTGACGCTGCGGGAAACGCCACCGGCGGCGGAAGTTCGGCATTGGCATGGGTGCCCCATGCGTCGGCCAGTGCATCCAGGCGCGCGTCGATATCGCCCAGCTCGCCAGCGGCCACCAGACCCAGATGCCGCTCGGGCAAGGCCAGCGCCGCATCGCGCGGCAACGCACCCAACCACTGCAGAGGGGACGGCACACTGCCGGCAAGCAGCTGAGCGTGATACGCACTGCCCACGCGATTGGCGGCGACACCATGCACGCGCAGGCCGTCGCGATAACTCGCCAGTCCCAGCGCCAGGGCACCAAAGGTCTGCGCCATCGCCGAACCGTCGATCACGGCCAGCACCGGCAAACCGAAACGCTGGGCGAGGTCCGCACTCGACTGGCCGCCGTCGAACAAGCCCATCACGCCTTCGACCAGGATGAGATCCGCCTCGCCAGCCGCTTCATGCAAGCGCGCGCGTACGTCGTCCTCGCCGTTCATCCACAGATCGAGCTGGTAGACCGGCGCGCCACTGGCGCGCTCCAACACCATGGGGTCGAGAAAATCCGGACCCGTCTTGAAGACGCGCACGCGCCTGCCCTGCCGGGCATGCCAGCGCGCCAGCGCCGCCGTCACCGAAGTCTTGCCCTGCCCCGACGCAGGCGCCGATACCAGCAAGGCAGGACAGGAGGCGATCTGGTCAGTCATCGGTGAACTCCGTCGTTGGTGCCGCTTGCCACGCCGAACCGTCGCGTCAGAGCTCGATGCCCTGCTGCGCCTTGATGCCTGCCTGGAAGGCGTGCTTCACCAGGCGCATTTCCGTCACCGTATCGGCCAGTTCCACCAGGCCATCCGGCGCGCCGCGCCCGGTGATCACCACGTGCTGGCGTGGCGGGCGCGCCCTCAGCGCGGCGCACACGATGTCCAGGTCGATATAGCCCTTGACCAGGGCGATATTGAGTTCGTCCAGCAGTACGAAGTCGAGCGACTCATCCACCAGCATATTGGCCGCCACCTGCCAGGCCGCTTGCGCCGCCTGGATATCGCGCGCCTTGTCCTGCGTCTCCCACGTATAGCCTTCGCCCATCACGTGGTAATCGAGCTCATCGGGAAAGCGGCGGAAGAACGCTTCCTCGCCGGTGGAGAAACTGCCCTTGATGAACTGCACCACGCCACAGCGAAAACCATGGCCGAGCGAACGCGCCAGCATGCCGAAGCCCGAGGAGCTCTTGCCCTTGCCGTTACCGGTATTCACCACCAGCACGCCGCGCTCGATGGTGGCGCGGGCTATCTTGCGATCGACCAGCTCCTTCTTGCGCTGCATGCGCTCGCGGTGGCGTTCTTCGGCATTCGGCGTTTCGGGCGTGTCGCTCATGCTCAGGCTCCCTTCTGGTGTGCCGTAGAAGACGATGCCGCGCGCACGATCACAGCATGCAGCACCAGGGCTGCCGCGACGTAGCCCAGGGTGGTGCGCACGAACAGCGGCCCCCACTGCCACAGGCGCGCCAGGTATTCGCTCATGTGCGGCTGCGCATAACGGCCGCCCAGCCAATAGAACGAGCCATTGGAGATGGCGAACGAAGCCACGGCCGCCAACACGGCCACGCCCAATGCTCCGAGCAGCGACAACGCGCCCTGATTCACGCGCGGCGCATACCAGCGTCCGGCGTACCAGAGCACTGCGTAAGCCAAGGGCAAAAACGAGTACGCCAGCGTCACGCAGAAGGCGCTCACGCCCGCGTAGCTGATCGAAATCCAGTCCAGCGCCACCGCAAGCAGCACCATCACCACGAAGGTCCAATGGCGGCGCAGATAGAGACCACCAAGGAAGAACAACGCCATCGAAGCATCAGGCAGATGCAGCGTGTCGCCGAAATGCTTGAAGCGGGTGGCGATCATCACCGCGACCAGTACCAGCCACAGCGCGTTGAAACGGGAACCGGAAAGAGCTTTCACGAAACGACTCCTGGTCGAATGCATGGAAAAACGCCGGGGCCTTCGCGGGCCCCGGCGTCATGGATTACTGCGCGGGCTGATAACGCAGGGTCAACATGTAGTTGCGACCTGGCTGGTTGAAGTACCAGGCGGTCTCGTAGTCCTTGCCGAAGGCGTTGTTCAATGCCAGTTGCAGCTTGAAATCGCGCGAGATGGCATAGGCTACGCGCAGGTTGGTGATGGCGTAGCCGCCCAGCGGATGCTGGTTGGCCAGATCATCGTAGCGACGGCCCGAGACGAACCACGTGCCACCCACGCTGAAGTCGCCGAAGCTGCGATCGAGGTCGATATTGCCGGTCTGGCGCGCACGGCGCGGCAGCAGGTTGCCTTCGTACGCGGTCGACTCGTCGCGTGGGTCCAGCCAGGTGGCCGTGCCCGTCACCAGCCAGCCCAGCACGTGCCCGCTCACCACGCCTTCCGCACCACGGATGCGCGCCTGGTCCACATTGCCCGGCGCCTGGGTGGCGGCGTCGTAGGTGATCAGGTCGGTCACGTTGTTGCGGAACGCGTTCAACGACCAGTAGCCCCAGTCGTAGCTGCCGCGCAGGCCGAGTTCGAAGTTCCTCGAACGTTCCGGCTTGAGATTCGGGTCGCCGTAGAACGGGTAGTACAAATCGTTGAAGGTCGGCGCCTTGAACGCGGTGCCATAGCTCGCGGTGAGGCGCAGGGTTTGGGTGAAGTCCCAGCCCCACAACAGGCTGCCGGTGTTCTTGCTGCCGAACTGGCTGTTGTCGTCGTGACGCACGCTGGCCTGCACCGACTGGCTGCCGAAGGTCTGCTGCCACTGCACGAAGCCGCCGCGGTCGATGCGGCTGTTCACCGGCTCGCCGGTAAACGCATTCATGTAACCGGCGGTGCTGTCCACGTGGTCGCGCTGCCAGTCGAAGCCGGTCGTCAGCAGGCCGCCCCAGAAACCGATATCGGCCTGGAACGAACCCAGATCGCGATGCGTGTCGAAACGATCGACGTACACGCCCTGGTAGAAGTCCTTGCTGAAATCGCCGCTGGTGCCGAGGCTGAGCGTGAGCTTCACATTGGACGCCGGACGATAGTGCACGCTGCCGCCCACCACTTGCGTGGCGCTCTTGTCGGAGTCGGTGTACGTGCCGTCGTAGTAGTTGTGGCCTTCGCTGCGGAACAGGCGCACATCGGCATCCCACTGTTCGTCGAACTTGTAGCCGCCCTGCAGGGTCAGCGCATTGTTGCGATAGCCATCCTTGTCCGGCTGGTCGGCAAAGCAGGCTGCGCCCACTTCAGCTGCACCCACGCGGCAGGAATTGATGCCGTGCGTCTGATCGTGCGAGGCCTCCAGCGAGTACCAGCCGTCGCCGCTCTTGCCGGCAAAACCGGCCGAGCCGTTCAGATGGCTATAGCTGCCGACGCCCAGGCTGAAGGACGGCACGAAGGCGCCTTCCGGGCGACGCGTGAAAATCTGGATCACGCCGCCGATCGCTTCGGAGCCGTACAGGCTGGAGAACGGGCCGCGCACGATTTCGATGCGCTCGATCTGGTCGACCGGGATGTCCTGCAACGCCGCCGTGCCCAGCGTCGCCGAGCCGATCTTGACGCCGTCGATCATCACCAGCACGTGGTCGGCTTCGGTGCCACGCAGGAACGCGCTGGTTGCCTTGCCGGGGCCGCCGTTGTTGGCAATCTGCATGCCAGGCGTGCCGCGCAGCAGGTCTGCCAGCGAAGACGGCTGCAGGCGTTCGATATCGGCGCGGTCGATCACCGTCACCGCGGACAACGTCTGGTTCTGCGTCTGCTCGGTACGCGTGGCCGTCACCACCACGCCGTCGAGGTTGGTCGTGTCGTCGGCGAACGCCGGGAAGACGATGGTCGAAAGTGCCGTCGCCAGTGCGGCGCGACGGATCATGGAAAGTCGGATGGTCAAAGTACTGCTCCTCAACCGCGCCTGCCCGCGCGGAACGCATGGGAAATAGACAGGCAGGAGGAGCGTGGCGGCCGTGCGCGTGCACGACATCCATGACACGGCCCACCGCCTGTCTGGTCGTACCTCAAGGCCGGTCTCCGGGCTCGCGGGCGAAGACGCAATGTCTTCCGGAACGACGCCTTCCCATGCGCTTGGCACAGTGGCTCGATGTCGCTCCGTCGATCCCCATCTGGATCGCGCCTGCCTACCGTTGCGGGGGCAGCTCCGGAATAGGCGCATCAGCGCCGCACCGGATTCCCGTTTCAACTCCCAACCGACTGGCTGGGGGTCACCTCAGGTGGGGCGCATGGTAGCAGAGTGGGGGCTGGGGCCGTTGGGGTGAGCCGTCTCCCCCGTTTCGTCCGTGCACGCCTTCCTGTGGGAGCGCACCCTGTGCGCGACAGCCACGCTGGGATGTATCGCTCCGTAGGTTCGTCGCGCACAGGGTGCGCTCCCACAATAGATCTGCGGCTCTTGGCTCCGGCTCTTGGCTCTTGGGGGTCCCCGTATGACGCGGCGGGCGGGTGGAGGAAAGCCCGCAGGGTGGCCGCAGGGATGCGGCCAATTTTTCGACAGGACAGGGATGTCCTGTCGAAAAAACCCGGAGCCCGCACGCTCACCTGGAGGGTCGAAGACCCGGAAGGCGCGTCATCCGGGGGGCCCTTTCTTTTGGTTACTTTTCTTCACTCCGGGCATCCTGCCCTCCGCCCTGCGGGCCGGCTTCGCCGTTCGCACGCGCTCCTGCGCGTGCGTGGGCAAGCAAAGAAAAGTAACCCGGGCCGCGGCAGCGGCACGGAAGCCCGCGGCAGGCGAGCCAGGTCGCCGTATCGCTAGAACCAAAGACCGAGGTTCTGGATGACCAGCCTTCAGCTGTTGAAGAGCGCTTCCGGCCTGCGCCGGGATGACGAATAGAAAGGTTCCCGCGAGCACCCGCCCCTCACCCCAGCCCTCTCCCCGGCGGGGAGAGGGAGCAAAGCGGCGCGCCTTTGAAAGGCCACGCAAAACAAAACGCCCGCCCTGTTCGCACAGGACGGGCGCCACAACCATCAACATCCAAACCGCGCGTTACTGCGTGTGGAACACCAAATGCCCCTGCTCCGCCTCCACCACGATGGTCGCGCCAGCAGCAAACTTCCCTTCCAGGATCTGCCGCGCCAGCGGATTCTCCAGCTGCTGCTGGATCGCCCGCTTCAACGGCCGCGCGCCATACACCGGATCGAAGCCCACGTTGCCCAGCAAATCCAGCGCCTTGTCACTGATCTCCATCCGTAGCTGACGCTCGGCCAGACGCTTCTCCAGATAGGTCAGCTGGATCAGCGCGATCTTGCGGATCTGCTTCTTCTCCAGCGGGCGGAACACCACCAGCTCATCGAGTCGGTTGATGAACTCCGGGCGGAAGTGCGCCTGCACCACGCCCAGCACCGCTGCCTTCATCTGCAGATAGTCCGCTTCGCTGTCGCCCGCCTGCTCCTGGATCATCTGCGAGCCAAGGTTGGAGGTCATCACGATGACGGTATTGCGGAAATCCACTGTGCGACCCTGGCCGTCGGTGAGGCGACCATCGTCCAGCACCTGCAGCAGGATGTTGAACACATCCGGATGCGCCTTCTCCACCTCGTCCAGCAGAATCACGCTGTACGGACGACGACGCACTGCCTCGGTGAGATAGCCGCCTTCTTCGTAGCCCACATAGCCCGGAGGCGCACCGATCAGGCGGCTCACGGAGTGCTTCTCCATGAACTCGCTCATGTCGATGCGCACCATCGCATCCTGCGTGTCGAACATGAACTCGGCCAGCGCCTTGCACAGTTCGGTCTTGCCCACGCCGGTGGGGCCGAGGAAGAGGAACGAGCCATTGGGGCGATTGGGATCGGAAAGGCCAGCACGGGAACGGCGAATCGCATCGGACACCGCACGCACGGCTTCATCCTGGCCGACCACGCGCTTATGCAACGCGTCTTCCATATGCAGCAGCTTGTCGCGCTCGCCTTCGAGCATCTTGTTGACGGGGATACCCGTCCAGCGCGACACGACCTCGGCGATTTCCTCCTCGGTCACGCGATCCTGCACCAGCTTGAAGTCCTGCTTTTCCGCAGCTTGTGCGGCGGCGAGCTGCTTTTCCAGCTCCGGCAGCTTGCCGTATTGGATCTCGCTCATCTTGGCGTAGTCCTGCTGACGCTGGGCGGCGTCCAGTTCCACGCGCGCGGCTTCGATCTGTTCCTTCACCTTGGTCGCGCCCTGCAGCGCGGCCTTTTCGGACTTCCAGATCTCGTTGAGATCGGAGAACTCGCGCTCGAGCTTTTCGATGTCGCTTTCCAGATCGGCGAGGCGCTTCCTGGACGCGTCGTCGGTTTCCTTCTTGAGCATCTCGCGCTGGATCTTCAACTGGATGAGGCGACGCTCCAGGCGATCAAGCTCCTCCGGCTTGGAATCGATTTCCATGCGGATGCGCGAGGCCGCCTCGTCCATCAGGTCGATGGCCTTGTCCGGCAGCTGGCGATCGGGGATATAGCGGTTGGACAGCGTGGCCGCCGCGACGATGGCCGGATCGGTGATCTCCACGCCGTGATGCACGGCGTAGCGCTCTTTCAGGCCGCGCAGGATGGCGATGGTGTCTTCCACGCTGGGCTCGCCTACGTAGACCTTCTGGAAGCGGCGCTCCAGCGCGGCATCCTTCTCGATGTACTTGCGGTATTCGTCCAGCGTGGTGGCGCCGATGCAATGCAGCTCGCCGCGCGCCAGCGCGGGCTTGAGCATATTGCCGGCATCCATGGCGCCATCGGCCTTGCCGGCGCCGACCATGGTGTGCAGCTCGTCGATGAAGAGAATGACGCGACCTTCCTGCTTGGAAAGATCATTGAGCACGCCCTTGAGGCGCTCCTCGAACTCGCCGCGAAATTTTGCGCCGGCAATCAGCGCGCCCATGTCCAGCGCGAGCACGCGGCGATCACGCAGGCCTTCGGGCACTTCGCCCTTGACGATGCGCTGGGCCAGGCCTTCGACGATGGCGGTCTTGCCCACACCGGGCTCGCCGATCAGTACCGGATTGTTCTTGGTGCGACGCTGCAGCACCTGGATGGTGCGGCGGATTTCCTCGTCGCGACCGATCACCGGATCGAGCTTGCCCGACTCGGCGCGCGACGTAAGATCGATGCAATATTTCTCCAGCGCCTGGCGCTGGTCTTCAGCGTTCTCGCTTTGCACTTTTTCGCCGCCGCGCAGCTTCTCGATGGCAGCCTCGACGTTCGCCTTGGTAGCGCCGGCGGCCTTTAGCGCGGCGCCCAGTTCGCCCTTGTCCTCCAGTGCCGCAAGCACGAACAATTCGCTGGCGATGAACTGATCGCCGCGCTGCTGCGCCAGCTTGTCGGTGAGGTTGAGCAGGCGCGTCAGCTCGTTGCCGACATGGATATTGCCCTCCTGTCCCGTGACGCGCGGCAGGCGGTCGACCATCTCGTTGATGCGCTGGCGCAGCGTGGGTACGTTGACCTGCGCCTGGGTGAGCAGCGGTCCCGTGGAACCGCCCTGCTGGTCCAGCAGCGCGGCCATCACGTGGACCGGTTCAAGCATGTTGTTGTCGCGTCCGACGGCAAGCGACTGGGCGTCCGCCAAGGCCTGCTGAAAACGCGAGGTGAGTTTGTCCATCCGCATGGGTTGTCCCCTCGATCAATAGGATTTGGCAGATCAGGGCATCCCTGACTGCCACTGCCAAAACAGATGCGGATCACCCGCGCGTGATTCAAGCCACGTCAACGTCAGGTGTACGACTTTTCTTCAGCCAACGCACGCCGCACCCAGAGCTTGCCTTCACATTTGCCTTGATAGTCTGCGCTCGTGCTATCCCCCGTGCCCCACTCCGCCATGTCCGCCCAGACGCCTCTTCCGGCTCCGCCTATGCCTGGCGTGGATGACCGCTGGGCGTTGTTTCTTGACGTGGACGGCACGCTGCTGGATTTTGCCGATCATCCCGATCAGGTCTGCGTGGATTCGCGCCTGCGCGAACTGGTCGAAGACCTCTACGGCGCGCTCGATGGCGCGCTCGCCCTGGTAAGCGGTCGCGGGCTCGACGACCTCGACGACTTGTTTGGCCATCCGCCGTGGGCGATGGCGGGTTTGCATGGCCTGGAATTGCGCGGCGCCGACGGTCGCTATCGTGGTGTGCATATCGGCGCCACCCGTCGCTCGCTGGTTCGCGATATCGCCGGCGCCATCGTTGCGGAATTGCCCGGCGTCATGCTGGAAGACAAGGGCATGGCGGTGGCCCTGCATTGCCGCACCTCGCCGCAGATGTTCGAACGTTTGCGCGAGCGCGTGCAGAAAGTGCTGCCGTCGCTGGCCGGCTACGAGATGCAGCCGGGCAACCTGGTCATCGAACTGAAGCCCGAAGGCATGGACAAGGGTTCGGCCGTGGCCACGCTGATGTCGGCCTGGCCGTTCCGCGATCGCCTGCCGGTCTACGTGGGCGACGATCTCACCGACGAACATGGCTTCGCCACGGCCAATCTCCAGAACGGGTTGAGCGTACGCGTGGGTTCGCGTGAACCGAGCGTGGCCCGCTATTCGCTGCCGGAGCCTGCCGCCGCGCGGGCCTGGCTGTTCCGCGTGCTGCACGCACTCAAGCATGGAGCCCTCGCGCATGCCCATTCCTCAGGAGGAAACGCCTGACACCCAGCCTGACCCAGGAGCGAAATCGTCCCTGGAACTGGGCGTCATCGGCAACGGCAGTGTTGCCGCACTGATCGACGGACGCGGTCGCATCGTCTGGTGTTGCCTGCCGCGCTTCGATGGCGACGCCAGTTTTTGCGCACTGTTGTCGCCTAAACGCGACGGTGGCGACTGGTCGATCGAGCTGGAAGACATCGACCGCGCCGAACAGCACTACATGCCCAATACCGCCGTATTGGTGACCCGCCTTTACGACCATCATGGTTCGGGCGTGGAGATCGTCGACTATATGCCGCGCTTTCGTGCGCGCGGCCGTTTCTATCATCCCGTCCTGATCGCGCGGCGCGTGCGGCCCATCGGCGGCTCGGCGCGGATTCGCGTGCGGCTGCGCCCGCTCTGCGGGTACGGCAGCGAAGTGCCGCAGACGACCTCGGGCAGCAACCATATCCGCTTCATGCTCGATGGCGTGGTGCAGCGACTGACCAGCGACGTGTCGTCCACCATGATCGAACGCAGCCTGCCGTTCTTCCTGGAAAAGCCCGCGCATTTTGTGTTCGGACCGGACGAAACGCTGACGGAAAGTCCGGCGGACTTCATCCATCACACGCTGGAAAACACGCTTACCTATTGGCGCGAATGGGTGCGCAATCTGTCGGTTCCCTACGAATGGCAGGAGCCGATCATCCGCTCCGCCATCACCTTGAAGTTGTGCCAGTACGAAGCGACCGGCGCGATTGTCGCCGCGCTCACCACCTCCATCCCCGAGTCCGCCAATTCCGGCCGCAACTGGGACTATCGCTACTGCTGGCTCCGCGACGCCGCTTTCACCGTGCGCGCACTCAACCGTCTCGGCGCCACCCGCAGCATGGAGGAGTACATCCGCTACGTCTTCAACCTGGTCGCCGATGGCGACGGCGAGATCGGACCTGTGTTTGGCATCACCTTCGAACATGACCTGATGGAAACGCAGGTGGAAAGCCTGGCCGGCTATCGCGGCATGGGTCCGGTGCGCGTGGGCAACGACGCGTGGCGGCAGCGGCAGAACGATGTGTATGGGTCGGTGGTGCTCGCTTCGGCGCAGATTTTTTTCGATCGCCGCCTTGAACATCCCGGCGACGAGCTCACCTTTCGCCGGCTCGAACGCATGGGTGAATTGGCCCTGCGCGTGGCCGAAACACCGGATGCGGGGCTATGGGAATATCGCGGCCGCGCCGCCGTGCACACCTATTCCGCCGCCATGTGCTGGGCCGCCTGCGATCGCCTGGCGCATATCGCCACCGAGCTTGGCCTCGATGACCGTGCGCGCTACTGGCATGACGAGGCGGTCGCCTTGCATGAACGCATCGAAGCGCATGCCTGGAACGAAAAGCTCGGCACCTTTGTCGATGCGTACGACGGCGAACACCTGGATGCAAGCCTGCTCTTGCTGGCCGATATCGGTTTCGTCAATGCGATGGACCCGCGCTTCATCGCCACCGTGGACGCCATCGGCCACGCGCTGGGTCGCGGCGACTATCTGTTCCGCTACATCGCCCCGGACGATTTCGGTGCGCCGGAAACCAGCTTCAACATCTGCACGTTCTGGTACATCGAAGCGCTGGCCGCCACCGGGCGCCGGGAGCGCGCGCGCGAGATGTTCGAGCACATGCTGGCGCAGCGAAATCCCCTGGGCCTGTTGTCCGAAGACATCGCACCGGCCAACGGCGAGCACTGGGGCAACTTTCCGCAGACTTATTCGATGGTGGGCCTGATCCAGGCCGCAATGCGCCTGTCCAGGCGCTGGGAGGATGCATTGTGACGATGGCTGGAAGAAACAGCGGTCAGGGACGACTGATCGTGGTTTCAAATCGAGTGGCACTCCCCGACCAGACCGCAACCGGTGGCCTGGCGTCGGCCATGCGGGCCGCCCTGCAGGAGCGCGGAGGCGTCTGGTTTGGCTGGAGCGGCAAGATCTCGCGTCAAACCGCCAGCGAAGTGCACAAGCAAAGCGATGGTCCGGTGGAATACGCCACCATCGATCTTTCCCGCACGGATCACGACGATTTCTACGACGGATTCGCCAATCGCACCTTGTGGCCGCTGCTGCACTACCGGCCCGACCTGGTCGACTACGACCGCAAGCACCTGGCCGGCTATCTGCGCGTCAACAATCTGTTCGCCGAGAAGCTGATCTCGCTGATCGGGCCCAACGACCTGGTCTGGATCAACGACTACCACCTGATTCCATTGGCCGCCATGCTGCGCGAACGCGGCGTGCACAATCGCATCGGTTTCTTCCTGCATACGCCGCTGCCGGCCGCCAGCCTGCTGATCGCGCTGCCGCGCCATCTGGAATTGCTTGAGACCCTGGCCTGCTATGACCTGGTCGGCCTGCATACAGCACGCGACCAGCGAGCCCTGCAGGAGTACTTCCTGTTCGAGGTGGGCGCGAGCATGCGCCGGGACGGGCGCATCCGAACCCCGGCAGGACACACCTTCCGCGCTGAAGTGTTTCCCATCGGCATCGACACCGCGCAGGTCGCCGAGTCGGCCAGCCATGCGGACGAGCATGAAGAAATCCACGATCTGAAACAGAGCCTGGAAGGGCGTGCGCTGATCATTGGCGTCGACCGCCTGGATTACTCCAAGGGCCTGCCCGAGCGCTTCCATGCCTATGCGCGCCTGCTGGAGCGCTCCCCGCAATTGCATCGCAAGGTGACCTTCCTGCAGATCGCCCCGCCCTCGCGCGGCGGCGTGCTGGAATACCGCCAGATCCGCCGCGAGCTCGAACGCATGGCCGGCCATATCAACGGCATGTATGCGGCGCCGGACTGGGTGCCGATCCGCTACGTCAACAACTCGTTTCCGCACAGCCTGCTCAGCGGCTACTACCGCACCGCGCGCGTGGGCTTGGTCACGCCGCTGCGCGATGGCATGAATCTGGTGGCCAAGGAATACGTGGCCAGCCAGGATCCGGAAGATCCCGGCGTGCTCGTGCTGTCGCGCTTCGCCGGCGCTGCGCAGGAGTTGCGTGATGCGCTGCTGGTCAATCCGGCCGATACCGAGGAACTGGCCGAAGCGCTGGGTATTGCGCTGGAGATGCCGCTGCATGAGCGGCGCGCGCGCTGGCGCCGGATGATGGACGTGTTGGAGAAGCAGGATGTGACGGCGTGGCGGAATGCGTTTTTGCGGCGGTTGGCCGATTGACGTGATCTCTCCCTTGTAGGAGCGCACTTGTGCGCGACCGCCACGCGGATGGGCTCGATAACATCAGCCCAGGCGACAACAGGGGCTTCATAATGATGCCCAGAGGTGCACTGCCATTCCGCGGTCGCGCACAAGTGCGCTCCTACAAGGGGACCGTCGCGTCCAAGGGGATCGATAGGTCCCTTCAGCCTTCGAGCCAGATCAAGCTGGCGAAGCGCCCGCTCTGCGCGCCATCGCGGCGGTACGAATAGAAACGATCGTCGGTACGGGTATCAAAGCCACCGCCGTAGACCCGATCGACGCCCGCCGCCTGCAAACGGCGACGCGCCAGCCAAGCCAGATCGCACAACCAGTGCCCAGGACGCGTCGGCTCGAAACCCTCAGCCGCACCGCCATCGAGCGCCACGAAGGCATCGCGCACTTCAACCCCCACTTCATAGCTGGCCTTGCCGATGCACGGCCCCAACCAGGCCATCACCTGGGCAGGCGGCGCCTGCAGGGAATTCAATGCAGCTTCCAGCACGCCGGCCTGCAAACCGCGCCAGCCCGCGTGGGCAGCGGCCACGGCGCGGCCGTCGGCGGTGCAGAACAGCACCGGCAGGCAGTCGGCAGTGAGGATGACCAGCGGCTCGCCCGCACGCTGGGTGACGGAGGCGTCAGCGCGCGGCTCCTGCCCATCGTCTGAGCGGTCGACATCGGCGACATCCACGCCATGCACTTGCTGCAGCCAATGCGGATCGCGCTCAAGACTCAGGGCGGTACGCACGGCGGCTCGATTGGCCGCCACTGCCTCGGGCGTATCGCCGCAACGGGCGCCAAGATTGAAGCGCCCCCAGGCGCCCTGCGAGACGCCCGGCCCCTGCCGCGTGCTGACCGCCGCCCGCACACGGGCGGGCGCCGGCCAGTCCGGCACGAGCCAGGCGCTATCCAGGGTCACCGCCAGTCGCTCGGATCGGCCTGGGCGGTATCGGCGCGCAAGGCGTCGATCAGCGCCTGCTGGTCGGCCGGGCGATCGGCGCTGAACGACATCGGTTCATGCGTCACCGGGTGTTCGAAGGCCAGCCGCTCGGCGTGCAGCGCCTGTCGGCGGAAGCCGCGCAAGGCCGCCACCAGCTCGGGCGTGGCGCCCTTGGGCAGGCGCAGGCCGCCGCCGTACAGCGGATCGCCGACCAGGGGATGGTTGATATGCGCCAGGTGCACGCGAATCTGATGGGTGCGGCCGGTTTCCAGGCTGCACTGGATCAGGCTGTGCCCGCGGAAGCGCTCGCGCAGGCGATAGTGGGTGACGGCGTGCTTGCCGTCCTCCTCGTCGCGCACGGCCTGGCGCAGGCGGTCGCCCATATGCCGGCCAATCGGCGCATCCACCGTGCCGCCGGCCACCAAGGTGCCCAGCACCACGGCCTCGTACTGCCGTTCCACATCGTGGCGCGACAGCATGTCCACCAGGCCCGTATGGGCCGCCAGGGTCTTGGCGACCACCATCAGGCCCGAGGTGTCCTTGTCCAGGCGATGGACGATGCCCCCGCGGGGCAGCTCGGCCAGCTTCGGATCGTGGTGCAGCAAGGCGTTCAGCACCGTGCCGGCACTATTTCCTGCGCCCGGATGCACCACCAGGCCGGCCGGTTTGTTCAGCACCAGCAGGTAGTCGTCCTCGTGGACGATGTCCAGGGCGATGGCCTCCGGCTCGAGCTCCACTTCGGTCTCAAGTTCCGCTTCTACCTGGACTTTTTCCCCGCCACGCAGCAATTGGCGAGGCGGCGCGACGGCGCCGTCCAGGGTCACGGCACCGGCCTTGATCCACGCCGTGAGACGCGACCGCGAGTAGTCCGGGAACATCTCGGCCACTGTCTGGTCGAACCTCCGACCCGCGGCCGACAGGGGTACCGTGGCGTCATGACGAATCATCGTCATGGTCGGCCGCCCGGCCGCCCGGCCGTTTCGGCTATCATCCCTTTTCGCTCAAACATCTGAACCCTTCTCATGCGCGTAACCAAGCTGCCGGCTTTCAAAATTTTTGTCGTGCTCGCCATCGTTTTGTCGATGAGCGCATGCTCGATGTTCCATCACAAGAGGGACACCAACGATACGCTGCCGGTAGACAAGCTTTACGACAAAGCTCACGACTCACTGGAACACGCCGATTATTCGGCCGCCAGCAAAGCCTACCAGCGCCTGATCGCGCGCTTCCCGTCCGGTAATTACAACGAGCAGGCTCAGCTCGACCTGGCCTATGCGCAGTACAAAGACAACCAGCCGGACGACGCTTACTCCACGATCAACCGCTTCATCAAGACGTATCCGACCCACAAGCACGTAGATTATGCCTATTACTTGCGCGGTCTGATCAATTTTGATCGCACCGGCGGCGCCATGGAGCGCCTGCTGCAGAAGAACGAGGCGCAGACGCGTCGCGACCAGGGCTTCAACCTGAAGTCGTTCGACGACTTCTCGGAGCTGTCTCGCCGCTTCCCGGACAGCGCCTACACCGCCGACGCGCGCCAGCGCATGATCTACCTGCGCGACGTGCTGGCGCAGTTCGAGATCAACGTGGCCGAGTACTACCTGCGCAACAAGGCCTACGTGGCCTCCGCCGACCGCGCCCAGTATGTGATCGAGCATTACCAGCAGGCCCCGCAGACGGGCGACGCGCTGGCCATCCTCACCCGCAGCTACCTGGGCATGGAACAGAAGAACCTCGCCGACCAGACCCGCCAGGTGCTGGCCCTGAACTACCCGGATCACCCGTACCTGAAGGATCCGAAGTGGCCGCACGCGCCGTCGCTGCTGCGCAAGGCGGTGCCGTTCTCGGGGCATCATTGATTCGAGAAGGGGATTGCCGGTCGCTTTGCGACCTGCGAAGAGTTAAGCCGGTCGCTTTGCGACCTCGGAATGGAAAAAGCCGGTGGCCTTGGGCCGCCGGCTTTTTTTGTGTCTTACGTCGGGTAGCGCCCCACCCACTGTGGGAGCGCACCCTGTGCGCGACCGCGGCGCTGAATCCCGCCGCAGTTTCTGGTTGTCGCGACGCCATCTGGCGACACCGAGGTACATCTCATCTCCGCGGTCGCGCACAGGGTGCGCTCCCACAGAGGACGTACACGCTCGCGCTATTTCCAGCCCGACGTAATCGGATACCGCCGCTCGCGCCCAAACGCACGCGTCGTCACGCGCGGCCCCGGCGCCGACTGCCGCCGCTTGAACTCATTGAGCAGCACCAGCCGCACGACGCGACGCACGGTATCGGCATGAAAGCCCTGCGCAGCGATTTCCGCCTGCGACTGCTCCGCTTCGATGAAGCGCGCAAGAATCGCGTCGAGTTCGTCGTACGGGGGCAGCGAATCCTGGTCGGTCTGGTTGTCGCGCAGTTCGGCCGAGGGCGGGCGATCGATTACCGCCGAGGGAATCGCTTCGGGCTCGCCCATGCGCGCTGCATGCTCGTTGCGCCAGCGCGAGAGGCGGTAGACGACGGTCTTGTAGACGTCCTTCAGCGGCGCATAAGCACCGCACATATCGCCGTACAGCGTGGCGTAGCCCACCGCCATCTCGCTCTTGTTGCCGGTCGCCAGCAAGAGGCGGCCGTGCTTGTTGGAGAGCGCCATGAGGGTGACGCCGCGCGTGCGCGACTGCAGGTTTTCCTCGGTGGTATCCGCGGCCTTGCCCGCGAATGCCGGAGTAAGCGCCCCCAGAAACGCATCGACCATCGGCTCGATATTGATGATGTGGTAATCGACGCCCGCCTGCACGGCCTGCGCCCGTGCACCATCGAGCGACAGCTGCGAGGTGTAGCGCGTGGGCATCATCACCGCGGTGACGCGGTTGGCGCCAAGCGCATCGACGGCCAGCGCCAAAGTCAGGGCGGAATCGATGCCGCCGGAAAGGCCTAGCAGCACGCCCGGAAAACCATTCTTCTCGATGTAGTCGCGAATGCCGCGCACCAGTGCCGCGTAGAGCGTGGCTTCGATCGACGCATCGGCCGCGGTGGGCCAGTTCTCAGCGCGCAGGGTGCGCGTTTCGCCGTCGAATTCGGCCCATAGCATCACGTCCACGAAATTCGGGGCGCGCGCGGCGATGCTGCCGTCCGCGTTCACCAGCAGCGAGCCGCCGTCGTAGACCACTTCGTCTTGGCCACCGACCAGGTTCACATAGGCGATGGCGCAGCCGGTTTCCAGCGCACGCTGGGTGAGCACGGCCTCGCGCGATGACTGCTTGGCGTCGTCCCAGGGCGAGGCGTTGATGACCACGATCAGCTCGGCACCCGCCGCCGCAGCCTTGGCCGCCGGCTCGGGTTGCCAGATGTCTTCGCAGATCAGCATGCCGACGCGCACGCCCTCGATCATCGCCACGGCGCTGTCATGGCCAGGGCGGAAATAGCGCTTGTCGTCGAACACGCCGTAGTTCGGCAAGGCCTGCTTGTGCGTGGTCAGCTCGATGCTGCCGCCGCGCAGCAGGCTGGCCGCGTTGTACACCTCGCCCTCGCTGTGCGGATGACCGACCAGCGCGGCCACGCCATTGGTGCCGCCAGCAAGCGCATTGAGCTCGCACTGGCAGGCCGCCAGAAAGCTAGGGCGCAGCAACAGGTCTTCCGGCGGATAACCGCTCAGGGTCAACTCGGGGAACGCCACCAGCGCCGCGCCGCCATCGCGCGCCTGCGCCAGCAGGTCGCCCACTTTGGCCGCATTGGCCGCAACCGCGCCTACGGGAAAATCGAACTGGGCCAGCGCGAAGCGTAAGGAGGGCATGCCGGGGAATCCATACTCTTGGGGCCTGAAATTGTACCCGAGGCCCGCCTTGGCCCACCGCCGGGCGGTACCGCCTGCGAGTCAGGCCACGGGCTGTCGCAGCAGAACGACGGCCAGCGTCAGCATGAATACGGCGATCGCCACATCGAAGACGCGCCAGGCCAGCGGGCTGCGGAACACCGGCAGCAGCAGACGCGCGCCGTAGCCCAGCGCGAGGAACCAGATCACGCTGGCCGTCGCTGCGCCGCCAGCAAAGAGCCATCGCGCGCCGTCGTCGTAATGGGTGGAAAGACTGCCGAGGAGCACCACCGTATCCAGGTAGACGTGCGGATTGAGCAAGGTGAACGCCAGGCAGGCCAGCACCACGCGGCCCCGGCTCTGCGCGCCATCACCGGCTGGCTGCAGTCCGCTTTCGCCCTGCCACGCGCGCCGCAACGCCATGGCGCCATAACCCGCCAGGAACGCCGCGCCGGCAAAGCGCAGCCACTGCAACAAGCTGGGATGTTGCTGCACGATCAGGCCCATGCCCGCCACGCCCAGCAGGATCAGGCCGACGTCGGCAAGGATGCATACGCTCACCACGGCGCCCACGTAGTGCCGCTGCAGGCCTTGCCGCAGGACGAAGGCGTTTTGCGCACCAATGGCGATGATCAGCCCCGCGCCTGTGGCGAGGCCGGCCAGGCAGGCCGTGGAAATCATGGGGATACTCCGAAAAGACGGCTACTTTGGCGTAGACGTCTTGGACAGTAAAACTAAATATTCTTAACTTACTTTAATCGCCCTAATGCCACTGTGGGAGCGCGCCCTGTGCGCGACGGCCATGCCTCGAGGCTTATTGCGGGCCTGTCGCGCACAGGGTGCGCTCCCACAACAGATATCCAGCGTGGTGCCCGCATGAGCCTGCTCAATCCCCAACTCGCCGCCTTCGCCGCCGTCCTCGAAGAAGGCAGTTTCGACGGCGCCGCGCAGCGCCTGTCGCTCACGCCCTCGGCCATTTCCCAACGCATCAAGGCGCTGGAGGATCGGCTGGGCCAAGTGCTTATCCTGCGGCACACGCCCAGCGAAGCGACCGAGGCCGGCCAACGCCTGCTGCGCAGCGTGCAGCAGATGCGCATGCTGGAAGCGGAGACCTTGAACGAATTCCGGGTCGGCCCGGACAGCGCCGGCCCGACCACGGTCGCCATCGGCGTCAATGCCGACTCGCTGGCGACCTGGTTTCTCGCCGCTCTGGCGCAGCTGCACGATCGCCACCAGCTGCTGTTCGACGTGCGCGTGGAGGATCAGGACCATTCCACCAATCTGTTGCGCGACGGCACCGTGCTGGGCGCCATCACGGCCGAGCCGCAAGCCGTGCAGGGCTGCAGCGTGAAGAAGCTCGGCGTGATGCGCTATCTGCCGGTCGCTTCGCCGGCATTCGTGAAGCGTCACTTCGCCAGCGGGGTCAACGCAGCATCTCTCGGCCATGCGCCGATGCTGGTGTTCAACCGCAAGGATGCCTTGCAGTGGCGTTATATCCACAGCGTCACCCGCGCCCGCATGGTGCCGCCGATGCATTACGTGCCCTCGTCCACAGCTTTCGTGGAAGGCGCCGAGCTGGGGCTTGGCTGGGCGATGGCGCCGGAGTCGATGCTGGCCAAGCATTTTGCGGCCGGCACGCTCAAGCCAATAGCGCCCAATCAATGGCTCGACGTACCGTTGTACTGGCAGTGCTGGTCGATTCGTTCGGCGACGCTGGCGACGGTGACGGAGGCGTTGTTGCGCGCTGCGCAGGATGGACTGCGTCAGCGGAGGTAATCCCGCGGTCCGATTTTTGTGGGAGCGCACCCTGTGCGCGACTGCGGTGCATCGCAATCAGAGCATGGCCTGCGCAGGCCGGAAGCCGCGCGATGTAGGCAGCGCTGTCGCGCACAGGGTGCGCTCCCACAGATGCGGTGTCACACGAGGTGGTGCAGGACGCTATCCAAAGAAAAAGGGCCGCATCGCTGCGGCCCTTCTTCGCTCGATCGAAAAGACTCGATTACTTCTTCATCAAGCCCGCAAGCGTCTTGCCCAGATCGGCGGGCGACTTCACCGTGGTGACGCCAGCCTTCTCCAGCGCGGCGAACTTCGCCGCTGCGGTGCCCTTGCCGCCCGAGATGATGGCGCCGGCATGGCCCATGCGCTTGCCCGGAGGAGCCGAGGCGCCGGCGATGAACGAGACGACCGGCTTGGTGACGTACTCGCCGATGAACTCGGCGGCGTCTTCTTCAGCGCTGCCGCCGATTTCGCCGACCATGATGATGCCTTCGGTCTGCGGATCGTCCTGGAACAACTTCAGGCAGTCGATGAAGCTCAGGCCGTTGATCGGGTCGCCGCCGATGCCGATCACGGTGGACTGGCCCAGGCCTTCGTTGGTGGTCTGGAACACCGATTCGTACGTCAGCGTGCCGGAGCGCGAGACGATGCCGACCTTGCCCGGCATGTGGATGTGACCCGGCATGATGCCGATCTTGCACTCGCCCGGGGTGATGATGCCGGGGCAGTTCGGCCCGATCAGCACGATTTCCGGATGCTGGGCCAGCACGTTCTTCACGCGCAGCATGTCCAGCACCGGGATGCCCTCGGTGATCGCCACGATGACCTTGATGCCGGCATCGATGGCTTCGAGGATCGAGTCGGCCGCGAACGGCGGCGGCACGAAGATGACGGACGCATCGGCGCCGGTTTCATCGACCGCTTCGGAGACCGAATTGAAGACCGGCAGACCGATGTGCTCGCTGCCGCCCTTGCCCGGGGTCACGCCGCCGACAACCTTGGTGCCGTAGTCCAGCGCCTGCTGCGCGTGGAAGGTGCCCTGCTGGCCGGTAAAGCCCTGTACCAGGACCTTGGTGTTCTTATTGACGAGAACGCTCATGGATCTTTGCTCCTCAGGCCTTGGCCGCAGCCACGGCTTTCTGCGCCGCATCGTTGAGATCGTTGGCCGGCGTGATCGCCAGGCCGGAGTTGGCGAGCAGTTCGCGGCCCAGCTCCACGTTGGTGCCCTGCAGGCGCACCACCACGGGGATCTTCAGACCCACTTCCTTCACGGCCGCGATGATGCCTTCGGCGATCAGGTCGCAACGCACGATGCCGCCGAAGATGTTGACCAGGATGGCCTTCACCTTGTCGGAGGAAAGAATCAGCTTGAACGCCTCGGTGACGCGTTCCTTGGTGGCGCCGCCGCCGACGTCAAGGAAGTTGGCCGGCTCGCCGCCTGCCAGCTGGATCACGTCCATGGTGGCCATGGCCAGACCGGCGCCGTTGACCATGCAGCCGATGGTGCCGTCCATCGTCACGTAGTTGAGGTTGTGCACGACGGCAGCAGCCTCGGCAGCGTCTTCCTGGGTCAGGTCGCGCATGGCGGCCAGGTCGGGATGACGGAACTCGGCGTTGTCGTCGGAGTTGACCTTGCCGTCGAGGGCGGCGAGGTTGCCGTCTTCGAGGATGGCGAGCGGGTTCAGCTCGACCAGGGCCAGGTCCTTCTCGTTGAACAGCTTGTACAGGCCCAGCATGATCTTGGTCAGCTGGCCGACCTGCTTCGCGTTGAGGTCCATGGCGAAGCCGAGCTGGCGGCACTGGTAGGGCTGCAGGCCTTCGACGAAGTCCACCACGATGGTGTGGATGTCTTCGGGCGTGTCCTTGGCGACCTGCTCGATGTCCACGCCACCGTGCTTGGAGGCGATGAACGAGACCGACTTGCTGTCACGATCGGTCAGGATCGACAGGTACAGCTCCTTGGCGATGTTGGTCGCGTCGGTGACCAGCACCAGGTTCACCGGCAGCGCACGGCCGGCCGACTGGTAGGTTTCCATGTTGGTGCCCAGCATGCCCTTGGCAGCTGCGCGCACGTCGTCGAGGCTCTTGCAGAACTTGACGCCGCCGGCCTTGCCGCGGCCGCCTGCGTGGATCTGTGCCTTGACCATCCACTGCGAACCACCAAGGTGCTTGGCGGCGTCGACAGCGGCATCGGGAGAGTTGGCGACCTTGCCCGGGGGCACGGCAATGCCGTACTTCGCGAACAATTCTTTGGCCTGGTACTCGTGGAAATTCATGGATACCTCGAGAGTACGGGGAAACATGGCGGCCGGACGGACTGTGGGTGATCCGTACGGTCAGGGGAACGACGGCGGTACAAGCGCTGCCGGGATGCAGTGCGCCGCCGTCAGGCCTGTCGACATGACGAAAACCGCGCAATACGGCCCGGTATTTTCGCAGCAGCGGCCACCAATGGAAAGGGGCCGGGCGGCCTGGGGGCTATCGGACCCTGCTTGAGCGGGGCCGCCCGCAAGTCTCCAAAGCCCCGTCTATACTGGTCCGGACCGCCTTTGGGCCGACTGAGAGAGACCCGGTGTCGAGCACCATCCAGCCTGCCTACCCCGCCGCGCGCACCGCCCCCGAGGCGGCGCGCCACGAGCTGTTGTTCCTCAATTGTTTCCGCCTGGCCCAGGCCCTGGTCTACGTGGGTCTGGCCCTGAGCCCGAGCACCCTGGGCTGGCCCAAGCTGGCGGATGTCGGCCTGGCCCGCGGCGTGGCGGTGCTGTTCCTGCTGTTCGCGCTGGGCATGCTCTCGCTGACCCGCCGCTCCACGCCCTGGTTGCGCTGGACGGTGTCCGGCGCCCTGGTGGTGGACATCATCGCGGCGGTGCTGGCCATCATCACCATGCACGACGCCCGCATCGGCATCGCCATGATGCTGGCGGTAAACCTAGCCGCCGGCGCGCTAATCCTGCCATTGCGGCTTTCGTGTTTTTTTGCGGCGCTGGCCACCCTTGGCGTGATTGGCCATTCGGTGCTCGAAGCCCGGGGCCAGGGCGGCATGGACCGCGAGCTGCTCGAATCGAGCCTGTTCGGCCTGGCCTACTTCGCCATCACCATGCTGTGCTACGTGCTGAGCCGGCAGATCCGCGCCAGTGAGGCACTGGCCGAACAGCGCGGCGTGGACCTGGCCAACCTGGCCCAGGTCAACGAGCTGATCATCCGTCGCATGAAGACGGGCGTGCTGCTGGTGGACGATGCCAACCGCATCCACCAGATGAACGAGTCCGCCTGGATGCTGCTGGGCAATCCCGCCGCCGACCAACGCGACCTGGGCCGCGTGGCGCCGGAACTCTCGCGCCGCCTGTACCACTGGATGACCTCGGGCAAGCTGGACGAGTCCGCCACCCAGCTGGCCGACGGCGTGCCCGAAGTGGTGCCGCGCTTCAGCCGACTGGCGCCGAACGACGATTCGCACGTGCTGATCTTCCTGGACGACACCTCGCTGGTGTCGCGTCGCGCCGAGGAGCTCACGCTCAGTTCGCTGGGTCGGTTGTCGGCTTCGATCGCCCACGAAATCCGCAATCCGCTGGCGGCGATCCGCTATTCCGCGCAGCTGCTGGCCGAGTCCGAAGACCTGCCGCCCACCGACCAGCGCATGGTGGAGATCATCAACAACCACTGCGTGCGATTGAACGAGATCATCGAGAACATCCTGCAGTTGTCGCGGCGCGAACGCTCACGCCCGGAAACGCTGGACCTGGGCACCTGGGCCAACCAGTTTGTGGACGAATACCGCCAGGGCAACGACCTTGGCGAGGATTCGCTGCGCGTGATCCAGGCCAGCACGCCGGTGGCGGCCGTGGCCGATCCGCAGCAGTTGCAGCAGGTGGTGTGGAATCTCGTGCAGAACGCGCTGCGTTATGGACGCATGCCAGGCGAACCGGCGCGCGTGATGGTGGTGGCGCGTCATGGCGAACATGGCGTGCCGATACTCGAAGTGATCGATCGCGGTCCGGGCATTGCGCCCAAGGTCGCCGCGCAGATTTTCGAGCCGTTTTATACGACGCACGAATATGGGACTGGCCTGGGTCTTTATCTCGCGCGCCAGATGAGTGAGGCGAATCAGGCCTCGCTGGAATATGTGCGTGTGGCGGGCGGCGGTAGTTGCTTCCGACTGGTGTTGACGCCGGCGCGTGTGGGCAAGGCGACTGGGGACACAGCAGCGGCCGGCTGAGTCTGCAACATTTGGCCGAACCTCGGCCCAGCTCTCTGTAGGAGCGCACTTGTGCGCGACCATCCCGCGATGAGGCATCGACGAAGCGCTGCGGTCGCGCACAAGTGCGCTCCTACAAAAAAAAGAGAACGGAGAACCGAGGCGTGCGATCACGTCTCGCGGACGATCAACTCCACCGGCAACGTTTCCGATTGCTCCGGCTCGTCGCCGATCAGCGCCAGCACCTTGCGCGCCAGCAGGGTGCCGCCTTCCTGCCAGTCCTGTCGCACCGAACTCAGCGGCGGCAGGAAGCTCGCGGCCAGCGGCATATCGTCGTAACCCACCACCGACACGTCGCCGGGTACGCTGCGGCCAAGCGTGTTGAGCGCGCGGATCGCACCCATGGCCAACAGGTCGCTGCAGGCAAATACCGCATCAAAGGGCACGCCGCGATCCATCAGCGAATGCATGGCGTCGCCGCCCGAGGCCAGGGTGAATTCGTCGCGGCGTATCAGCAGCGGCTTGATGCCATGCGCGGCCAGCGCATCCACGAAGCCGTTGAGTCGCTCGAAGATCTCGGGGTGATTGGGGTTGCCCACGAATACGGGATTGCGGCGACCCAGACGAATGAAGTGTTCCGCCACCACGCGGCCGCCCTGGCGGTTGTCGCTGCCCACCACGACGTGTTCGTCGCCCGGGGCGCCCCACACCACCATCGGCAGGCCCAGCTTGTCGAAGCGGCGCACCGCGTCCTGGCGTGAGCCCTGGCCGAGCAGGATGAGGCCATCGGCCGCCTGCACCGCGGCAGCCGTCGCACCCTGGCGGGTGGTCAGCAGCACGCTGTAGCCGTGCTCGGTCAGTTCCTGGGAGATGCCGCCGAGCAGGATCAGCGGATAGGGATCAAGCATGGTGCGGTCGTGGGAAGGCTTCATTTCCACGATCACCGCAACCGTATGGCTGCGGCGCAGGCGCAGGTTGCGCGCGCTCACATTGAGCTTGTAGCCGAGCTCGTGCGCGAGCGCCTGCAGGCGCTCGCGGGTCTCGCGCTGCACCAGCGGGCTGTCGCTGAGCGCCCGCGAGATGGTGATCTTGGATACCCCGGCCACCTTCGCCAGATCCGCCATGGTCAGACTGGCGGAAGGCGTGGCGCCCTGGCGATTCTTTTGCTGACGACTCAAGACCTGGCCCCAATGTCTTGTGAGCGATCGCACGGCATCCGCACGACGGCCAACCTTGGCAAACCCCGACAGTGTCGTGGTTTGCACTGCCAACGTCCAACACCGTATGGAAACATCGCTCCCCTACCTCTTGCCCAGCCGGCACGCGCTCTTTCGGTGGCGCAAGACCTTGCGCTCGCAACACACCATCCATGAGATCGATTTCAGGCGCAACGATGTTGTGCCGCAGCAAATGTTATCGATATCTTGATATCGATAACATTTGCTGCGAAGCTCCGCCCGCACACCAAAAAGCCAGGCTGGTCCACGCCTCTAGTGGTCCCGCCAAAAAGCAGAAAATAAGAGCGGAGAGAGACGTTGGATCAACCAGAAACGGCGCAGGTCTTGCCGCCCTTTGGCCGTGCTTTGCGCGACGCCTGGGTGGTCACCCGTGAGAACGCCGATCCTGCCGGTTTCGCGCAGGATGAAAGCCTGTTCGCCCTTTCCAACGGCGCGCTGGGCGTGCGCGGCGGACTGGAGGAAGGCGACAGCCCGAGCCAGGCCTGTTTCCTGGCTGGCGCCTGGGAACGCACGCCGATCGAGTATCACGAGCGTTTTCCCGGTTTCGCCGCCCATACCGACACCCGCATTCCGGTCGCCGACGGCACGCGCATCCATCTGCGCCTTGGAGACACGCCGGTACGCCTTGGCGACGGCGAGTGGCTGCACTTCGAGCGAGCCCTGGACTTGCGCAGCGGCAGTTATCGCCGGCAGTTGCGCTGGCGCTCGCCCGACGGAGCGACCTTGCTGATCGATGCCGAACGCATCGTCAGTTTCGATAGCGCCGCCCTGCTGGCGATCCGTTATCGCGTGCAGTCGATCGACTACTCCGGGCCGATCACGCTGGAGTCCTGCATCAGCACGGCACGCCACGCCACCGAACAAGGCGACGACCCGCGCATCGGCACGCGCGTGGACGGCGGCCTGGCCAGTATCGACGCGGCAGCGGGCGACCTGCTCGCCCACGTGCTTCAGCGCACCGCCCACAGCAACATCCGCGTGGCGTGCATGCAGCAGCACGCGATCATCGATGACAGCCTGGGCTTTCGCCTGGCCAATCTCGCGCAGCATGGCGTGATGCAGGTGTTCGAAGGCGAGCTGGCGCCGGGTCAATCGGTGTCGTTCGAAAAATATGTCGCTTACGCCTGGACGCAGCCCGAGGACGACGACACCGACGCCCAACTGCTAGCGCGCACCACCAGCGCACTCTCGCAAGCGAGCACGCAAGGTTACGACGCCCTGCTTGCGCGCCAGACCCAGGCACTCGCACAGCTGTGGCATAACGCCGATCTGGCCATCGATGGCGATCCGGCCACCGAACAGGCGCTGCGCTTCAACCTGTTCCACGTGTTCCAGTCCAGCAGTCGCGATGGCCAGGGCACCACTGCGGCCAAGGGCCTCACCGGCGAAGGCTACGAAGGCCACTACTTCTGGGATGCCGAGGTCTTCATGCTGCCGGCGATGGTCGCGCTTGCACCCGATGTGGCGCGCAGCATGCTGATGTACCGCCACGGCACGCTGGAGCGCGCCCGCGCCCATGCACGCGAACTCAACCACGCCCGCGGCGCGCTGTATGCGTGGCGCACCATCAGCGGCGACGAGTGCTCCGCGTATTTTCCCAGCGGCTCGGCGCAGTACCACATCAACGCCGCCGTGGCCTGGGCGATCCGCCACTATGTGGATGCCACCGGCGACGACGCCTTTCTGCGCGACGTTGGCGCCGAGATGCTGTTCGAAACGGCGCGCATATGGCTGGATATCGGCCACTTCAATCCGCGTCGCGGCGGGGCGTTCTGCATCCATGGCGTGACCGGTCCCGACGAATACACCGCGCTGGTCGACAACAACCATTACACCAACCGCATGGCGCAACGACATCTGCGCGACGCGGCTGCGGTGGCGCATTGGCTGGCCGGCTCGGCGCCGGATACCTACGCGGAACTGGCCCGCCGCATCGGCCTGGAATCGTTCGAGATCATGCAGTGGCAGCGTGCCGCGGAGCTGATGTATCTGGCCGAAGATGCGCAGCTCGGCATCTTTCCGCAGGACGACACCTTCCTCGACAAGCCGCGCATGCCGGCGCACGCGGACGGCGAAGGCAAGCGTCCGCTGTTGCTGGAACTGCATCCGCTCACCATCTATCGCCACCAGGTCGCCAAGCAGGCCGATGCGCTGCTCGCGCTGATGCTCGCCGGCGATGAGGTCAGCCTCGCCGCCAAGCGACGCAACTTCGACTATTACGAAGGCGTCACCGTGCACGACTCGACCTTGTCCGCCTCCACCTTCGGCGTGATGGGCGCGGAAGTGGGCGAAACCGAAAAGGCCTGGCGCTACTTCCAGGACAGCTTGCGCGTGGATCTGGACGATCTGCACGGCAATGCCGCGCACGGACTGCACATGGCCGCGATGGCCGGCAGCTGGTTGTCGCTGGCCTGGGGATACGGCGGCATGCGCGTGGTGAACAGCGAACTGCGCCTGCGCCCGCAACTGCCCGACGCCTGGCACCGCTATCGCTTTGGCGTCGCCTGGCAGCAGGGTCATCTTCGCGTGGAAGTGGATCGCACCGGCGTGCGTTACACCGTCACGCGCGGCGACAGCGTGCGCTTCAGCCATGCCGGTGAGCCGGTGCGCCTGCGCCATGGCGAATCGATCTCGATGCCGCATCGCGCACTCGAGCAAGCGCCGCTGCAGGCCGTGATCTTCGACCTTGACGGCGTGATCGCCGATACCGCCGTGGTGCATCGCGCTGCATGGGAACAATTGGCGCACGACATCGGCGCGCCGTTCGACGAACACATCGCCGAACGCATGAAAGGCGTGGACCGCCGCGGTTCGCTCGAGATTTTGCTGGAGCGTGCGCCGCACGCCTATTCCGAGCGCGAGAAACGCGTACTGGAAGACCGCAAGAACGACTACTACGTCGCACAGATCGACTGCTTCGGCCCGGGACAATTGCTGAGCGGCGCACGTCATGCCGTGGAAAGCGTGCGCGCGGCAGGCCTGCGCACCGCACTGGCATCGGCCAGCCGCAATGCCCCGCTGCTGCTGGAGCGGCTGGGCATCGCCGAACTGTTCGACTATGTGGTCGATGCGTCGCGCATCACGCACTCCAAGCCGCATCCGGAAATCTTTCTGACGGCGGCATCGGGTCTTGGCGTCGCAGCGCAAGCCTGCCTCGGCGTGGAGGATGCCGCTGCCGGCGTCGACAGCATCCTGGCCGCCGGCATGCGTGCCGTGGGTGTCGGCGATGCCACCGTGCTTGCGCGTGCCGAGGACATTTTGGCGGGTATCGATGCGTTCGATATCCAGCGCTATCTCAACCGACCACCGACCGTTCCGGGAACGGCGGCGGAGGCCGTGTCGAACCACTGATCAGGACCCTTCTGACAGCGTGCAGTACCACTCCTAAGAAACACTACAACTGCTTTTCTTTGATGGGGAGGAAACACCATGAACACGCAACGCATGACTCGTAGGCTGCTTGCCACCAGCATTGCTGCTTTGCTCGTCGCCAGTTCTCTGCACGCGCAGGATGCGGCACCCGCAGCG
Source organism: Dyella sp. 05T440 (assembly GCF_056395965.1). Lineage (NCBI taxonomy): Bacteria > Pseudomonadati > Pseudomonadota > Gammaproteobacteria > Lysobacterales > Rhodanobacteraceae > Dyella > Dyella sp. 05T440. Next base: position 181,797 of record NZ_JBFTKN010000009.1, read on the forward strand.
CAGACTCCGCCGGCACAGACCCAAGGTCCATCGGCAGCGCCAGCCGCTCCGGCGGCCAACCAGAAGAACGCCACCAATCTCGACCAGGTGGTGGTCACCGGCACCGCCGCGGCGGGCGGCCTGAAGAAGATCGACACCTCGTACTCGGTCACCGCTGCCACGCTCGACCAGATTCGCGAATTCAATCCCAAGAGCTCCGCTGACCTGCTGAAGATGGCGCCGGGTGTGTTTCCGGAATCCTCGGGCGGCCAGACCGGTGCGAACATCGAAGTTGCCGGCTTCCCGGGCGGTGGCGATGCTCCGTTCGTGACCTTCCAGCTCAATGGTTCGCCGCTGTATCCCATGCCGACGCTGTCGTTCATGGAAAACTCCTCGATGTTCCGTCTGGACGACACCATCGACCACGCCGAATTCGTGCTCGGCGGCCCGGCCGTGCTGTACGGCAATGGCCAGCCCGGCCTCACCGCGAACTTCATCCTGCGCGAAGGCACTGATACGCCCAGCGGTGATGTCGGCGTCACCTACGGTTCGGAAGGGCTGGTGCGCCTGGACGGCTTCTACGGCTTCAAGATCGCCGATGGCTGGTACGGCAGCGTCGGCGGTTTCTGGCGCAAGTCCGACGGCGTGCGCGATCCGCAGTTCGATGCCGACAAGGGTGGCCAGCTCACTGCCACCTTGACGCACAACTTCGGCGACAGCGGCTCGATCATGTTCTATGCGCGCGACCTGAAGGACCACAACCAGTTCGTCACCGATACGCCGATCCTCAATCCGGGCCGCGGCCAGTTTGAAAACTACCCCGGCTTCGATGCGCTCACCGGCACCTTCGGCAGCAAGGCCGATCAGTACAACTTCCTGCAGACCACGCCTTGCAACACGGCCGGCTGCCAGCCCGGCGGCCAGCACGTGAACCTGGCCGACGGCCGCGGTGCGGACATCTTCTCCGTGGGCGGCAATCTGGACCTGACCTTTGGCGACAACTGGAACGTCTCGGACAAGTTCAATTTCACCGGCGGCCAGATGAACACGACCGCCTTCTTCAGCACGGGCGCCAACCCGCAGACGCTGAGCAGCTATATCGACGACCAGATCACCGCCAACGGCCTTCCTGCCGGCACCACCGCCACTGCCGTGTACACCAACAACGGCCAGGCGGCGGACATGAACCAGAACGTGACCACGCAAGGCCTGTGGTATGTGCACAAGCGCATCCAGGGCGCCACCAACGAGTTCCACATCAGCAAGGAAATCTTCGACGGCAACACGCTGACCGTGGGCAACTACACCGCGGTCTACAACGATCACGACACCTGGTTCCTGGGCAACAACATGTTGCTGCAGGCGAAGAACAACCCCAGCCCGATCGCTGTGTCGCTGAGCAATGGCGATGTGCTGTCCAGCCCGGGTGGTTTCGTGAGCGGCCCGTCCACGGCCATTCGTGAGGCGTGGAACGGCTTCAACACCGCCTTCTTCCTCACCGACTCGTGGAAGCTCGACAAGTGGTTGTTCGACGCCGGCGTGCGCGTGGAGCGCCAGGAAGCCAATGGCCGCATCCAGAACACTGCCACGGGCGATCTGGACAACAACCCGACCACGCTCTACAACAACAACTCGCAGTACGTGGTGGGCGGCAACAACTACATCAACTACGCCAAGACCGCGCCTTCGTGGACCATCGGCGCCAACTACGAAATCCAGAGCAATATGAGCGTGTACGCCCGTATCAACGACGGCGTGCACTTCCCGGGTTTCGATGACTTGCGCGGCCTGCCCAGCCAACCGATCAACAAGATCCACAATATGGAAGTGGGTTACAAATACCAGGCGGACTGGGTGTACCTGGATGTGAACGCGTACCGCAAGCTGTTCTACAACGTGCCGTACACGATCACCCAGGGCAATGGCCAGCAGTTCTCGTTCGACTACGGCTCGGCCACCAAGGGCATCAACTTCACCACGGTGCTCAAGCCGATCCCGAACGCTCCCGGCTTCCAGCTCGCCCTCAGCGGCGATTACATGGACGGCCACTACACCCACAGCGCCGCCTGCACGCCTTATATGACGCAGGATGGCACCGAGGCCTGCGCCAGCCTCGATGGCATGCAGTTGCAGCGCCAGCCCAAGTTCCAGGGCCGCCTGACGCCGTCGTACGACTTCCCCACCTCGTTCGGCAGCATGAAGTTCTGGATCACCTATGAGTACGTGGGCAATCGCTACGGCGACCTGATCGAACAGCAGCCGCTGGGCGATTACTACAGCTGGAGCTTCGGCGCCACGGCCAACATCGGCCAGAGCTGGCAGGTGAACCTGCAAGGCACTAACTTGACCAACGAGATCGGCGTGACGGAGGGCAACTCGCGCCTGTTCGGCTTCGCCAGCACCAACGGCGTGATTCTGGCGCGCTCGATCGAAGGTCGCGAGGTCAACCTGCAGGTCAAGTACAAGTTCTAAAGAGCACTTCCCTCGACTGTCCCGGTCCGCCACTAGTGCGGCGGACCGGGACCTTTTTAAACCTCATTACGAGGTGTGCATGAACCGGTTCCGCATGGTCGTGGCGTTGGCGACGATTTACATGGTGTTCGCGATACTGCTCAACAGTGTCGGCACGGTGATCCTGCAGTCCATCCACACCTTCGGTATCGACAAGCCGCAGGCCAGCCTGCTGGAACTGTTCAAGGACTTGCCGATCGCCCTCACCTCGTTCCTGGTGGCCTCGTTTCTGCCACGGCTGGGTTACCGTCGCGCGATGATGCTGGCGTTGGGCATCGTGGGCAGCGCCTGCGTGCTGATGCCGCTGCTGCCGAGTTTTCACACCACCGAATTATTGTTCACCTGCGTCGGCGTGTCGTTCGCGCTGGCGAAGGTGGCCGTGTATTCCTCCATCGGCCTGCTGACTGACAGCAAGGCCGAGCATGGTCGACTCACCAATACTATCGAAGGGCTGTTCATGCTGGGCGTGTTGGCCAGCGGCTGGCTGTTCAGCGCGTTCATCGACCACGGCAACCCGGCCAACCCATCCTGGTTCAACGTGTACTGGGTGCTGGCCCTGATGTGCTTCGGCACCATTGCGCTGCTGTCGGGCGCACAGCTGGATGAAACGGCAGCCCATGGCGGCTCGCCGCTGTCGCTGGTGCAGGCCATGCGCGACATGTATCGACTGCTGATGCGCACGCTGGTGTACGTCTTCCTGCTGTCGGCGTTTCTCTACGTGCTGATTGAACAGAGCTTCAGCACGTGGCTGCCGACATTCAACAACGAGATCCTCAAGCTGCCCAATGCGATGAGCATCCAGATGGCGAGCATCCTGGCCGGCGCGACGGCGTTGGGTCGCATTCTTGCCGGGCAGCTGCTGCGCCGGATGTCGTGGCACGTGCTGCTCAATCTGTGCGTGGTGGGCATGGGCGCATTGATCCTGCTGGTACTTCCATTGGCGAGCCATCCCGCGACTGGCACGGAGGTGGGTTGGTTCAACGCGCCTGTCGCTGCCTACCTGATCCCGCTGATCGGTTTGCTGATGGCGCCGATCTACCCGGTCATCAATTCGGTGGCCTTGAGCTCGCTGCCCAAGCCCTCGCACGCGGCCATGACCGGCCTTATCGTGATCTTCTCCGCGCTGGGCGGCACGCTGGGTTCGCGCATCACTGCCATCGTCTTCACCAACTTCGGCGGCATCCACGCGTTCTATTTTTCGCTGGTGCCGATGACGCTGATCCTGGTGACGCTGTTCTTCTTCAAGCGCGAAACCGACCGATCGGCGCTGCCCGCCTTGCTGGCACCGGAGGGTGCGGCGTGAGTTTCACGCGCCGCCAGTTCCTGGCGTCGGGCGTGGTGGCGGCGGGAGCCGCGCTGACATCGAAGTGGACGGCAGCCGCTGGCAACCGGACGACGGGTGCACGCAACGTCCTTCTGATCGTCGCTGATGACCACGGTTACGACATGTCCGGCGTGGGGACGGCAGTTCATACACCCGCACTTGATCGGCTGGCACGCGAAGGTACCTTGTTCACCGATGCCTATGCCTCGGTGTCGTCGTGCAGCTCCAGCCGCTCGACGCTGTATACGGGCCTGTACTCGCATACCAACGGCATGTACGGCCTGGCGCACGACGTACACAACTTCTCGCTGCTGGAAGACGTCAAGACGCTGCCGTGGATGCTCAAGCAGCACGGCTACGCCACTGCGCTGGTGGGCAAGCTGCATGTGAAGCCGGAGGCCGCACTTGCCTACGATGCGTGGCTATTGCCGGAGCAAGCGGGTAACCGCGACGTGGCCGCCATGGGGCATGCCGCCGGGCAGTGGATGCGCGCTCAGGGTGCGAAGCCGTTCTTTCTTACCATCGGTTACAGCGACCCGCATCGCGCCGGCGATGCCTCGCAGTTCGGCAACACGCGCGACTGGCCGGAAGTTCAGCGCATGCGCTATCGGCCGCAGGAGGTGACCATTCCCTCGCATCTGCCGGACCTGCCGGGCGTGCGCGAGGACCTCGCCCAGTACTACGAAGCGGTGAGCCGGATGGACAGCGGCGTGGACATCCTGCTGCGCGAACTGCAGGCCTCGGGGCACGCCGACGACACGCTGGTGATCTATCTGTCCGACAACGGCCGCCCGTTTCCCGGCGCCAAGGACAATCTCTACTACGAAGGCATCCATCTGCCGCTGATCGTTCGAGCGCCGAAGGCGACGCGTCGCGGCATCCGCAACAACGCGATGGTTAGCTGGATCGACATCACGCCCACCATCCTCGACTGGGCCGGCGTGTCGCCGCCGCAGGGCTATCGCTATCTGCCGCTGCCCGGCCGTTCGCTGTTGCCGATCCTGGAGCAGGCAACGCCCGGCGGCTGGGACGAGGTGTTTGCCACGCACTCCTTCCACGAGATCGATCAGTACTACCCCACCCGTTCATTGCGCACGCGGGGCTACAGCTATTTCGTGAATCTGCAGCCCAGCCTGCGCGTGCCGATTGCCAGCGACGTGGCGCTATCGCCATCGTGGAAGGCCATCACGAGCACGCCGGGCGCCCGTCTGGGCAAGCGCACGCTCGAAGCATTTGAGCATCGCCCCGACGAAGAACTCTACGATTTGCACGCCGACCCGGACGAAGTAGTGAACCTGGCCGGCGAGGCGAGCCATGCCCACGTGCTGGCCGACCTGCGCACGCAGCTCGCGCGCTGGCGCACCGCCACGCACGATCCGTGGATGGCCGGCATCACCAATCCTTTTGGACCCGCCCGCTAAGCGCGCGAGTGATCACCCGATGGAACAAGGAAGACGCGCCCCATGAAGTCCCCGCTACGACAACTGCCACGCGCGGCTGCCATAGGCCTGCTGTTTGTTGCCGCCCGCGTCAGCGCGGCCACCGATCCCAGCTTTGTGCTCACCGGCACGTCGGAACAATTTGGCAGCTATTTCCCCAGTTACCTGGCCAACGGCTACTACTCCACGCTCACCTCGGTGCGTGGCACCGAACCGACCATGGGCTACATGGTCGCGACCATGGACTATGCGAAGGACGATATCGCCCGTCCCGCGGCCATGCCCGGCTGGAACGAGATCGACTACAACCCCGGTGGCGGCTGGCTCAATTCCACCCGCGTGGCGAAGGAGATCTTCACCGACTACTCGCAGACGCTGGACATGTACGGCGCCACGCTGAGCACGAAGTACCGCTTCGCCTACGCCAACAAGTCCACCGACGTGCAGGTCACCACCTTCGTCAGCCAGGACGCGGGGCATCTTGCCGCCACGCGCCTTACGCTCACGCCGCAGTTCGACGGCAGCGTGCAGCTGACCTTTCCCATTCGCCTGTGGTCGGAACACCAGCCGCGTTTCCCCATCGGCAAGATGACTGGCGACGAGATGATCGCCGCGGTGATCGCCAGCGGGCAGAACCTGGACAACAAACCCGTGCCGACGCCGGATCGCGCGGCCGTGTGGTACCCGGGCGTGGTGCGCATCCAGTCCAACGGTGGCGACACCAAGACGCTTACGCTGTGGCTGGATGGACGCGCCGAGCAAGGCGTCGCCGTGGCGCAGGCGGTGGCGGTTGAGCTGCCCAAGGGGCTGGACGTCGAAGACGTGCAGCTCGAAAAGGGGCCGTACAAGCTCTCGCTGAACCTCAAGGCCAGGCTGCACAAGGGCCAGAGTTACACCTTCACCAAATATATCGCCGCGTCGCGCGAAGGCTGGGGCGGCAATGCGCAGGCCGATCTCGCACTCGCCACGCAGGCGCGCAAGACCGGCTTCGACGCCTTGCTCGCCAAGCATCAGGCCGCGTGGCATACGCTGTGGCAGTCGGATATCCGCATTGAGGGCGATGCCAAGGTGCAGCAGGCGGTGCATTCGGATCTCTACTATCTGCTGTCCAACACCACCGTGGGCACGAGCTGGCCGATGGGCGCGTGTGCGCTCACGCCGGGCTACGCTGGCCATGCGTTCTGGGACAGCGATTCATGGGTGTTCCCCGCCCTGCTTTTGTTGCATCCGGAACGCGCCAAGCCGATCGTGATGTTCCGTCACCGCACCATCGGCCCCGCGCAGGATCGCGCCAGGCAGTACGGCGTGAAGGGCACGATGTATCCGTGGGAATCCGATCCGGAAACCGGCAAGGATTACACACCGCATTTTGCCTACGGCGTGTTCCGCGAGGTCCACGTCAATGCCGACATCGCCATCGCGCAGTGGCAGTACTACAACGCCACCGGCGACGAGGCGTGGCTGAAGCAAGTCGGCTGGCCGGTGATCGAGCAGGTGGCCACCTTCTGGGCCAGCCGCGTCAGCTATGACAAGGCCAGCGACCGCTACGAGATCCACCACGTCACCTCGCCCGACGAAGCCTACGACGACGTACCCAACGACTCGTTCACCAATGCGGTGGCGCAGAAGGCGCTGCGCATTGCGGTGAAGGCGGCGAAGAAGGTGGGCGCAAACGCCGATCCGCAGTGGAGCGTGATCGCCGACAAGATGTATGTTCCGTTCGATGAGAAGAACCAGCGCCATCTCGATTTCGATGCGTCGGTGCCGCACGACAAGATCACCTGGATGGGTTCGTCGCTGGCATGGCTGATGTATCCCAACCTCGACCTGCCGATGACGCCGCAGATTCGCCGCAACGATTTCGACTTCCAGCTGCACGAGCTGAAGGAACACGGCGACGATCCGAACGAAATGATGATGGTGATGCTGGCCGTGGGCTCGGCCGAACTGGGCGACGCGCAGGGCGCCAACGACTGGATCCAGCGCAACCTGGTGGGCTTCCTCAAGCCGCCGTTCAACGTGCGCACCGAAACGGTGGCGAACAACGCGGGCTACATCCTCGCCACCTCCGCCGGTTTCGTGCAGAGCTTCGTCTACGGACTGAGCGGCTTGCGCATCGATGACGATGGCCTCACCCAGGCCTACGCACCGACCTTGCCATCAGCGTGGAAATCGATGCAGCTCAAGGGCGTGCATTTCCGCGGCAAGCAATACGACATCACCGTCGAGCATGGCGCCGACGGCAAGGCGCGACTGACGCGCAAGACGCTGTAAGCGCCAACGCGATGAAGACACACGATCACGCACCGACCCGGGAGCCGATATGAATCGCCAAGCCCATCCTTCGTTTCTTCGTCCTCGCCTTATCGCCTTCGCGCTTTCATGCGCCGTCGCCAGCACGGCGTTCGCCGCCGCCACACCCGATCCGGCGAAAACGCGCACCTATATCGACAAGGCCTGGACCACGTTGACGCGCTCGCAGGAAGACTGCGCCTCGCTGGTCGACACCAAGGTGGTCGGGCATCCGGTGCTCTACGTGCCTGCAGGGCAAGCCGTGCCGGATGCGGTGACAGCCATCGGCAAACGTTGCGGCGTCGACGTGCGTCCGCTGCCCAAGAAGGTGGAGCAGCTGGGCGATATCGATGCGACCCGGCTGCCGCAGCAGGGCCTGCTCTATCTGCCGCATCCTTATGTAGTGCCCGGCGGCTTCTTCAACGAGATGTACGGCTGGGACAGCTATTTCATCCAGCTCGGACTGGTGGCGGATCACCGCCTCGACCTGGCCAGGGACATGGTCGACAACGCGCTGTTCGAAGTGGAGAACTACGGCGGCGTGCTCAATGCCAACCGCACGTATTACCTCAGCCGCTCGCAGCCGCCTTTCCTCACCGCGATGATGACCGCGGTGCTGGATGACCCCGCCGCCTTCCCGAACGCGGACGCGCGGCGCGAGTGGCTGGCCAAGGCTTATCCACTTGCGGTGCGCAATTACGAGATCTGGACGCGTCCCGAACATCGCGCCGGCGATACGGGCTTGGCGCGCTATTACGACCTCGGCAGCGGCCCGGTGCTCGAAGCGAAGGACAGCGAGTACTACAAAGGCGTGATCCGCTGGCTGCGTGCGCATCCCAAAGACGATCCCGGCTATCTGATCAAGGCTGCTGAGCATCCGAGCGATGCAGAGGCGGCCACGCTCAAGGATGCAAGCTGCGACGTGCACACTTCGAAAGTGTGTGAAGGCGCCTGGGTGGATGGTTATCGGCTCACTGCGGATTATTTCCACGGCGACCGCGCGATGCGCGAATCGGGTTTCGACACCAACGCGCATTTCGGCCCGTTTGGCGGCTCCACCCATCACTATGCCGATGCCAGCCTCAATAGCCTGCTTTATCGCTACGAGCGCGACCTGCACGATTTTGCCCTGCAGCTGGGCAAGGCCGGCGAGGCGGATCGCTGGGCCAAGGCCGCCGACGCACGCAAGGCAGCGATGGACAAATACCTGTGGAACGCGCAGGCCGGCATGTATCTCGACTACGACTTCATCGCCGGCAAGCCCTCGCCGCTGCCCTACGTCACCACCTATTACCCGCTATGGGCCGGCATCGCTTCGCCGCAACAGGCGGCGACCTTGCGCGGCAAGCTCAGCGTGTTCGAGCGCAAGGGCGGCCTGAGCATGGATAACCATCCGGCCGGCGTGCAGTGGGGCGAACCGTTTGGCTGGGCGCCCACCAACTGGCTGGCGATCAAGGGACTCGACGACTACGGCTTCCACGACGACGCCCGCCGCCTCGCCGGCAAATTCGCCACCACCGTGGACCAGGGCCTCGCCGACGACGGCACCATCCGCGAGAAATACAACATGGTGCTCGGCAATGCCGATGTGAAGGTGATGGCCGGCTATAGCGAAAACGTGGTGGGTTTCGGCTGGACCAACGGCGTGTATCTGAAGCTGCATGAGTTGCTCGATGGCAAGGCGAAGAAGGCCGCACCTGCTGCCAAGACGGAGAAGACGCCGTGACGCGCGGCGCGGCCGTTCGGTTTGCGCTCGCCACGGCGCTTTTGGGTGGTGTGCTTCACGCGCAGGATGCCAAGCCCACGGTACGCGCCGACGGTAGCGTGCATGTAGGCAACATCACCCTTCCCTACTCATCGGAAGCTTCGCCGGAGGCGCGAGCCTTCTTTCCCAAGATGCTCGCCGCCGGCAGCAAGGCGCCGCCGATCACCGCGCCGATCGAACAGAGCCGCGCGTTCTACGACCGCATGAACACCGATCGCGCCCATCGCCTGATGGCGCTTTACCCGGTCAAGACCCATCGCGAAACCATTGCCGGGGTGCTGACGGATGTCGTGGAGCCGGCCCAGGGCATTGCACCCGAGAACCAGGGGCGCGTGCTGATCAACCTGCACGGTGGCGCCTTTCTGTGGGGCGCGCACAGCGGCGCGCTGGTGGAATCCATCCCGATCGCCAGCCTGGGCCGCATCAAGGTGATCAGCGTGGACTACCGGCAGGGGCCCGAGCACGTCTTTCCCGCCGCCAGCGAGGACGTGGAGGCGGTTTATCGCGCCCTGCTCAAGCAGTACAAGCCCGGCAGCATCGGGATCTACGGCTGTTCGGCCGGCGGCGTGCTCACCGGCGAGGCCGTGGCGCGACTGATCACCGACAAGCTTCCCGTGCCCGGCGCCATCGGCACGTTCTGCGGGTCGGTCGTGGATATGGCCGGCGATTCGGTGATGGTGGGCCCGCTGCTCAACGGCGCCCCGGTGCCGGATCACCCGCTGCGGCTGGGCGAGCTGCCCTACTTCAAGGGCGCCAGCGCGACCGATCCGCTGGTTTTTCCCGGACTTTCGCCGGAGTTGCTGCACCAGTTTCCGCCCACCCTGCTGATTACCGGTACCCGCGATGCGGCCATGAGCGCCGTCATCCGCAGCCAGACCCTGCTCAGCCAGGCCGGCGTGGCCACCGACCTGCAGGTGTGGGAGGGCATGTGGCACTCCTTCTTCTCCGACCCGGAGATGCCTGAATCGAGGGCCGCCTACGAGACCATCGTGAAATTCTTCGACAAACATTTGACGCGCGGGTAGGCGTTCACGCATATCAGTCTTTGCCCCCCGCGAGGGGGACGGTTATCCTAGCCGTGTCCACAGCAAACAGTGACGACATGAGCCAACAGACCGTTCTGGTCATCGACGACGAACGCGATATCCGCGAGCTTCTCACCATCACCCTCGGCCGCATGGATTTGCTGGTCGATGCGGTAGGTACCGTGACCGAAGCCCGACGCGCCCTCGCCGAACGGCATTACGACCTCTGCTTCACCGACATGCGCCTGCCCGACGGCAACGGCCATGAAGTGGTGGAGCTGATCTCCGCCGAACATCCGGACACGCCGGTGGCGATGATCACCGCCTACGGCAATGTCGATGCGGCCGTGAGCGCGCTCAAGGCGGGCGCCTTCGATTTCGTCTCCAAGCCGGTCGACATCCAGATGCTGCGTCGCCTGGTGCGCACGGCACTGCGCCTGGCCGAGGAAAAGCGCAGCGGCCAGGCCGCCGCCAAGCCCGACGGCAACGAGCGCCTGATCGGCGAGTCGCCGGCGATGCACCAGGTGCGCGCCACCATCGGCAAGCTGGCGCGCAACCAGGCGCCGGTGTACATCGCCGGTGAATCGGGCGTGGGCAAGGAACTGGTCGCCCGCCTGATCCACGAGCAGGGCCCGCGCGCCACCGGGCCGTTCGTGCCGGTCAACTGCGGCGCCATTCCGTCCGAACTGATGGAAAGCGAGTTCTTCGGCCATCGCAAAGGCAGCTTCACCGGTGCGGTAGGCGACAAGGAAGGCCTGTTCCAGGCCGCGCACGGCGGCACACTGTTTCTCGACGAAGTCGCCGAACTGCCGCTGCACATGCAGGTGAAGCTGTTGCGCGCGATCCAGGAAAAAGCCGTGCGCCCGATCGGTGCACGCGAGGAAGTGCCGGTCGACGTGCGCATCCTCTCGGCCACCCACAAGAATCTTGCCGCGCTGGTGGACCAGGGCCAGTTCCGCCAGGACTTGTTCTATCGCATCAACGTGATCGAACTGCGCGTGCCGCCGCTGCGTGAGCGTCGCGGCGACGTGCCGCTGCTCGCCAACTTCGTGCTGCGCCAGCTCGCCAACAAGAGCGGCGGCACGCCCGGCCACTTGCTGCCTGCCGCCCAACAGGCGCTGGAAGCCTATGACTTCCCGGGCAATGTGCGCGAGCTGGAAAACATCCTCGAACGCGCCATGGCCATGTGCGACGGCGACCAGGTCGACGTCAGCGACCTGATGCTGCCGCAGCGCACGCCGCGCCCGCAGAACGAAACGGCACCACCGTCTTCCACCGGCATGCCCGCCGTTGAACCGGCACCCGTTGCCGTGGCTGCCGCACCGTCGGCCAGCGGCGGCCTGGATGACTACATCAGCAACCTTGAGCGCACGGCCATCATCAAGGCGCTGGAGGAGTCGCGCTACAACAAGACGGCAGCTGCGAAGAAGCTGGGCATTACGTTTAGGGCGCTGCGGTATAAGTTGAAGAAGTTGGGTATCGATTGAGATTGATAGGTCGATGCACAGAAAAGGCCGCACACAGTGCGGCCTTTTTGTTTTTGTGGTGGCGTGCGCGCCATCTGTGGGAGCGCACCCTGTGCGCGACGGCCACGCTGGGGTGTACCGCTCTGTAGGCTTGTCGCGCACAGGGTGCGCTCCCACAGAAGAGCCGACCGGCAAGATTGATCCGCCATCCACGGACCTGCGTCCCCCCCGCTTGTAGGAGCGCACTTGTGCGCGACCGCAGCACTGGGACGTGCCGCTCCGTTGGCTGGTCGCGCACAAGTGCGCTCCTACAAAAAAAGCTGCCGGCTCGGCAGCGCAGAGCACTTATCGGCTCTTGATGTGGCTCAGCCCCCGGGGTCCCCGTATGACGCGGCGGGCGAACCAGGTCGCGAATACGCGACAACAAAACACCGAGGCTCTGGATTATCAGCCATTCAACTGTTGACGAGCGCTTCCGGCCTGCGCCGGGATGACGAACAAGAACAAGACTGCGGCACATCCAAACAACGAGGCTAGGTTGGCCCCTCACCCCACCCCTTTCCTCGGAAGGGGAGAGGGAGCAAAAACTCACACTGGCCCTTGCGGCCCATCCCCACCCGTACTCTCCTCCAACGCATCCCTGACCGTCTTCAACAACCGCAACGTCGAAACCGGCTTGTCCACCAGATACAAATGCTCCATCACCGGCAACTCATCCATATCCGGCGGCGCATCCGGACGCGCAAGCAAAAGCACCGCACCGCGATAACCATGGTCGAACAAGGCCGCCAACGTGCGCACGCCGGTAAAGAGATTCATGTCGGCATCAAGCACCACAAGATCGGGAACGCCTTGCGCCTCCAGCCACTGCAAGGCAGCCGTACCACTCTGGCTGGCATGCGCCTGATAGCCCCACGAATCGAGCGTATCCACCAGCAGCGAGAGCTGACCGGCTTCTTCCACCACCACCAGCACGCGCTCCGCTTCGCCCTGCAGGTTGGCGGTTTCCTGCTCGCCCACCACATCGGCGGGCTGCTGCATCAGCGGAATATGCATATGGAAGCTGGTGCCCTCGCCGAGCACGCTCTCCACCCGCATCACGCCACCATGCGCGGTGATGATGCGCTTGCATGAAACCAGGCCCAGGCCGGTACCGCTTTCCTTGGTCGTGTAGAACGGTTCGAACAGATGCAGCAATGCGTTCTCGTCCATGCCGGTGCCGGTATCGATCACGCTGAGGCATACATAGTTGCCTTCGCGGCTTTCCTCGCCGGGCTGGAAGAAATGCTCCGGCAAGCTGGCCACCGATGTGCAGATGCGCAGCTTGCCGCCCTCGGGCATCGCTTGCAGCGCGTTGAGGCTGAGGTTGAGCAGGCACTGCTGCAGCTCGGTGTGATTGCCGTCGAAGCTGAGATCGGGATCATAAGCATCCAGTTCCAGCGTCACATTGCGCGGCACACTGCCTTGCAGCAACAAGCCGAGTGCTTCGAGCAGCGCGCCCACGCGCACTTGTTCCGCGCGACGTGCGCCGCGCGCAAAGGAAAGCATGGAATGCACCATGTCCAGGCCACGCTTGCCGCAGTCGCGCACCAGCCGCCCCAGTCGCGCGAGCCGTGGATCGTCCTGGTAGTCCTGCAGGCTGTCGCCGGCGAGCAACAAGGGTTGAAGCAGGTTGCGCAAGTCGTGGCTCAGGCCACCCGCCAGCATGGCCAGACTCTCGAAGCGCTGGGCGCGGATCAGCTCGGTTTCCGCGCGTCGACGTGCACGCTGCGCTTCGGCTTCGCGCATGGCGCGGCGTACGGCCGAGGCCAGCCGCGCAGGATTCTGCTTGAGGATGTAATCGGTCGCGCCGTTGCGCAACGCCTCAATCGCCGCTTCCTCGCCCAGCGTGGCGGAGACGAAGATGAAGGGCAGGTCCTGGTCGCGTTCGCGCAGGATGTCGAGCGCGCGCTGGCCGGAGAAACCCGGCATGCTCAAGTCGGACAACACGATATCCGGCTGGAAATCCTCCAGCGCCGAGAGATACTCGCGCTCGGCGTCCACCAGGGTCACGTCGTATTCGATGTGATCGGCGTCCAGCTCGGACAACACGAGCTCCGCATCGAGCTGGCTATCCTCGATCTGCAGTACACGGATTCGGGGTAACGCCCACTGCTGCCTATCCACTGTCAACCACCCCGTCGTGGAACCGCCCCTAACATTCGTCCCATTCAGATATGGTCAGGTGCCTGATTGAGCACTGCCCAGAACTGCCCCACGGTTCGCACCGCTTCAAAAAACTGGTCCACGTCCACCGGCTTGATCACGTACGCGTTCGCGCCAATATCCCAGCTGCGCGCCAGATCACTTTCCTCCCGCGACGATGACAGAATCACCACCGGCACGCGGCGGAATCGATCGTCGGCACGCAACTGCGTGAGCACTTCCAGCCCGCTCATGCGCGGCATCTTGATGTCCAGCAGCACCACGGCCGGATCGGTCGGTTCGCGCCCGGCCCATTCGCCGCGGCAATAAAGGTAGTCCAGGCAGTCCACGCCGTCTTCGACGTGCACCACGGGATTGGCCAGATGGGCACCGGCAAGCGCGTCCAAGGCCATTTCAGCGTCGGCGAGACTGTCCTCGACAAGCAGGATGGTACGGAGGTCGTGGTTCATTGGCGCCTCTGCGCGAAGCTTTCTGCGAGGTCCGAAGACGGCAGTGTGAAGTGGAAACGCGCGCCCTGCCCTGGCTGGGCATCGGCCCAGACGCGTCCGCCGTGTCGCGTGACGATGCGACGCACATTGGCCAGGCCGATACCGTTGCCCGGAAACTCCGAGGCCCGGTGCAGGCGCTGGAACACGCCGAACAGTTTACCCGCGTATTGCATGTCGAAACCGGCGCCGTTGTCGCTGACCACGAATTCGTAGCTGCCGTCGCGGTGGCGCTGCACGTCCACGTCGATGCGCGCCACCTCGCACTTTCCGGTGTACTTCACCGCATTGCCCAGCAGGTTCTGCCACACGGTGCGCAACATGTTCTCGTCGCCGATCACGATCGGCAACGGCGCGATCGACCACACGATATGACGGCCGTGCGCATCCGTTTCGGCCAGTGCGCGTGCTTCGTCGGCCAGCGACTGCATATCCACCGGCTGCAGGCGCAGGGCGCCGCGGCCCAGGCGCGAGAACACCAGCAGGTCTTCGATCAGCAGCGCCATGCGCTTGGCGGCGTCGTTGATCACTTCGATGTAATGGCGCGAGCGCTCGTCCGCCGCCTCGCCCAGATGCTGCTGCAACTTGCCGGCGAAACCGCTGATATGACGCAGCGGCGCACGCAAGTCATGCGACACCGAATAGCTGAAGGCTTCCAGCTCGCGGTTCACATCGGATACTTGTTCGATCTTGCCTTCGAGCTGGCGATTGAGTTCTTTCACCTGCTGCTCGACCAGGGCGCGTGCGGTGACATCACTCAAGGTGAGCAACAGCACCGGATCGCCGCCGTTGTCCTGTTCGAGGCGACGGGCGTTGATCACCACGTGGCGGTCGACGCCATCGACGGTGCGCTGGATAAGCTCGTAATCCCACAACTCGCGGTCCAACAGCAGTACGTCATTGAGACGTTGCAGCAGCGCACCGTCGGTCCAGGCACCGTCGCCGATATCGGTCAGCGGCAGCGATTGCCGGAAATCGGGCGGCAGGCCGTAGAGCTCGCCAAAGGCCGCATTCACCAGCAGCGTGCCGAGGCCGGCGTCGAGCAAGGCGATGGGTTCGCGCACGGCCTGCACGATGAGTTGGGAACGCTGCACTGCCTGGCCTTCGCGCACTTCGGCGCGCAGGCGCCGGCTGATCTGGCGTTCGGACACGATCACCACGATGGTCAACAGCAGCACCTGGGCGATCGCGGTGATGGTCAAGGCCAGGGCGCTGTTGAACGATTCGCGGCTGGCCGCGTCGCGTCGGCTGAGCAACGTGGTGTTCTCGTTGCGCACGATGCCGTCGATCAGATCGTCCATCTTGAACAGCGTGCCGGAGTCGCGCATGGCATCGGACGCGCCGGCTTCGTCGCCATGGTCGTGCCGCATGATGGCCTGCCCGCTCAAGGCGAGGCGACCGCTCACGGTGGAACTGAGCGAGCCGATCAGGGCCTGCTGATCCGGGCTGTCGCGCGTCATGTCGCGCAACTGCTGCAGCAGGCCGGGCGTTTCGTGCGCCGCCCGCTCGGCACGCATGCGTACCGTCGCGTCCGCATCGCCGTGGATCAGGCGGTAGATGGCCGCCTCGCTGTCGCGGGTGACATAGGCGATGCGATAGGTAAGCGACTTCACCTCACTGGAGTGGGTGACGCGCTCATTGGCGAGGATGGCCTCGCTGGCGCCGCTGCGGGTGACCACGTACGGCAAGGCCACGATCACCAGCACGGCTGCCAGCAGGCCGCCCAGGCGCCAGCGCAGGGCGACGCGGTCCTTCATGGCCGGCCGCAGCGTCGACGCCAGTTTCCAGGATGAGCGCAACATGTCAGGCATGGTTGCAGAATCACCCCAGAGAACGCCACCTCTTAAAGTGGCGTTTTGACGACACTTTAGTCGGAGTTACCTGGGGACCCCTGTCACAGACACGCTCATCGAGGCCGGGCGGGCGCTCACAGCCTGCCCCCAGGCCCGGTTCGGCTCGGCCTGCATGGTGAAGTGCAGCTCGCCGCCGGCAACGATTTCAGCGTGGCGCAGGAACACCCGGTCCAGCGGCTTGCCGTTGAGGGTGACGCTGCCAACGTAGGGATGGGCGTCATCCAGCGGCTGGGCCGTGACCTTGAAGGTCTTGCCGTTGGACAGGTGCAGGGTCGCGCTGCTCACGAACGGCCGCCCGATGGCGTACTCGTCGCTGGCCGGCGTCACCGGGTAGAACCCGATCGCCGTGAAGATGTACCAGGCCGACATCTGGCCCAGGTCGTCATTGCCGGCCAGGCCATCCGGGCGGGTGGCGTACTGACTGTCCATGATCTGCTTGAGGCGCTTCTGCGTCTGCCACGGCGCGCCAGCGTAGTCGTAGAGATAGGCCAGGTGATGGCTGGGCTCGTTGCCGTGCGCGTACCAGCCGATCAGGCCGGTGATGTCCTCGACGTTGGCGAAGTGCGATTTGTCGACCTTGGCCTCGAACACGCTGTCGAGCTTGGTCACGAAGTTCTGGTCGCCGCCCATCGCCTTGATCAGCGCCGCCACGTCCTGCGGCACATACCAGGAGTACTGCCAGGCGTTGCCTTCGGTGTAGTCGCTGCCGTAGCCGGCCGCATCCGGGTTGAACGGCTCGCGGAAGCTGCCGTCCGTCTTGCGCGCACGCATGAAGCCGGTCTTCGGATCGTATGCATTGCGCCAGTTGCCGGCGCGCTTGTCGAAGGTGGCGGCAATTTCCTTGCGACCCATTGCCTTGGCCATCTGCGCCAGCGACCAGTCGTCATAGGCGTATTCCAGCGTCTTGGAGGCCGCTTCCGGCTCCTTGTCGATGGGTACGTAGCCGAGCTTCATGTAGTCGCCCAGATCGCCATAAGGCGCATAGGTGGCGCTGGCCACCATCGCCTTCAACGCCGCGTCGGCATCGAAGCCACGCACGCCCTTCACATAGGCGTCGGCGATCACCGGCACGGCGTGGTAGCCGATCATGCACCACGTCTCCAGGCCCTGGTACGCCCACACCGGCAGGATGCCGAACGGGCTGGTTTCGCGCGAGGCGATCAGCGAGCGGATGAAGTGGCTGCTGCGCTCGGGCATCAGCAGCGCCATCAGCGGCTGCTGCGCGCGGTAGACATCCCACAGCGACCAGGTGGAGTGGAATTCGAACTTGCCGTTCTTGTCGACGGCCTCGTGCACGGCGTTGTCCGCGCCGCGGAACTGGCCATTCACGTCCATGCTGAGCGTGGGCGACAGCAGCGCGTGATAGAGCGAGGTGTAGAAACCGACGCGCTGATCCTTGCTGCCTTCCACGTCGATCGAGGCGAGTGCCTTGTCCCACTGGCTGCGGGCTTCGGCGCGGCGCGCATCGAAATCCCAGCCCTGGCCTTCGGCATCCAGATTGGCGATGGCGTTGGCTTCGCTCACCGGCGAGATGGCCACCTTCACGCCGAGCGGCTGCTTGAGCGCACCGAAGTCGAACACGCCAACGAGGGCGCGGCCGCTTTGCGCATCGTGGTCTTCCGGTTGATAGCCCGGGCCCTTGAAGCCCTTATAGGGGATGTCGGTCTCGCGGTTGTACAGCGTGCGCGCCTGCATCGGCTGCGAGAAACGCATGGCGAAGCAAAGCTCGCGGCCCGGCGCCCAGCCGCGCGTGGTGCGGCAGCCGGTGACCGTGCCGTCGTCATGCACGCGCAGGCTGGACCACAACACCTTGCCGGCGTAGTCGTAGATGCTCGGGCGCAGATCCAGCAACAGATGCGCCGGCTTGCCAGCCGGGAAGGTATAGCGGTGCCAGCCGATGCGACGGCCCGCGGTCAGCTCGGCGCGCACGTCGTAATCGCTGAGCGTCACCGCGTAATAACCTGCCTGCACCACTTCCGTGTCATGGCTGAAGCGGGAGCGGTAGCCGCTGCCCGGCTTGGCCGGGTCGCCCTGCTCCAGGCGCACGTCGCCGGCAATCGGCATCACCAGGACGTCGCCCAGGTCCGAATGGCCCGAGCCGGAGAAATGGGTGTGGGAGAAACCGAGCAGGCTGCTGTCGCCGTACTGGTAGCCGGCGGCCCACTTATAGGCGTGCTTGAAGTCGGGCATGGCCGAATCCGGCGACAGCTGGATCATGCCGAACGGCACCGTGGCGCCAGGAAAAGTATGCCCGTCGCCGCCGGTGCCGATGCGGGGATCCACATCGACCGAATGCCCCTCGGCAGCCCGCACGCAGGCCGGCGCAGCCAGGGAAATCGACACCGCTGCAGCCAGCAAAGTGGGCAGCCATGCACGGAAACGCGAATTACGCATAGAATTCCCCGAAAGAGTGGATTTGAATCGTTCTAATTTCGCCTGACGCTAACATCTCTGCAGGCATCGTTGCATGCTGCGTCGCGCCATCGAAATCGGTTCCGTTCGTGCGCGGAGGCAGGTACCTTTGGATCGTTCCAATCAACCCAGGCCTGCGATGGAAAGCCAGACCCCGGTCGGTAGAAAGATCACACTCAACGACATCGCAGCCGGCTGCGGTGTGTCCCGCGCCACGGTTTCCCTGGTGCTGCGTGGCAGTCCCCTCGTGAATAAGGTTACCCGGGCACGGGTCGAGGAAGAACTGCGACGCCAGGGATACGTCTATAACCGGGCCGCGGCCAACCTACGCCGGCGTACGTCGTCGAGCGTGGCCCTGGTCATCAACGAACTGGCGAACCCGTTCTTCGCCGAGTTTGCTGCGGGCGTCGACGACGCGCTCGGTACAGCCGGTTTCGTCACCCTGCTCGGCAGCTCCGGCGATTCGGCCGAGCGCGAACATGCCGTGCTCGGTTCGCTGATCGAACACGGACCAGGCGGCATCATCCTGTCGCCCGCCGAAGACAGCGAAGCGCGCAAGGTATTGGCCGCCGTGGGCACCCACACCCCAGTGGTGCTGTTCAACCGTGAACTGGGCGGGGAGCTGCCGGAATACGCGCACTGGGATCGCCTGATGCTCGACAACGAGCGCGGCGCCCGCCAGGCCACCGAACATCTGATCGCGCAGGGCCATCGGCATATCGCCTTTTTTGGCGGCCATGACCATGCCAGCTCCACCCGCGAACGCCATGCGGGCTATACGCAGGCCATGAACGCGGCCGGTCTACCGGTCGAGTCGCACTGGCGCGTGCAAAGCACGCCCACGCGCATGGATGCCGCGCGCGCCGCAGGTTCTCTGTTCGAAGGCCCGGGCTCCGCGCCCACCGCCGCGGTTTGCTACAACGACGCCGTGGCGCTGGGCCTGATGCTCGGCCTGCACCAGCATGGTCGACAGGCGGGCCGCGATTTCGCGGTGACCGGCTTCGACGACATCGCCGAAGCCTCGATGAGCATGCCGTCGCTCACCACGCTGTCCACTGCCCCGCGTGCACGCGGACGGCAGGCGGCCGACATGCTACTCGCTCGCCTGCGCGATCCGCAGGCGCCTTCGGGCACCATCATCGCGCCGGTGGAACTGGTCGTGCGCGAAAGCAGCTGTCCTCTTTCCTGACCCACGGATTCCGCATGGCCTTCGCAGCACCACCCATTCAGTCGGCGACCACGTCGTCGACCACCGGTTCGACGCGCTACACCGACTATCCGATGGCGATGGCGGTCACCACCACGATTTTCTTCATGTGGGGTTTCCTGACCGTCCTCAACGACATCCTGATACCGCATCTCAAGACCGTGTTCGAGCTGAACTACGCACAGGCGATGCTGGTGCAGTTCACCTTTTTCGGCGCGTACTTTTTGATGTCGCTGCCGGCGGGGCGCCTGGTCGCCGCGCTTGGTTACAAGAAGGGCATCGTGGCGGGCCTGACCATTGCTGCCGTGGGCGCGTTCGGCTTTTGGCCGGCGGCGCTGCTGCATTCGTATGCGGCCTTCCTCGCGGCGCTGTTCGTCTTGGCCACCGGCATCACGGTGCTGCAGGTCGCAGCGAATGCGTATGTGGCGCTGCTCGGTCCCGAACGCACCAGCTCCAGCCGCCTCACGCTGGCGCAGGCGATGAATTCGCTGGGCACCACGCTGGGCCCCTGGTTTGGCGGCCTGCTGATTCTTTCCGCCGTTGCCTTCACCGTGCCCGACGCCGTGCGCAAGGCGCCGGAAACCGTGCAGCTGGTGCAGACGCTCAACGATGCGCCGCCCGCGCAGGCGGTTGAGGCGATGCGTCAGGCGCCGCCGGAACGTCTGGTGGCCGCGTTGAACGATGCCGCCGCGACGGCGCTCGATCGCCTGCCCGCGACCGACGTGGCCGCAAGCATTGCGCAACTTCCGCAGGATCAACTGCCGCACGCACTGGACCGGCTCGCCGGCGCCCCGTTGCTGGCCACGCTTTCTGCGCTGTCGCCGCAACAGCTTGCCGCGTTGCCGTCGGCCAATCTTGCTCAGGCGCTGGACAAGCTCGCTTCTTCGCATCTCGATGCCAGCGGCGATGCCCAGTTCGCCAAGGTGCGCGCGAATCTGACGCCGGAGACCGCACAGCAACTGGCCAGCTATCGCCAGAAGCAGGCCGAGCTGGTGCAGAAGCCGTATCTCGGCCTCGGTTGCGCCTTGCTGGTACTGGCGCTGGTGGTGTGGCTGTTCCGACTGCCGCCGCTGACCGAGTCGACCGAAGCGGCCGACACCACGCATCACACGCTGATGGACGCGCTGCGCCACAGCCATGTGTTCTTTGGCGTGCTGGCGATCTTCTTCTACGTGGGCGCGGAAGTGTCCATCGGCAGCTTCCTGGTGAACTACCTGTCGCTGCCGGAGATCGGCCACATGAGCGAACTGCAGGCAGCGCACTACGTGTCGCTGTACTGGGGCGGCGCGATGGTCGGGCGCCTGGCCGGTTCGGCCCTGCTGGTGATCATCAACCCGCGCAAGCTGCTCGCCGTGTTCGCCGGTGTCGCGGGCCTGCTGGTGCTCACCACCATGCTCACCCATGGCGACGTGGCGATGGTCAGCGTGATCGCGATCGGCCTGTTCAACTCGATCATGTTCCCCACCATTTTTGCGCTCGGCATCGAACGCATGGGTCCGCTCACCGGCAAGGCTTCGAGCCTGCTGATCATGGCCATCGTCGGCGGCGCGCTGCTGCCGCTGGCGCAGGGCGTACTGGCCGACCACATGGGCATCCAGCACGCTTTCATCCTGCCGCTGCTCTGCTACGGCTACATCGTGTTCTACGGTCTGCGCGGTTCGCTGGTTCGCGATCCCGTTGTTCCCCAACATTGAGTCTTTGTCGATGTCACGCACCATCCTCTGTTTCGGCGAAGCGCTGATCGATTTCCACAGCGAAGGCGGCGATGAAGCCGGCTTCCCCCGCAGTTTTGTGCCTTACGCTGGCGGCGCGCCCGCCAATGTGGCCGTCGCCGTCGCGCGTCTGGGCGGCGATGCGGCGTTTGCCGGCATGCTCGGCAAGGACATGTTCGGCGATTTCCTGCTGGCCAGTCTTCAACGGTTCGGCGTGAACACCGATGGCGTTGCGCGCACTGACGAAGCGAACACCGCGCTTGCGTTCGTGTCGCTGGATGCCCACGGCGAGCGCAGCTTCAGCTTTTATCGCCCGCCGTCGGCCGACCTGCTGTTCCGCCCCATGCATTTCCATGCGGACAGTTTCCGGGGCGCCGCCGTCTTCCATGTCTGCTCCAACAGCATGACCGATGCGGCGCTCGCCGAGACCACGCGCGAAGGCATGCGCCGCGCGCATGACGCCGGCGCACTGGTGAGCTTCGATCTCAACCTGCGTCCTGCATTGTGGCCGCGGGATGTGGAGCCACGCCCGCTGTTGTGGCCGGCTCTTCATCTGGCCGACGTGGTGAAACTGAGCGCCGAGGAATTCGCCTGGCTCGCCGTCGACGGCGAGGAAGCCACGCTGGAAAAGCTGTGGGAAGGACGCACACGTCTGGTCATCATCACCGATGGCCCGAAGGCCCTGCGTTGGTTCCATCCGGATGTGGAAGGCGAGCTGCCGGTATATGCCGTGCCTGCCGTGGACACCACGGCCGCGGGCGACGCCTTCGTGGGCGGCCTGCTCTATCAGCTGGCCAAGCTCGAACACAGCGACGACCGCATCGACCACCTGATCACCGAACTGCCCCGCCTGCATGCAGCCCTGCGCTTCGCAGCGGCCTGTGGCGCACTCACCGTGACGCGCCAGGGTTCGTTCTCGGCCATTCCCGATGAAGCCGAAGTGCTCAACTTCATGGAGACGTACGCATGACCACGACGCCTGATTTCCGCAGCGAGGCGTTTCTGCGCGAACACATCGCGACCACGATGGCGTTCTACCACCCTCATGCGATCGATCCCGCCGGTGGTTTTTTCCACTACTACAAGGACGACGGCACGATCTACGACCGCAGCCATCGTCACCTGGTAAGCAGCACGCGCTTCGTCTTCAACTACGCGATGGCGTACAACGAGTTCGGCAACCCCGAATATCTCGATGCCGTGCATCACGGCCTGCGCTATCTGCGCGAGGTGCACCGCAACCCCGCCACGGGCGGCTACGCCTGGACCATCCGCGATGGCAAGCCGGAAGACACCACGTATCACGCGTACGGCGTGGCCTTCGTACTGCTCGCGTACTCGACCGCCAAGAAGGCCGGCGTGCACGAGGCCGAAGCGTGGATGGACGAAACCTGGGAGCTTCTGGAACAACGCTACTGGGATGCCGACGCCGGCCTCTATCGCGACGAAGCCGACGAGCACTGGCACTTCAGTGATTACCGCGGCCAGAACGCCAACATGCACATGTGCGAGGCGATGCTCGCCGCCTATCAGGCCAGCGACGAACCGCGCTATCTGGAACGCGCGCTGGAGCTGGCCGACCACATGACGCGTCGCCAGGCAGCCAAGGCCGATGGTCTGGTGTGGGAACACTATGACGTGAACTGGAACGTCGACTGGAAATACCACCTCGACAATCCCAAGCATCTGTTCCGCCCATGGGGCTTCCAGCCCGGCCATCAAACCGAATGGGCGAAGCTGCTGCTGATCATGGAGCCGCTGCTGCTTGAACGCGGCATCGAAAAAGACTGGCTGGTGCCCACCGCCAAGCACCTGTTCGACACTGCACTCGCACGCTCGTGGGACAACGAATACGGCGGCATGGCCTACGGCTTTGCGCCTGACGGCGAAGTCTGCGACGACGACAAGTATTTCTGGGTGCAGGCCGAATCGCTCGCTGCGGCGGCGCTGCTGCATGCACGTACGGGCCTGGCTGAATACGATGCTTGGTACGAGAAGCTGTGGGCGTATGCGTGGAAGTATTTCGTCGACCACAGGTATGGGGCGTGGTTTCGCATTCTTACTCGTGACAATCACAAGGTTGATGACGAGAAGAGCCCTGCCGGTAAGACCGACTATCACACCATGGGCGCGTGTTATGAGGTGATCGCCCTGGTGCGTGAGGGTGGGGTTCCGTAGGGAAGATCATACGGAGCCCCCGATAGGCGCGAGCCACATCAAGAGCCCGACAGTGTGCGGCACTGCCGTCCGTCCTTTTTGTAGGAGCGCACTTGTGCGCGACCAGCCTGCGAAGCGATACACCGCAGCTCCGCGGTCGCGCACAAGTGCGCTCCTACAAGGGTTTCGCGCGCTGTGGCGCCCATTCAATCTTGCGATCGCTCTTTGTGGGAGCGCGCGTCGTGGGGCGCTGATAAAAAATTAGAGGCCGCTGCATTTTTGTAGGAGCGCACTTGTGCGCGACAAGCCTACGAAGCGATACACCGCAGCTCCGCGGTCGCGCACAAGTGCGCTCCTACAAGGGTTTCGCACGCTGTGGCGCCCATTCAATCTTGCGATTGCTCTTTGTGGGAGCGCGCGTCGTGGGGCGCTGATAAAAGATTAGAGGCCGCTGCATTTTTGTAGGAGCGCACTTGTGCGCGACAAGCCTACGAAGCGATACACCGCAGCGCTGCGGTCGCGCACAAGTGCGCTCCTACAAGGGTTTCGCGCGCTGTGGCGCCCATTCAATCTTGCGATCGCTCTTTGTGGGAGCGCGCGTCGTGGGGCGCTGATAAAAGATTGGGAGCCGCTGCATTTTTGTAGGAGCGCACTTGTGCGCGACAAGCCTACGAAGCGGTACACCGCAGCTCCGCGGTCGCGCACAAGTGCGCTCCTACAAGGGTTTCGTGCGCTGTGGTGCCCATTCAATCTTGCGATCGCTCTTTGTGGGAGCGCACCCTGTGCGCGACAAACCTACGGAGCGGTACACCGCGGCGTGGCTGTCGCGCACAGGGTGCGCT
>NZ_JBFTKN010000010.1:0-243060 GCF_056395965.1 Dyella sp. 05T440
ACGGGCGTGGAAATGTTCCGCAAGCTGCTGGACCAGGGCCAGGCAGGCGACAACGCCGGTCTGCTGCTGCGCGGCCTGAAGCGTGACGACGTCGAGCGTGGCCAGGTGCTGGCCAAGCCGGGCACGATCACCCCGCACACCGATTTCGAAGCCGAAGTCTATGTGCTGTCGAAGGACGAAGGTGGCCGTCATACCCCGTTCTTCAAGGGTTACCGTCCGCAGTTCTACTTCCGCACGACCGACGTGACTGGCGCTTGCCAGCTGCCGGAAGGCGTGGAAATGGTGATGCCGGGTGACAACGTGAAGATGGTGGTCAGCCTGATCCACCCGATCGCGATGGACGAAGGCCTGCGTTTCGCCATTCGCGAAGGCGGCCGCACCGTCGGCGCCGGCGTGGTGGCCAAGGTCATCAAGTAATACCCTTCGGGCTGCCACCTTCGGGTGGCAACCTGGAAAAAAAGCCGGCCTCTGGGCCGGCTTTTTTTATGTGACTTGTACGGATTGCGCCCCTTGCTCGTCATTCCGGCGCAGGCCGGAGGCGTTCTTCAACAGCCGAATGGCTGGTCATCCAGTAGCAGCATGGTTTGATGGTCGCGATAGGGGTGGATGCTTTGTTGGCTCGTTCGCGAACACCGCATTTGGTCGCCACTGGATCCCGGCCTGCGCCAGGATGACGAGCAAGAAAACCAACGAATCATGCAAAAAGAACCGCTTAGGGCTTTTCTTCCGCCGAATAGTCAGCTATAGTCGCCGTCTTGCCTGTCGCCGGACCTAGGTTCGGGCGACCTTACAGCGAAATGAGGCACAGGAAGTGCTTCGAGTTCGCTGGCCTGGATGGCCAATACGCAAGAGAGGGCTCGGACGACGAAGCATGACGCTTTGTTGACCTGGCCATTTCGCGCGTTTTATACTTTTCCGTCTAGGCGGGCCCGTTTTGGGCCTGCCTAGTCTTTTAAGGTCGGTTTGAGGTGTGGCGTCAGCCACCCAAGAAACGACTGGTTGTTGGCAGTAAAGGGTTGTGCGGGTGGGCGAGAAGCTCACTCGAATCACAAGAATTGTTCTTTCGATAACAGGACACGGTTTATGGCGAACCAAAAGATTCGCATTCGGCTCAAGGCGTACGATCACCGTCTGATCGATCGCTCGGCCAGCGAGATCGTCGAGACTGCCAAGCGCACTGGCGCAACGGTGCTCGGCCCGATTCCGCTCCCGACCAAGATCGAGCGTTACACCATTCTGGTGTCGCCGCACGTCGACAAAGATGCCCGCGACCAGTACGAAACCCGTACCCACAAGCGCGTGCTTGACATCGTCGACCCCAACGACAAAACCGTGGACGCGCTCATGAAGCTGGACCTCGCCGCTGGCGTGGACGTTCAGATCAAGCTTGGTTGAGCGAGAGACAGGATACGAAGATGAGTATCGGACTAGTTGGCCGCAAGTGCGGCATGAGCCGACTCTTCACTGAAGATGGCCGTTCGATTCCGGTGACCCTCATTGAGGCCACCCCGAATCGCGTCACGCAGCTGAAGACGGAAGAAAATGATGGTTACAGCGCTGTGCAGGTCGCAGCCGGCGTCAAGCGCGCCAGCCTGCTGACGCAGCCGCTGAAGGGTCACTACGCGAAGGCCAAGGTTGAGCCGGGTCGTGGTCTTTGGGAGTTCCGCGTGTCTGCCGACGACCTCGGCAAGTACAGCGTGGGCGCCGAGATCAAGGCCGACGACGTGTTCCAGGCAGGTCAGATCGTTGACGTTGCCGGCGTGTCGAAGGGCAAGGGCTTCCAGGGCACCATCAAGCGCTGGAACTTCACCATGGGTGACGCGACCCACGGTAACTCGCTGTCGCATCGTGCGCCGGGTTCTATCGGTCAGCGTCAGACCCCGGGTCGCGTGTTCCCGGGCAAGAAGATGTCGGGCCACATGGGTGCGGTCAACCGCACGCAGCAGGGCCTGGAAGTGGTCAAGGTCGACGCCGAGCGTCATCTGATCGCGGTGAAGGGCGCGGTGCCGGGTGCTACCGGCGGCGACGTCGTCATCCGTCCGACGACCAAGGGCTGAGGAGAGACGCCATGGAACTCAATGTTATTGGCGCCAAGCCGCTCAACGTGTCGGACGAAGTGTTCGGCGGTGAGCTCAAGCAGGCCCTGATCCACCAGGTCGTCATCGCCTATCAGGCGGGCGGCCGTGCCGGTACCCAGTCGCAGCTGTCGCGCGGCGAGATGTCCGGCACCACCAAGAAGTTCAAGAAGCAGAAGGGCGGCGGCGCCCGTCACGGTGACTACCGTGCACCGATCTTTGTCGGTGGTGGCCGCACGTTCGCTGCCAAGCCGCGCAGCTACGAGCAGAAGGTCAACCGCAAGTCGTATCGCGTTGCCATCCGTTCGATCCTTGCTGAGCTGATCCGTCAGGACCGTCTGAAGGTGGTCGAGAGCTTCGGCATCGATACCCCCAAGACCAAGGCGATGGTTGCCAAGCTGGCTGAACTGCAGGTCTCGGGTCGCGTGCTGCTGGTGTCGGAAGACGCCAACGAAGCCACCTTCCTGGCCGCGCGCAACATCCCGTACATCCACGTCGTGGACGTGCTGGCTCTGAACCCGGTCAGCCTGGTCGGTTCGGACCACATCGTCATGACCGTCGATGCGGTGAAGAAGATCGAGGAGTGGCTGGCATGAGCAACGAACGCATTCTGAATACGCTGCGTGCGCCGCACATCTCGGAAAAGGCTGCACGCCTGGCCGAGAAGAACCAGTACGTATTCGTGGTTGCTCCCGAAGCAACCAAGGCCGATGTCCGCGCAGCGGTGGAACAGATGTTCGACGTCAAGGTCGAGCAGGTGAACCTCGTCAATGCCAAGGGCAAGGTCAAGTCCTTCCGTTTCCGCACTGGCAATCGCCAGGGCAAGCGTAAGGCCTATGTCCGCCTCGCCGATGGCCAGACCATCGACGTGTCGGCCAAAGCCTGAGCCAGGAGTTGAATTGAGATGGCACTGATCACTCACAAGCCGACCTCCCCCGGTCGTCGCGACGCAGTCAGCGTTCGCACCGAGGGCCTTCACAAGGGCGCGCCGTACGCGGCGTTGACCGAGGCGAAGACCAAGAACGGCGGTCGCAATAACTACGGTCGCATCACCGTTCGCCACCAGGGCGGCGGTCACAAGCAGCGTTACCGCATCATCGACTTCAAGCGCGACAAGGAAGGCATTGCCGCCAAGGTCGAGCGCATTGAATACGATCCGAACCGTACCGCGCATATCGCACTGCTGTGCTATGCCGACGGTGAGCGTCGTTACATCATCGCGCCCAAGGGCGTGCAGGCAGGCGATCGCCTGGTGTCGGGCAGCGATGCGCCGATCAAGGCCGGCAACAGCCTGCCGCTGCGCGCCATTCCGGTGGGTTCGACCATCCACTGCATCGAGATGCGTCCGGGCAAGGGTGCGCAGATTGCGCGTTCCGCCGGCGCTTCGGTCCAGCTGGTGGCTCGCGAATCGGGTTACGCCACGCTGCGTCTGCGCTCCGGCGAAATGCGCCGCGTGCCGGTCGATTGCCGCGCCACCATCGGTGAAGTGGGCAACGGCGAGCACAGCCTGAAGAAGCTCGGCAAGGCCGGCGCCAAGCGCTGGTTGGGTATTCGTCCCACCGTTCGCGGTGTGGTGATGAACCCGGTCGACCATCCGCATGGCGGTGGTGAGGGCAAGACCTCTGGCGGTCGTCACCCGGTTTCTCCGTGGGGTACGCCGGCCAAGGGCTACAAGACGCGCTCGAACAAGCGCACCCAGCAGTTCATCGTGCGTCGTCGCAAGTAATAGGAAACGATCATGCCGCGCTCTCTAAAGAAAGGTCCGTTTGTCGACCTGCACCTCGTAAAGAAGGTGGAAGCCGCCGTTTCCGCCAATAACAAGCGTCCGATCAAGACCTGGTCGCGCCGCTCGATGATCCTGCCGGAAATGGTCGGCCTGACCATCGCCATCCACAACGGCCGTCAGCATGTCCCTGTGCTGGTCAACGAGAACATGGTCGGGCACAAGCTCGGCGAGTTCGCGACGACCCGTACGTTCAAGGGCCATGGCGGCGACAAGAAGGGCAAGTGATGAGCACTGAAGCCAAAGCGATCCTGCGCAGCGCCCGCATTTCGGCGCAGAAGGCACGCCTGGTGGCTGACCTGGTCCGCGGCATGCCCGTGGGCCGAGCCAGCGACGTGCTCCAGTTCACCAACAAGAAGGCCGCAGCCCTTGTTCGCAAGGTGCTGTTGTCGGCTGTCGCCAACGCTGAGAACAATCTCGGCGCCGACGTCGACGACCTGAAGGTCGCGCGCATCTTCGTCGACGAAGGTCCGGCGATGAAGCGCATGTACGCCCGCGCCAAGGGTCGCGGTTCCCGCATCCTGAAGCGCACGAGCCACATCACTGTGGTCGTTGGCAACTAAAGAGGACGTAGACGATGGGTCATAAAGTTCATCCCACCGGTATCCGCCTCGGCATTGCCAAGGACTGGAACTCGAAGTGGTACGCCAATAAGGGCGAATACGCCCAGTACCTCGCTGCTGACCTCAAGGTCCGCGAGATGCTGCGCAAGAAGCTGGCCCAGGCCGGCATCTCCAAGATCCTCATCGAGCGTCCGGCCAAGACCGCACGCGTGACGATTCACACCGCCCGTCCGGGCGTGGTGATCGGCAAGAAGGGCGAGGATATCGAGAAGCTGCGCAAGGAAGTCAGTGACCTGATGGGCGTTCCGGCGCACATCAACGTCAGTGAAGTCCGTAAGCCTGAGCTGGACGCACAGCTGGTTGCCGAGTCGATCGCGCAGCAGCTGGAGCGTCGCATCATGTTCCGCCGCGCCATGAAGCGCTCGGTCGGCAACGCGATGCGCCTGGGCGCACTGGGTATCAAGATCAATGTCTCTGGCCGTTTGAACGGCGCTGAGATTGCTCGTTCCGAATGGAGCCGCGAAGGTCGCGTGCCGCTGCATACGCTGCGCGCCGACATCGACTACGGCACCGCCGAGGCTCATACGACCTACGGCGTCATCGGCATCAAGGTGTGGATCTACAAGGGCGAAATCTTCGACCTTGCAGCAGCCGGCCAGGAGTCGAAGGAAGAGCAGTCCCAGCCGCGCCGTGAGGGTGGTGAGGGTCGTCGTGAAGGGCGTCGCGAGGGCGGTGAAGGCCGTCGCGAGCGGACGGCGAAGTAAGGAGAGTTGCCATGCTGCAACCTAAGCGAACCAAATACCGTAAGCAGTTCAAGGGCCGTAACGATGGTCTGGCTTTCTCCTCGAACCTCGTCAGTTTTGGCGAGTTCGGTCTGAAGGCAACCACCTTTGGCGCCCTGACCGCTCGTCAGATCGAAGCCGGTCGTCGTTGCATCACCCGTTTTGTGAAGCGCGGCGGCAAGCTGTGGATCCGTGTGTACCCGGATAAGCCCATCACCAAGAAGCCCATCGAAGTTCGAATGGGTGCCGGTAAGGGTGGCGTCGAATACTGGGTCGCTCCGATCCAGCCGGGCCGCATGCTCTATGAAATCGAGGGTATCGACGAGGCGACGGCACGCGAGGCGTTCCGCCTGGCCGCCGCCAAGCTCTCGGTCCAGACCCAATTCGTGACCCGGGCGGTGATGTGATATGGCCATCAAAGATTTGACCACCAAGTCGGCCGACGAGCTGAACAAGCATCTGCTGGACCTCCGCAAGGAGCAGTTCAATCTGCGCATGCAGAAGGGCACCGGCCAGCTCAATCAGCCGCACCAGCTGCGCCGCGTTCGGCGCGACATCGCCCGCACGAAGTTCGTGCTCGGCGGAAAGAAGTAAGGGACGGCTGATATGAGCGACAACCAAAAGCAGACGCGCACCCTCGAGGGCCGCGTCATCAGTAACAAGATGGACAAGACCGTGACGGTCCTGATCGAGCGCCAGGAACAGCATCCGCTGATCGGCAAGATCATCCGTCGTTCGACCAAGCTTCACGCACAGGACGACCTGGGCGCGAACGAGGGCGACCTGGTCCGCATTGCAGAATGCCGTCCCTTGTCCAAGACCAAGCATCACCGCGTGGTCGAAATCATCACGCGCGCTAACGTCTAAGGGAGGGTGCAGACATGATCCAGATGCAAAGCACGCTATCCGCGGCCGATAACAGCGGTGCTCGCGAACTGATGTGCATCAAGGTGCTCGGCGGCTCCAAGCGCCGTTACGCCGCGATCGGTGACGTTATCAAGGTCACCGTGAAAGATGCCATCCCCCGCGGCAAGGTGAAGAAGGGCGAGGTGTACAACGCCGTGGTGGTTCGTACCGCCAAGGGTGTGCGCCGTCCCGATGGCTCGCTGATCCGTTTCGACGGCAACGCAGCGGTCCTCCTCAACAACAAGCTCGAGCCGATTGGCACCCGTATCTTCGGGCCGGTCACTCGCGAGCTGCGCAGCGAGAAGTTCATGAAGATCGTCTCCCTCGCGCCCGAAGTGCTCTGAGCGGAGACTAGACCATGAACCGTATCCGCAAGGGTGATCAGGTCCTCGTGATCACCGGCAAAAACAAGGGTCAGCGCGGCGACGTGCTGCGCGTTGATGGCGACCGCGTGTTCGTCTCCAACGTGAACCTGGTCAAGCGTCACACCAAGCCGAATCCGCAGGCCAACCAGGCCGGTGGCATCGTCGAGCGTGAGGCTTCGATCCACCTCTCCAACGTCCAGCTGTTCAACTCCGCCACGGGCAAGGGTGAACGCGTTGGCGCCAAGACGCTCTCTGATGGGCGTAAGGTGCGCGTGTTCAAGTCCTCCGGCGAAGTCGTGGACGCGTAAGGAATTAACTATGACGACGCGTCTCGAAAACTTTTACAAAGACCAGGTCATCCAGAAGCTCACCGAGCGCTTTGGTTACCAGAACGTGATGCAGGTTCCCCGCATCACCAAGATCACGCTGAACATGGGCGTGGGCGAAGCGGCGGGCAACAAGAAAGTGCTCGAAAACGCCGTGGCCGACATGGCCAAGATCGCCGGCCAGAAGCCGATCCAGACCAAGGCCCGCGTGTCGGTTGCCTCGTTCAAGATCCGCGACGGCTGGCCGATCGGCTGCAAGGTCACCCTGCGCCGCGCGCAGATGTGGGAATTCCTCGATCGCCTGATCAACATCTCGCTGCCGCGTACGCGCGACTTCCGTGGTGTGTCGGGTCGCGCTTTTGACGGCCGCGGTAACTACAACTTCGGCGTCAAAGAGCAGATCATCTTCCCGGAAATCGACTTCGACGCCGTCGACGCGATGCGTGGCATGGATATCTCCATCACCACCACCGCCAAGTCGGACGACGAAGCCAAAGCGCTGCTGGAAGCCTTCAGCTTCCCGTTCCGCAACTGATACACGCGAGAGATATCTATCCATGGCAAAGACCTCGATGGTCAACCGCGATATCAAGCGGACCAAGCTCGTCAAGAAGTACGCCGCCAAGCGCGCCGAACTGAAGGCGATCGTGCTGAGCCCCAACGCCTCGTATGACGAGAAGATGGAAGCCCAGACCAAGCTGCAGAAGCTGCCGCGCGACGCGAG
This sequence comes from Dyella sp. 05T440, assembly GCF_056395965.1. NCBI lineage: Bacteria > Pseudomonadati > Pseudomonadota > Gammaproteobacteria > Lysobacterales > Rhodanobacteraceae > Dyella > Dyella sp. 05T440. The sequence goes on from NZ_JBFTKN010000010.1 coordinate 7,525, forward strand.
CCCGTCTCGCCAGCGCACCCGCTGTGCTCTGACCGGCCGTCCGCGCGCCGTGTATCAGAAGTTCGGCTTGGGCCGCAACAAGCTGCGCGAAGCCACCATGCGTGGTGACGTGCCTGGCCTGCGCAAGGCCAGCTGGTAATACCCCAAACAGGGCGTTGACGGGTTTCGGCCCGTTGGCGTTCGATGCGGCGGTGGGCATCAGCCTGCCGCCGTTGGCGCGATTTATGCGCTGATGTTCGCAAAGTCGGAAAAAGCTGTTATAGTCGTCGGTCTGCGTTCCGCAGGTCGGCACTGTGCCGGCTCACAATTGAATTGATTTCCGGTTTTTCGGATATCGGTGCACTCTGAAGGATGTTTTCATGAGCATGACTGATCCCATCGCCGATCTGTTTACGCGCATCCGCAATGCCCAGCTCACGGGCAAGCAGACCGTAAACATGCCGTCGTCGAAGCTGAAGGTGGCCATCGCCAACCTTCTCAAGAATGAGGGCTATATCCTCGACGCCAAGGCCTCCTCCGTGGAAGGCAAGCCGGTGCTCGAGATCAAGCTCAAGTATTTCGAAGGCCGTCCGGCTATCGAAACCATTGCCCGTGTCAGCCGTTCCGGTCTCCGCGTCTACCGCGGCAAGGACGAGTTGCCGAAGGTCCTCGGTGGCCTGGGTATCTCGATCATCTCGACTTCCGCCGGTCTGCTGACCGACGCGCAGGCCCGTTCGAAGGGTCTGGGCGGCGAAGTCATCGGCCAGGTCGCATAAGGAGCCGACGATGTCCCGCGTAGCCAAACAACCGATCAACCTGCCCAAGGGCGTTGAAGTCAAGTCCGACGCCAACGGCATTTCCGTCAAGGGCCCGAAGGGCACCCTGGCGATCCATCACCTGCCGGGCGCCTCGATCAATATCGACAATGGCGTGGCCAACATCGTTCTCGCCGAAGGCGCGGACGACAAGTTCGGTGGCACCCTGCGCGCGCTGCTGGCCAACATGGTCAAGGGCGTGTCCGACGGTTACGAGCGCAAGCTCGAGCTGGTCGGCGTGGGCTACCGTGCTTCGATGGCCGGCAAGTCGCTGAACATTGCCCTGGGCTTCTCGCATCCGGTCGTGTTCGAAGCGCCCGAAGGCATCACCATCGAAACCCCGACGCAGACCGAAATCCTGATCAAGGGTTCGGACAAGCAGCGCGTGGGCGAGGTGGCCGCCAAGATCCGTGGCTTCCGTCCGCCGGAACCCTATAAGGGCAAGGGCGTGCGCTACTCCGGCGAGAAGATCACCCTGAAGGAAGCCAAGAAGGCGTAAGCGGTCCCTCGCGAAAGAGCAGCCATCCATGGCTGCACTCTTCAAAAAGGCTAAAGCTGCTTGTCGATCCGCTTCTAGGAACTATGACGATGAACAAGAACGAATCCCGCCTGCGTCGCGCCAAGTCGACTCGCTCCCACATCCGCAAGCTCGGTGTGGCGCGCCTGTCGGTCCATCGCACCGGTCAGCACCTGTACGCACAGGTGTTCGACGCTTCGGGCACGAACGTGGTGGCAGCTGCCTCCACCGTGCAGAAGTCGGTTGCTGAAGACCTCAAGGGCACCAAGAACCTCACTGCTGCCGCCGCTGTCGGCAAGGCCGTGGCTGAGCGTGCGCTGGCCGCTGGTATCGAGTCCGTGGCGTTCGATCGCTCGGGCTTCCGCTACCACGGTCGCATCAAGGCGCTGGCCGATGCGGCCCGCGAAGCCGGCCTGAAGTTCTAAGGCCGCCTGGTATCGGGTGCCGGTTCGCCGGCACTTGATGCCAATAGAAGTACCCACAACTCCAAGCGGCTCAGCCGCAAGTAAAAGTCCCGGTTTGCCGGGCACATGGAAAAAAACATGTCTTCTACCGATCGCGAAAATTCAGACGGCCTGCTCGAGAAGCTGATTGCCGTTAACCGCGTGGCCAAGACCGTCAAGGGTGGCCGCCAGATGAGCTTCACTGCGCTGACCGTGGTCGGCGACGGCGAAGGCCGCGTGGGTTTTGGTTATGGCAAGGCGCGTGAAGTGCCGGTCGCCATCTCCAAGGCCATGGAACGCGCCCGCCGCCAGATGGTGAGCATCGACCTGAACAACGGCACCCTGTGGTACGCCATCAAGGCCAACCACGGCGCAGCCCGCGTGTTCATGCAGCCGGCTTCCGAAGGTACCGGCGTGATCGCCGGCGGCGCCATGCGCGCTGTGCTGGAAGTGGTGGGCGTGAAGAACGTGCTCGCCAAGGCCGTTGGTTCGCGTAACCCGATCAACCTGGTCCGCGCGACCATCAAGGGCCTGCAGGCCGTTGCCTCGCCGAAGCAGATCGCTGCCAAGCGTGGCAAGACCCTGGAAGAGGTGCTGGGCAATGGCTAAGAACAACGAAACCGCCGCCACCGTGCGCGTGCGCCTGGTCAAGGGCCTGCGCGGTGTGCAGAGCCGCCATCGCCTGAGCGTGAAGGCGCTCGGCCTGAGCAAGCTCAATGACGTCCGTGAACTGAAGGACAGCCCGCAGGTCCGCGGCCTGATCAACACGGTCTATTACCTCGTGCGGGTTGAGGAGTAATCACCATGCGTCTTAACGACATCAAGCCGGCCGCCGGCTCCCGCAAGACTCGCCTTCGCGTGGGTCGCGGTATCGGTTCGGGCCTGGGCAAGACCGCCGGTCGCGGTCACAAGGGTCAGCACGCTCGCGCGGGCGGCACCCACAAGTACGGTTTCGAAGGCGGTCAGATGCCGCTGCAGCGTCGCCTGCCGAAGGTTGGCTTCCGCTCGCTGAAGAAGAAAGAAAGCCAGGAAGTGTTCCTGTACCAGCTGGCCACCCTGAAGGCTGACGTGATCGACACGATCGCGCTGCACCAGGCAGGTCTGATCGACAGCCATGCCAAGAAGGTCAAGGTTGTCCTCAAGGGCGAAATCGGCCGCGCCGTGAAGCTGTCGGGCGTGCTGGCTACGGCCGGCGCCAAGGCAGCGATCGAAGCTGCCGGCGGCAGCGTGGAGTAATCACGTGGCGTCAGCCCAGGGCACATCGCTCGGATCGCTCGGCAAGCTGACGGAACTGCGTCAGCGCATCTTCTTCGTGATTGGTGCGCTGATTGTCTTCCGTCTCGGTTCCTTCATCCCGGTTCCCGGCGTCAATCCGGAAGCCATGACGAACCTGATCGAGCAGGGCGGCGGCCTGATGAACATGTTCAACATGTTCTCGGGTGGCTCGCTGGCACGTTTCTCGGTGTTCGCGCTCGGCGTGGTGCCGTACATCTCTGCCTCCATCGTGGTGCAGATGATGGGTTCGGTGATCCCGAGCCTGCAGGCGCTGCGTAAAGAGGGTGAGTCTGGTCGTCGCAAGATGACCATGTACACCCGCTTTGGCACGGTAGGCCTGGCGGCATTTCAGGCGTTCAGCATCGCCATGGCGTTGCAGAAGCAGACCGCCCTGGGTGGCGCGCCGGTGGTGTATACGCCTGGCATGGGTTTCGTCATGTCGTCGGTGGTTGGCCTGACGGCCGGCACGATGTTCCTGATGTGGCTGGGTGAGCAGATCACCGAGCGCGGTATCGGCAACGGCATTTCGCTGCTGATCTTCGCCGGCATCGTCTCCGGCCTGCCCGGTGCGGTGGCGCACACGCTGAGCATGGCCAACAACGGTGAGCTCTCGGTCATCAAGATGCTCATGGTGGTTGCCGTGATCCTGCTGGTGACGGCGTTCGTGGTGTACATGGAGCGCGCCCAGCGGCGCATCACCGTGAACTACGCGCGTCGTTCCGGTGGACAGCGGGCCTACATGAACCAGACCTCGCACCTGCCGCTGAAGGTCAATATGGCCGGCGTGATCCCGCCGATCTTCGCCTCAAGCTTGCTGCTGTTCCCGGCGACGGCTGCTACCTGGTTCGGCCAGGGTCATCAGGCGCGCTGGATCACCGAGCTGACCCAGGCGCTGACCCCGGGCGAACCGCTGTACGACATCGTCTTCGCGGTGCTGGTGATCACTTTCGCCTTCTTCTATACGGCGATCGTGTTCAACTCCCAGGAGACGGCAGACAACCTCAAGCGCTCCGGCGCCTTGATTCCGGGCATCCGCCCGGGCCGCTCCACGGCTGACTACATCGACAACGTGATGACCCGTCTTACCGGTGTCGGCGCGCTGTACCTGGTGCTGGTCTGCCTGGTTCCATCGTTTATGCAAAAAGCGTGGCACGTCCCGTTCTACTTCGGTGGCACCTCTCTGCTCATCGTCGTGGTCGTGGTGATGGATTTCACTGCTCAGGTGCAGGCGCACTTGGTCAGTCACCAGTACGAAAGCCTGCTGAAGAAGGCCAACCTCCGCCGCAACTGATGGCTGCTGGGGTGGTGTGAAGTTGGTCTAAGTCGGAGGGCGGCGGTACCCCAGGTACCGCAGGGCTTTCCTAATGGGTTGTTTAAGGTTAGAATTGCGCGTTTACCGCGCACGAAACGCATCGGAGAAAGTACATCATGGCGCGCATCGCGGGTGTCAATTTGCCGGTCCAGAAGCATGTCTGGGTTGGCCTGCAGAGCATTTACGGGATCGGCCGCAGCCGGGCCAAGAAGGTCTGCGCGGACGCTGGCGTGGTTCCTACCACCCAGATCAAGTCCCTGAGTGAAGGCGAGGTGGAGAAGATCCGCCACGAAATCAGCAAGTACGTCGTTGAAGGCGATCTGCGTCGCGAGGTGGGTATTGCCATCAAGCGTCTGATGGATCTGGGTTGCTACCGCGGTCTGCGTCACCGCCGTGGTCTGCCGGTGCGCGGCCAGCGCACGCGTACCAATGCACGCACCCGTAAGGGTCCGCGTCGCGCCATCAAGAAGTAACGGATTCCGAACATGGCTAAGCCTGTCAAGACCAAGAAGAAGATCAAGCGCGTTGTCACGGATGCCGTGGCCCACGTGCAGGCCTCCTTCAACAACACCATCGTCACCATCACCGATCGCCAGGGCAATGCCCTGTCGTGGGCGACTGCCGGCGGCGCGGGTTTCCGCGGCTCGCGTAAGTCGACCCCGTTCGCTGCCCAGGTTGCCGCCGAAAAGGCTGGCCGCGCTGCTGGCGACTACGGTGTGAAGACCGTGGAAGTGCGCATCAAGGGCCCGGGTCCGGGTCGTGAGTCCGCCGTGCGTTCGCTGAACGCGCTGGGCTACAAGGTGCTCAACATCATCGACGTCACGCCGATTCCGCATAACGGCTGCCGTCCCCCCAAGAAGCGTCGAGTCTAAGGAGCATACCCATGGCCCGTTATCGTGGAGCTACCTGCAAACTCGCCCGTCGTGAGGGTGCAGATCTCAGCCTGAAGAGCCCGGCGCGCGCGCTGGACTCCAAGTGCAAGCTGGAAAACAAGCCCGGCCAGCATGGCGCCAACAAGCGCATGCGCATGTCCGATTACGCCAACCAGCTGCGTGAAAAGCAGAAGGTCAAGCGCATCTACGGCGTGCTCGAGCGTCAGTTCAGCAACTACTACTCCAAGGCGTCGACCCTCAAGGGCAACACCGGCGAGAACCTGCTGCGCCTGCTCGAAAGCCGTCTGGACAACGTTGTTTACCGCATGGGTTTCGCGGTCACCCGCGCCCAGGCCCGTCAGCTGGTCAGCCACAAGGCTGTGCTGGTCAACGGCAAGAAGGTGAACATCCCCTCGTACCAGGTCCGTCCGGGCGACGCGGTTGCACTGACCGAGCGTGCGCGCACTCAGCTGCGCGTGCAGGAAGCGGCAACCGTGTTCGACACCATGGACCTGCGTCCGCAGTGGGTCGAAGTCGACAGCAAGAAGTTCGAAGGTACGTTCAAGTCGATGCCGGACCGCGGCGATCTGCCGACCGACATCAACGAGAGCCTGATCGTCGAGCTCTACTCGAAGTAATCAACCGGAGCCCTGCATGGCAGTTTCGTCAACTAGCGTGCTGCGCCCTCGCGGCCTCAGCGTCGAGCAACTCGGAGCCAACCGCGCCAAGGTGGTGGTCGAGCCGCTCGAGCGTGGTTTTGGCCACACCCTGGGCAACGCGCTGCGCCGCGTGCTGCTCTCCTCGATCCCTGGCTCTGCCATCGTCGAGGTAGAAATTGATGGCGTGCTGCACGAGTACACCACCCTGGAAGGCCTGCAGGAGGACGTCATTGAAGTCCTGCTCAACCTCAAGGACGTGGCGATTCGCCAGCATTCGGGTGATGAAGTCACCCTGACCTTGTCCAAGAAGGGCAAGGGCGTGGTCACCGCCGGCGACATCGCCGTCGACCACTCGGTGGAAATCATCAACCCCGAGCATGTGATCTGCCACCTGACCAAGGACATTGCCCTCAACATGCGTTTGAAGGTGCGTCGCGGCGTCGGCTACCAGCCGGCCAGCTCGCGCCAGCATCCGGATGACGAGGCTCGTCCGATTGGCCGCCTGCAGCTCGACGCGTCGTTCGCGCCGGTCCTGCGTGTTGCCTACGAAGTTGACGCCGCTCGCGTTGAGCAGCGCACCAACCTCGACAAGCTCGTGCTCGACATTGAAACCAACGGCACCATCGGTGCGGAAGACGCGGTTCGCAAGGCCGCTGAAATCCTCAACGACCAGCTGTCGGTGTTCGGTGACTTCTCGCGTCGCGAGAGTGCCACCGACAAGGCGGAGAAGGGCGGTTTCGATCCGCTGCTGCTGCGTCCGATCGACGATCTGGAGCTCACCGTGCGTTCGGCAAACTGCCTGAAGGCCGAGAGCATCTACTACATCGGCGACCTGGTGCAGAAGACGGAAGTCGAACTGCTCAAGACGCCGAACCTCGGCAAGAAGTCCCTGACCGAAATCAAGGACGTGCTGGGTGGTCGTGGTCTCGCGCTCGGTATGAAGCTTGAAAACTGGCCGCCGCCGGGTCTGTCCCACGGCATGCAGCTGGGTTAAGTGTTTTGGCGGTCGTTCGCGACTGCCGGCTGTAACGGCAAACTGGCGAGCGTACTTCGGTGCGCTCGCCAGCTGCTAAAGCGGTATCAAGACCGCACGATGTTTTGGGTGACTACTTTGGTCGCCGGTATTGGTGCTCTGACGAGTGTTCTACCCTCGGATTTTGCAGACACCTGAAACGGCCAGCTTGGCCGTCTTGCTCAATAAGAGCCCGTAGTACCAAGGGCTTCATCAGCGGGTAACCGCGGGAAGTCGGACCTAACCGCCGGCTTTTCATAACAACAGACATAGAGAGTATTGCCATGCGCCACCAGAAATCCGGTCGCAAGCTCAACCGCACGAGCAGCCACCGCGAAGCCATGTTCAAGAACATGGCCGCGTCGCTGATCAAGCACGAGCTGATCCGCACCACCCTTCCCAAGGCGAAGGAACTCCGTCGCGTCGCCGAGCCGCTCATCACGCTCGCCAAGACCGATGGCGTTGCCAACCGTCGTCTCGCTTTCGCGCGTCTGCGCGACAAGCAGGCCGTCGGCAAGCTGTTCGTCGAGCTGGGTCCGCGTTACCAGGCCCGTCCCGGCGGCTACCTGCGCATCCTCAAGTGCGGCTTCCGCCCGGGCGACAACGCTCCGATGGCGTACGTCGAGCTGGTCGATCGTCCGCAGACCGACGAAGCCGCCGAGTAATCGGTAGCAACAAGTGTTTTGCAAAACCCTGGCAGGGCAACCTGCCGGGGTTTTTGCTTTTTGGGGCGGGGAGTGGGAGTGCTGCCATGGGACGCTCAAGCGCCTCGGCGTGGCATTTCAGCTGACCGCGGCCGCGGGAAGTTGCGGTTTGGCGAGCACGCCGCCGACCTGCGACTGCGCCACCAGCGCGTGGGTGAATCGGCAGGGCTGACAGGGGCGGGGCAAGCGGGTAATGTCCGCTTTCGCATTGCAGCACAGTCAGGTCATGAACCCTTTCCGTTGGTCGTATCGCGCCACCTGCTTCGCCGGTTTCTTCATCTGCGTGGCTCTGCTGGGCTTTGCCCTGTACGCCGAGCACGTGCTCAACATGATCCCGTGTCCGCTGTGTATTTTTCAGCGCATCGCCTTCATGGTGATGGCCGTGTTTTTCCTGCTAGGCGGCTTGCATGCACCGCGCGGGGGCGCGCGCTGGATTTATACCGGTGGCGTCCTGCTGGGCGCCCTGGGCGGCATCGTCACGGCGGCGCGCCATCTTTGGCTGCAGACGCTGCCTGCCGATCAGATTCCCGCATGTGGCCCGAATCTCGGCTACATGATGGATACGTTCCCCTTCGCCAAAGTGCTAAAACTGGTGTTCACCGGCTCGGGCGAGTGCGCCAAGATCGAACCGGTGCTTGGCCTGCCCATGCCGGCGTGGACGCTGATGTGGTATGTGCTGCTGGTGATCGCGGCGGTCGTCGCCGCCACACGCAAGCGAGTCTGAGCAAGGTCGTTTTCTATGTCGCAGGTCATGCCCGTCAAGCCTTCACCCTCAGCAGATCTGGAAGGCTGGTCGCCACAAAGTTGGCAGGGCCGCCAGGCGTTGCAGCAGCCGCTCTATGAGGACGCCGCCGAACTGGCGCGCGCCACCGATCAGCTGGCCACGCTGCCTCCGCTGGTCACCTCGTGGGAAGTGCTGTCCCTCAAAAAAGCGCTGGCCGAAGCGCAGGAAGGGCAACGTTTCTTGTTGCAGGGCGGCGATTGCGCCGAGAGTTTCGCCGACTGCACCAGCCCGATCATTTCCAACCGGCTCAAAGTGCTGTTGCAGATGAGCCTGGTGCTGGTGCATGGGCTGAAGAAGCCGGTGCTGCGCGTGGGCCGGTTTGCCGGCCAATACGCCAAGCCGCGCTCGACCGATCACGAGACGCGCGATGGCGTGACCCTTCCGAGTTTTCGCGGCGACGTGGTCAATGGACCGGAGTTCACGCCTGAAGCGCGTCGAGCCGACCCGCAGCGCCTGATTCAGGGGCATGCGCATTCGGCGCTGACCATGAATTTTGTGCGTGCGCTGATCGATGGCGGTTTTGCCGATCTGCACCATCCTGAATACTGGGATCTGGCCTGGGTGGAGCACTCGCCGCTGGCGGCCGAATATCGCCGCATGGTCGCGGCCATCGGAGATTCATTGCGTTTCATGGAAACGCTGGCCGGGCCGATTGCCGGTTTCTCCCGCGTGGATTTCTTCACCTCGCACGAAGCGCTGCTGTTGCACTACGAGCAGGCGCTGACGCGCAAGGTGCCGCGGCACCAGGGTTGGTTCAACCTGTCCACGCACTTTCCGTGGATCGGCATGCGTACCGCGGCGCTTGATGGCGCCCACGTTGAATATTTCCGTGGCATTCGCAATCCAATCGCGGTGAAGGTGGGACCCTCGGTCACGCCGGATCAATTGCTGCCCGTCATCGATGCCTTGAACCCGGAAGACGAGCCCGGCCGCCTCACCTTGGTCCACCGCATGGGCAATGGTCTCATCGGCAGTGCACTGCCGCCCTTGCTCGAGGCCGTCAGGCGGGAAGGGCGCCGTGTGCTGTGGGTGGCCGATCCCATGCATGGCAATACCGAAACCACCTCCAATGGGTATAAGACGCGCCGTTTCGACAATATCCGGGGCGAGCTGGACCAGGCCTTCGATATCCATGCGGCCTCGGGAACGCGACTGGGCGGCGTGCATCTGGAATTGACCGGCGAAGACGTGACCGAATGCATGGGTGGCGCCCGCGATCTCAACGAGGCGGATCTTGATCGCGCCTACAAGTCCATGGTCGACCCGCGGCTCAACTACGAGCAGTCGCTGGAGCTGGCCATGTTGATCGTGCGCAAATCCGTCGGCTCGTCGCCGCGCTGACCGGCTGTGCGCGTGAACCTGCAAAAAAAGATGTGAAAAACAGCGCCCGGCCCCGTCGCCGGGCTTTGTTTTTGCATGGAGAACGGCAAAGGCCCGCGACTGCCGCGATGCAGCGCGTTGCGTAGGACGTTTCCTGCGACAATCGGCGACTCGCTGACGGCCCGATCTCACCGCTCCGCAACGCCTGGACCGGTCTCACGCGTTTATTGAAACAGGGGTTTGGCACCACTCGATGGGCACGGCAACGAAAGAATACGGCGACGCAGGGAAACGTGCGGCGCTCCACGCAAAGCTTCGCCAGGTCGGCGTTGTCGTCGCTTATGCGGTGGGTTTCTCGCTGCTCAAGGAAATCTCCACTTCCCACTGGAACATGATTGCCGGCCTGCGCCTGCTGTGTCTGCTGGTGGTGCCGTATCGCTACTGGCCGGCCATGATCATCGGCGAGACGATCCCCCTGATCGGGCTGGGTTGGGCCTACCATGACCGTTTTGGAACACTCTGGGCACTTTCGGTCACTGTGTCGCCGATGCTGGTGACCGCACCGGTCATTGCCTGGTGCCGGCGCCGCGTGCCTGTGTGGGCGGACGGCCGGGTGAACATCGCCGCGATCATGACCTGCATTCTTGCCGGCAGTACCGTCAGCGCTCTGGTCAATAGCGCTTCGTTTGCCACGATGACGTTCCGGGCAAGCGAAAAACCTCATCCGCTGACGGTGCACACGGTGCTCGAGTATTTCCTGGGCAGTTACCTTGGTGCGCTGACCCTGGTTCCGCCAGTATTCGCCTGGCTGAGTTGGTCGGGTCGGCAGGTGGTGGGTGTCCCCTCGATTAAGCGAGAGGCATTGATCGATTGCCTCAAGGGCGTGGTGCCGTCGCTGCTGCTGCTGATCTGGCTGGCCTCGACCCAGCTTGGCGATGAGGTGGTGGCCGTCGCCCGCATGGCCATGTTCCTGCCGGTGGCATGGCTGACCCTGCGCCTGGGCTGGCAGGGTGCGGCCATCGGTGGCCTGCTCGCCAGCATCGCCGTCGAGCTCACCATGACGGTGGAGCGCGACCCGGCCGTCATGCAGGCGCAGGCACTCATTTCCTTCGCCGTCTCCAGCTTGATCATGCTGGGCGCACGCCTGGCGCCGAAGTCGGTCGGTGATCAGGACGGGCGCCTGGAAAGCAACGAGAGCCTGCGTGGATTCCTGTTGGCGCAGCAAGGCCTTTATCAGGAGGAGTTGCGCCTGCGCCACGTGGCCGAGTCGCTCGATCGCCTGGGCCAGTCGATGCGCGATGGCCAGCACCGCATGATGGAGCGCCTGCGACCGGTGCTGCCGGCCAGCATGGAGCAGACCTATGCACGGCACCTGGATCTGACCCAGCTGGAAATGCAGCGCCTCGCCGACGCCCTGCATCCGCGCGCCTGGCGTGAACATGGTTTGGCGGCGACCTTCGAGAGCGGTCCATTGTCGAAGGCCGCCTCGCTGGTGGGCGCGGTCTACAGCTGCACGCTCACCGGCAGCGGCCTCAACCTGCTGGCGCCCGACGTCCACATGATGCTCTACCGCCAGGCCTGCGAAGTGCTGGTGTACATGCTGGCGCGCGAGCCGATGAAGCGCGTGCGCGTACATATTCGCGGCGGCTGCTCGCACGGCCGGCGCTGGGTAGTGTTGCGCATGAGCGCCGTTCGCTCGGCGCCTGCGCAGCGCGGTCGGCCGGTACCCGAATGGCGCCAGCTCGTATCGCTGCTCGGCACCAATGGACAGGGCATGGCCACCGTGCGCGAACGCGCGCTCATCTACGGTGGCGTGGTGCACGAACGCGAGAGCCAGGATCATCTTGGCGTGACCCTGCTGTTGCACGACGCGTTGCGCGTCGACACGCCGGCTTCGCTGCAGATGCCGCCGCTGGATCGAGCGGTGTCGGCCTGACCCACACGGGAAATCGACAGCACCGGGATCAAGCTTGTGCGGCATGATGTCGCTAAATCGCGCCGTCTGATGGTTTGATCCTGCACAGCGCGGATGCGCGCCTATAATCGACCACCGTTGCGGCGCGGCACGTTCTCGCCGCGCACTCAGGCGTAGGTCGGGGAAACATGAAAACCCTTTCAGCGAAGTGGTCGCAGGCCGGGCGCGCATGGGGCGCATGGATGGCGTTGATCTTGTTGGCGCATGTTGGCCTTGTCCACGCACAGGACGCGCCGCATCCTGTTATTCCCGACACGCTGCAGCAACGCATTGCTGCATGCACCGCCTGCCACGGCGCGCATGGTGAAGGCACGCCGGAAAGCGGATTTTTTCCGCGCCTGGCGGGTAAGCCCGCCGGCTATCTCGCGCGCCAGCTGAAGGATTTCCAGCTGGGCCTGCGCAAGTACGGTCCGATGGAATACACCGTGCGGCAGCTCAGCCCCGAATACATGCACGAGATTGCCGAGTACTTCGCCGCGCAAGAGGTTCCTTACGCGCCTTCGCCGTTGCCCCGCATCACCGCGCAAGCGCAAGAGCGCGGCGAAACGCTGGTGCTGCATGGTGATCCGTCGCGCCAGATTCCCGCTTGCCAGTCTTGCCATGGCAGTCAGCTCACCGGCGTGCAGCCCGATATTCCGGGACTGGTCGGCTTGCCGTACGACTACCTGAGCTCGCAGCTCGGCTCATGGCGGACAAAAACGCGAGCGATGACGGCACCGGACTGCATGGCGGAAATCGCCAATCGCCTGAGCGACTCGGACATCACCGCCGTGTCGGCATGGCTGGCCAGCCGTGCACTGCCGGCCGACATGCACGCGCAGGCGCCAGGGTCGGTGACGCCGCCGCTTCGTTGTGGCGTGCTTGGCGACAAGGGAGACGGCGCATGAAGCGCATGGCGATCATCGTTGTCGTGGTTCTGCTGCTGGCCGGTGGCTGGTGGTGGTTCCAGCATGAGGCGAAGCCTTCCGTGGCGCCATCCACCAGCAGGGCCGATAGAGCGAGTTTGAAGGATCCGGCGCTGATCGCGAAGGGCGAATACCTCACAGCGGTGGGTGATTGCGCGTCGTGCCACACCGCCCAAGGTGGCGAGCGTTACGCAGGTGGACGCGTGCTGCCTACGCCGTTCGGAAATATTCCCTCGCCCAATATCACGCCTGATCACGCGACTGGGTTGGGTGACTGGAGCTTCGAGGATTTCTGGCAGGCGCTGCACAGCGGCAAGGGACGCCAGGGTGAATTGCTGTATCCGGTGTTCTCCTATACCTCCTACACCAAGGTGTCGCGCGACGATGCGTTGGCGATGTTCGCCTATCTGCAATCGTTGGCGCCCGTGCATGCGCCAGCGCAACAACCGACGCTGGAATTTCCATACAGCGTGCGCAGCGGACTGAAGGCGTGGCGCGCGTTGTATTTCCATGAAGGCGAGTTCCAGCGCGATGCGTCGAAATCCGATGCATGGAATCGCGGCGCGTATCTCGTGCAGGGCTTGGGCCATTGCAACGAATGCCATGCACCGCGCGATTCCTTGGGCGGGCAGGAAGGCAAGGCTTCGCTGGCCGGCGGACAGATTCCCGCGCAAAACTGGTACGCGCCGGATCTGAGCATGCAAGCCAATGGCGGCCTTGCCGGCTGGAGCGAGCAGGACATCGTCGATCTGCTGAAGACGGGTCAGTCCGCGCGCGGCACGGCGTTTGGCCCCATGGCCGACGTGGTGGTGCAGAGCACGCAGCATCTGCACGATGAAGACCTGCGTGCGATCGCCACCTATCTGCAATCCTTGCCGCCGCGGGCCGCAACAAAGTCGCAGGAATCGTTGCTCGACACGCACGCCATCATGGCGCAGGGCGCGAAGGTGTACGAACAGCGTTGCGCGGATTGCCACGGCAAGGACGGCAACGGCGTGGTGGGTGTCTATCCGCCGCTCAATGGCAATTCTTCGGTGAATGAGCCGACCGCCATCAATGCGATGCGCGTGGTCCTGCTGGGCGGATTTGCGCCGGTGACCAAGGGCAATCCGCGGCCTTATTCGATGCCGCCGTTCGCGCAGCAATTGAGCGACGCCGATGTTGCGGCGGTGGTGACCTACATCCGCAGGTCGTGGACGAACTCCGCCTCGGTGGTGATGGAGCGCGACGTCGGCAAATACCGCCACACGCCGATCGACTGATCGGCGCTGCGCGTATCACGCCGGCGCATCTGCGTGGCCGGCGACCTTGCTGATGCAGCCGGCACCGACAAGTGCTGCGCGAACCGCCTGGTCGAATGGCGTATAGAGCTCGTTTCCAAGGAACGCCTTGAGCTTGGCATCGTCGAGCTGGACGCGGTCGCGCCACAGATAGCGCATCTTGCAGAGCTCGCGCATGGTTTCGTTGAACGGCGAGGCGAGCTGCGCCAGCCACCAGGGAAAACGCCCAGCCTTGATCGTGTCGTCGCCGGTGGCATGACGCACGGCGTCGAGCATGGCGTGCCCGTCGACCCAGTGGCCGCCGAAATGAAAGCGCTCAAACGGTGCCAACTCCGCTTCGCGATCGAGGAGGCGTACCAGCGTCTGAGCGACATCCGGCAAATAGGCCCAGCTATGGCCGATGCTGTAGTCGCCGGGATAGGCGATGCGCGTGACCGGCTTGCCGGCCTGCAGCAAACCCTGCGCGAACCAGTTGTTGCCGGCGCGCGGTCCAAAGAAGTCGCCGCAGCGAAGCACCAGCACGCGGGCACCTGTCTGCGCGGCGGCCCGCAAACGGCGCTCCATCTCGACGCGAATCTCGCCCTTGCGGGTGCGTGGATGCTGCGGCGCCTCCTCGCCAAGCAGGGGAAAGGCGTCCGGACCGTAGTTGTAGACGGTGCCCGGCAGCACGATGCGGGCGCCATTCGCCTGGGCGGCGGCGATGGTGTTGTCCACCATGGGCAGCACCAACTGGTTCCATGCCTTGTAGCCCGGTGGGTTCACGGCATGGACGATCACGTCTACACCGGCCGCCGCGTCGAGGACGTCGGCGCGCTGCATGGCATCGCCGATGCGCCAGTCGATGGTGTTCGGACCCGCTTCCGGGACCTTGCGGACCAGAGCGCGCACTTGCCAGCCGCGTCGCAGCAGGGCCGTGCAGGTTTCCTGGCCAATCCCGCCGTTGGCGCCGATCACTAGAGCCGTACGCTGCGATTGCATGACAAGTCCTCGTTGGGGAGGGCCACAGCTTGCGAGCCCGGCAGCTAAAAGAAAATTGCCGATCGGCGAAGATCTGCTATAAAAATATGCATGGCCAACGTGGAACCCGCTTGGGAGCTTTATCGGTCCTTTCTCGCCGTGATGCGGGAAGGCAGCCTGTCGGGTGCGGCCCGCGCGCTGGACATGACCCAGCCCAGCCTTGGGCGCCACATGCGTGAGCTGGAATCGACGCTGGGCGCGGCGCTGTTTGCCCGTTCGCCGCAAGGCCTGGTGCCCACGGAGCTGGCGCGGGAGCTGCTGCCGCACGCGCAGGCCATGGCCTCGGCCTCGGCTGCGCTGCAGCGTACGGCCTCAGCTGGTCGTGGCGAGGTCAGCGGCACGGTGCGGCTGACGGCGAGCGAGGTGATCGCCACCGAGGTGCTGCCGTCGATGCTGGCCGACTTCCGCGAACGCCATCCGGGCATCGTGATCGAGCTGGCGCCGTCCAACCAGGCCGCCGACCTGCTGCGACGCGATGCCGACATCGCCATCCGCATGCACCAGCCCACCCAGGATGCGCTGATCGCTCGGCACGTGGGGCGCGTGGAGCTTGGCATGTTCGCGCACAAGCGCTACCTGGAATCGCACGGCTTTCCGCAGGCGCTGGCGGATCTGACAGGGCATGCATTGATCGGCTTCGACACCGAAACGCCCTATATCCGGCGTCTGCGTCCCGAGGGCATGCCCTATACGCGGGAACACTTCGCCCTGCGCACGGACAGCGATCTGGCCGCCCTGGCCGCGATTCGCGCGGGCTTCGGCATCGGCATCATGCAGGTGAACCTGGCGAAGCGGGATGCACAGTTGATCCGGCTATTCCCGGCCGACGTGTCGCTGGCGCTGGAGACTTGGGTGGTGATGCACGAGGACCTGCGTCCCAGCCTGCGTGTGCGGCGCCTGTTCGATCATCTGGCGTCGGCGCTGGAGAGCTACACGCAGGCCTAGCGCGCCCTTACCAGCGCAGCGAGCGCGTGCCAGGGGGCAAGATCCCAATGGCCTCTCGCCTGGCCAGACGGGGAGGGCAGCACAAACAGCTGCGTCGGCCCGTAGCGTTCTTCCTGCAGGCCATAGTCAGCCGCGCGCCCGAGCGCGGCACGTGCGGCGGCCTTGCTGGTGAAGGCCAGCACGCGGGGCGCATGGCGTTCGATGCGCTCGCGCAGTGCTGCTGCATCAAAAGCGTCCCGCGGCAGCTCATCGTCATTGCCCACGTGATGCTTGGCCAGATCGGTCAACCCGATGCCGAGTGCAGGGAGCTGCGGATACTCGGCCGGCGCAAAAAGCCGCGGCGTCAGCGCCACGGCGTGCAGCGCGCGCCAGAACAGGTTGCCCGGATGAGCGTAGTAGGCCGCCTGCTCGGCCGAGCGTCGCCCGGCAGCGGTGCCGCAGAACACCAGGTCCAGGCCGGGTCGCAGCAGATCAGGAAGGATGGGATCGGGCATCCGGACAAGCATAGCCCGCCGATTCCTGCGCAGCTAATGGAACACTCGCCGGTACATGAAATCCCGCGATTTGCGCGCTGGTTGGCGACGTGGCGGAGCTCGCGCGGCCTAGCCTCTTTCACGCATCGACAGTGTGCGCATGCAGCCGCTATAAAGATCGTCCATGCATTGGAGTCACCGGTGAGCGAAGAAATCCTGATCAACGTGACCCCTCGCGAGACACGCGTCGGCGTGGTTGAAAACGGCATGTTGCAGGAGGTGCACGTCGAGCGGGCCTCCCGCCGCGGCTATGTGGGCAATGTGTACAAGGGGCGCGTGCAGCGGGTGATGCCCGGCATGCAGGCGGTGTTTGTCGATATCGGGCTGGAGCGCGCGGCGTTTCTGCATGCTTCGGACATCGTGCGTCCGCCGGTGCCCGCTGCCGCCGAAGGGGTGGAGGTGGTGGCCAGCGGCAATGGCCATACGCCATCGATCAGCGAACTGGTGCACGAAGGCCAGGAGATCGTGGTGCAGGTGGTCAAGGACCCGATCGGCACCAAGGGCGCCCGGCTGTCCACCCACTTGTCGATTCCTTCGCGCTACCTGGTGCTGCTGCCGTATGCGCGCACGCTGGGCATTTCGGCCCGGGTCGAGGAGGAGGCCGAGCGCCAGCGCCTCAAGGAAGTGCTCACCTCGCTGATTGGCGAGAACCCGCTGGGCTATATCGTGCGCACCAATGCGGAAGGGCAGACCGCCGAATCGCTGGCCTTCGATGTCACCTACCTGGGCAAGGTCTGGCGCGTGGTGCAGGAGAACATCGTCAAGGCCAAGGTCGGCGAGCGCGTCTACGAAGAGCTGTCGCTGCCGCTGCGCAGCCTGCGCGACATGCTCAACGACGATATCGAGAAGGTGCGGGTGGATTCGCGCGAGACCTTCGAGAAGGTCGTCAAGTTCGTGCACAAGTTCATGCCGCAGCTGGACGACCGCATCGAGCACTATTCGGGCGAGCGGCCGATCTTCGACCTCTATGGCGTCGAAGATGAAATCCAGCGCGCCCTGAAAAAAGAAGTACCGCTCAAGTCCGGCGGCTACCTGATCGTCGACCAGACCGAGGCGATGACCACCATCGACGTGAATACCGGCGGTTACGTCGGTACGCGAAATCTGGAGGAAACCGTTTACCGGACGAATCTGGAAGCAGCGCAGGCCGCCGCACGCCAGCTCCGACTGCGCAACCTGGGTGGCATCATCATCATCGACTTCATCGACATGACCGACGAGGAGCACCGGCGCCAGGTGCTGCGCATGCTCGAAAAGGGGCTGCTGCGCGACCACGCCAAGACCACGGTCTACCCCATGTCGGCCCTGGGCCTGGTGGAAATGACGCGCAAGCGCACCACCGAAAGCCTGGAACGCCAGCTGTGCGAACCCTGCCCGGCCTGCAGCGGGCGGGGCACGCTCAAGACCGCCGAAACCGTGACCTACGAGATCTTCCGCGAGATCACCCGGGCCGTGCGCCAGTTCAACACCGAAAAACTACTGGTGATGGCCAGCCCGAACGTGGTCGGCCGCATCCTGGAAGAAGAGTCCGCCGCAGTGGCCGAACTGGAAGAGTTCATCTCCAAAAGCATACGCTTTCAGGCCGAGGAGCATTATTCGCAGGAACAGTTCGATGTGGTTCTTCTGTAAGACGCGCCGCCCCGCGCTTCGCGTCGCGAGCCAGTCGTGAGCGCACCCTGGTTGAAACGTACTCATTTCTGCGCCCGGGCTGTCGCCTGGGTAGTCGGCGTGGCCGTGATTTCGCTGGCCGTGCTGATGGGACTGGGCCAGCTGCTGTTGCCGCTGCTGGCCAAGCACCCTGCATGGGTGGAGACGCAGCTGGCCGCCAAACTGCATCGTCCGGTGACCTTCGAGTCGATGGAAGGTCGCTGGCAGCCGTCCGGTCCGATGTTCGTCATGCGTGGCGTCACCATCGGGTCGGGCGACGGCGGTGCGCCGCTGCAGATTCCCGAAGCGGAGCTCAAGCTTGATCCGGGTGGTTGGTTGCTGCCATCGCGCCATGTGGTGAACCTGCATGCGCGTGGCCTGCAGTTTGACCTCAGCCGCGATACCGATGGCACCTGGCACGTCAACGGCTTTGGGCTGGCGGGCGGCGGCGAGCGACAGAAGCCGGGCTTCAACCAGTTGTCGATCGGTTTGTCGCTGAGCGATACGCGGCTGGATATCACTGATAACCGCATCAATCGTCATTTCACCTTGCTGGCCGACCAGCTGCGCCTGAGTCGACAGGGCAGCCGCATTCGCGTCGGCGCCTTGTTGCGTCGTGAAGGGTCGCCGGGCCAACTGCGTGGCGCCGGCAATTTCAGCGACGACGGTTCGGACGGCAAGCTGTGGATCAGCGGCAGCAATCTTGACCTGCACGCCTTGTCCACCGGCATCGATATGGCCGGCTATACGGCCGACAGCGGCAGCGGTTCGTTCGAAAGCTGGCTGGATTGGCGCGATGCGCGCGTGGTGCGCAGCCTCACGCGTTTTCATCTGAGCGATCTGAAACTCGGCAATCCCGATGGCGCCACCGCCAGCGCGGAAGGGCTCGATGGCCTGGCCGAAGTGGCCATCGGCAAGGACAGTTACACCATACGCTGGGCGGCGGATGACGGCGGTATCGCCGTAGCTTCGCTGAAGGGCATGAACACCGATCAGGCCAGCGTCGATGTCGTTGCGCGCAACCTGCAACTGGCGCCGTTGGTGCCCTGGCTGGCGCTCAAGCCGCAGTTGTCGCCGGGCCTGGCGCAGTGGGTCGGGACGGGAAAGCCGCGCGGCCAGATCACGCAGGCGCAGTTCGGCTGGAATCACGCTGAAGGTTTGCGCTCGCTCGACGTCTCCTTCGACAACGTGGCGATCAACCCGGTCGGCAAGTTGCCCGGTATCGATGGCATCCACGGCGAGTTTCGTGGCGATACGCAGGCGATGGCCGTCTCGCTGCCGGCGCAGGCCACGGTAGTGCGCTTTCCGCACACCTTCCGCGAACCGTTCGTGATGTCGAAGCTGGGCGGCGATGTGGCGTTCTGGCGCGATGACGACGCGTTGCATATCGGCACGCAGGCATTTGCATTCGAAGGCGCGGGGTTCGGCGGCGAAGCGCGTGGCGAAGTGGCGTTGCCCAATGAGGGTGGACGTCCATTCATGGATCTGTACGCCACCATCTCCCATGCCGATATCGTCGCTGCCAAGCTGTTCTGGCCCGTGGATTCGATGTCGCCCGCCGCTGTGCAGTGGCTGGACCAGGCATTGGTCGACGGCAAGATGGATCATGCCGATGTGCTGGTGCGCGGCGACCTGAAGGATTGGCCGTTCCACCACAACGAAGGGCGCTTCGAGGGACGTGCCGAGCTCAGCGGGTTGGAGCTCAACTATGGCCGGGACTGGCCGCATGCGCAGAACGTCACGGCGGTCGCCAACTTCATCAACGGCGGCATGTTGGTCGAAGCCAGTGCGGGTGAGTCGCTGGGCAACAAGGTCGAACGCGCGGTGGCGATCATTCCGGAACTTGGCCACAGCGTGCTCGACCTCAATGTGAGCGGCAGCGGCACGGGCGCCAGCATGATGGACTTCGTGCAGCGCAGCCCCATCGGCATCCATCACGCGGACACCTTGTCCAAGCTGCGGCTGGGCGGCAGCGGCGATTTCGATTTCCACCTGTCCTTGCCGGTGGCGGACTCCAGCAACTTCATCCTCGATGGTCGTGCGCAATTGAAGGGCGTGGATTTCGACGCGCCGGAGTGGAACCTCAAGCTCGACAAGCTCACCGGCCCGGCGACTTTCGACAAGGCCGGTTTCCACGCGGGGCCGCTTGATACGAGTTTCCGCGGCCAGCCGGCCAAGCTGGATCTGGCCATCGCCGGCGCCACCGGGCAACCCAATACGGTGCTATCGGCCAAGCTCGCTGGCCGTTTCAGCATGGCCGAGCTCACCCAGGGTTACAAACAGCTCGACTGGCTCAACCAGGTAGCGGATGGGCGTAGCGACTTTACCGTCGGTTTCAACAT
This sequence comes from Dyella sp. 05T440, assembly GCF_056395965.1. Taxonomy (NCBI): domain Bacteria; kingdom Pseudomonadati; phylum Pseudomonadota; class Gammaproteobacteria; order Lysobacterales; family Rhodanobacteraceae; genus Dyella; species Dyella sp. 05T440. Next base: position 27,861 of record NZ_JBFTKN010000010.1, read on the forward strand.
CCTCACGGCGCCGGGCTCGGCCGCCAGCACGCAGCAATTGAGCGTGGATTCGATGCTCAATGGCATGACGCTCGATTTCCCCACGCCGTTGAAGAAGTCGGCCGAGGGGACGCTGCCGCTGCATGTAGAGATGAATCTGCCCATGCAGGGCAGCGACGTGCAGCTGAGCGTGGGGCAGGTCGTACGCGCACGCTTGCGTCTTCCCCAGAACGACAGCCAGTCGCTGGCAGCCACCTTCGCCTTTGGCACGAGGGCGCCCGATTCGGTACCCGACAAGGGTATTCGCATACGTGGCCGACCCGGCAAGCTCGATGTGACTGGCTGGACGCAGTACGCCTCGTCGGGCAGCAGTGCCAACGGCCCGGGGCTGGAGAGCATCGATGTGACGGCCGAACAGGCGATGGTGTTTGGCCATCCGTTTGCCGATATGCACCTGCTCGCCAGCTCGCAGCCGGATGGCCTGGTCGTGGACGTCGACAGCGCCGGGCTGGCGGGTCGTTTCAATATTCCGCTGGCCGATCTCACGCGCCGCGGCGTAACTGCGCGATTGCAGCGCCTGTACTGGCCCAAGGATGTAGTGACGCCGAAGAAGCCTGCCGGTGGCGCCACCGATGCAACGTCGGCGCAGAGTACGGCTGCACAACCGGGCGCCAGCGCGTCAGCCGCGCCGCCCAATCCAGCCGTCACCGGCATCACGCCGTCGGCGCTGCCGCCGTTCCATCTCTGGGTGAACGACCTGCGTTTCGGTGATTCCAAACTCGGCGAAGCCCGGCTGGAAACGTGGCCGACCGACAAGGGCATGCATATCGACCAGCTACGCACCTTGTCGCACGGCGTGCAGATCAATGGCGTCGGCGACTGGAACGGCACGGCGAACGACAGCCACTCGCACATGCGCTTCGATTTTGCCGCCGAGAACATGGGCGACATGCTCGGTGCCTTCGGCTATGAAGGATTGCTAGCCGGCGGCAAGGTCCGTTCGCAGCTCGATGCCACCTGGCCGGGCGCACCCTCGGCGATGGAGCTGGGCAATATGGACGGCAAGCTGAGCATCAACATCACTGACGGTCGCATGCCTGAAGTGACGCCCGGCGTGGCGCGCCTGTTCGGCCTGGTGTCCGTGCTGGAACTGCCGCGTCGCCTGTCATTCGACTTCGGCGATGTGTTCGGCAAGGGTCTGGCCTTCGACGCCATTTCCGGCGATTTCAAATTGGGCGATGGGAACGCGAACACCGACAATCTGCAGATACGCAGTCCGGCAGCGGAGATCTCCATCACCGGGCGCACAGGCCTGCGTGCCAAGGACTATGACCTGCAGGTGCTTGCCATACCGCATGCCGGCAACAGCTTGCCGGTGGTCGGCGCGTTTGTCGGTGGGCCGATCGGTATTGCCGCCGGCTTCGTGGCTCAGGGGCTGCTGGGGCACGGCATCAATCGTTTCGCCAGTGCGCGCTACAAGGTCACGGGCAGCTGGGACAAGCCCACGATCACCTTGATCGAGAAAAAGGATGTGCCGGTGCCGCCCGCGTTGGCCGCGCCGGGCGCCCCCACCTTGCCGGCGCCGGCGAGCAGCAGCGCGCGCTGAGCCGTCTCCAAAAAAAAGTGTGGGAGCGCACCCTGTGCGCGACGGCCTGGTCGATACCCAAGCCGTCGCACAGGGTGCGCTCCCACAGGTATCGCTCTTACATCTCAGGCTCTCGCGGCTTGGTGCTTCCCCGAAACGGAAACAGCTGCTGGCGCACGAAGCCATCAGGCATGTAGTCGCCGACTACGCCATAGCTTTCCGGAAACTTCTTGGTCGACTTCACCGCCGTGCCAAACAGATGGTCCAGAAACGCGTAGTGCGCGGCGTAGTTCTTGTCGATCGCCTCGTCGTCGGAGGCGTGGTGCCAGTGATGGAAGTCCGGCGTGACGATCACGTACTTCAGCGGGCCCCACGGCAGATGCACGTTGGCGTGATTGAACACGGCCTGGAAGCCGACCACGATGATGTACGCATTCATCACGCCCTCGCTGAAACCGAGGATGTAGAGCGGCGCCAGCACGGCGACGCGCGTGACGATGAGCTCCAGCATGTGCTGGCGCGAGCCGGCCAGCCAGTCCATCGTCTTCACCGAATGATGCACAGCGTGGAAGCGCCATAGCAGCGGCACCTCGTGATACGCACGATGGGTCCAGTACTGCGCCAGGTCAGCCACCAGGATGCATACCAGCAGCTGCGGTACGAACGGCGTGTGTTGCACGAACTGCTGGAAGTCGCTGCGCACCAGCCAGCCGAACAGGTGATGCAGCAGAAAGTTCACCACCAGCAGGGCCAGGCCCACGATGAAGTGATTCACCGCGAAGTGCTTCAGATCGGTCTGCCATTCCTTGCGGAACAGCGTCTGGCCCTTGTACAGCGGAAACAGCTTCTCGATCACCACGAACACCAGGGTGGAACCGAGCAGGTCGAGGATGAACCAGTCCAGCCCGATGTACGGCGTGTGGTCAGGAAAATCGCCCACCGGCACGCGCGAGCCGCCCAGTGCGGTCGCGCCGATCACCAGGGCGAACGCCACCATGCTGAGCCGGCGCGCGCGGCCCAGGATGATGTTGGCCAGCGACATGCCGCCCGCGACTAGCAGGGCGGCCAGCAGCAGCTGGCGCAGCACGTCCACGGAATACTCGTGCCGCAGGTCGGGGGTGGTCAGGTATTGGGGAAAGTGGAAGGCCAGCACCGCCAGCAGGCTCAGGAAGCCCAGCGACAGCGCGATGATGCTGCTCACCATGCCGTGGCCCGGCTTGAGCGCCCCGTCCTTGTGCAGCAGCTCGCGGGTCTCCTCGATGGGCGCCTTGATGGTGCGGTCGATCACCTTGTGGGCCAGCGGCTGGCGGGGTGTGTCGCTCATACGTGTTCCTTCACATGCGCGTCATGGTTGGGTGGCGGCATCCTAACCGTTGGCCCGGCCCGGCTCCATCAGACGAGGCTTTAAACGCCCGGCGAGTGGCCCCAACTTGCTAAAGTCCCCTTTTTGCATACGGCACCGACTTCATGGATTCCCTGATCGCGCAGGCAGAACGCCGCCTGCTGTCGCCGGGCGGCCTGGCCGCCACCGACCTAGACCGCGTCTTCAACCAGTTGATGGGCCCCTCCATCGACGCCGCCGACTTGTATTTCCAGCATTCGCGCAGCGAGTCCTGGGTGCTGGAGGAGGGCATCGTGAAGGATGGCAGCCACTCCATCGAGCAGGGCGTGGGCGTGCGCGCAATCAGCGGCGAGAAGACCGGCTTCGCCTACTCCGACGAGATCGTCCTGCCGCAGCTGCTGGAAGCCTCCAAGGCCGCCCGTGCGATTGCCCAGGGTGGCAATGGCGCCGGTAAGCCGCTGGCCCTCAACGGCGCGCGCCAGCTGTATCCGGCGATCGATCCGGTCGAAAGCCTGCCCAATCCCGACAAGATCGCCCTGCTGCGCGAAGTGGACGCCTATGCGCGCTCCCGCGATCCGCGCGTGAAGCAGGTCATCGTCAGCCTGTCCGCCACCATGGATACGGTGCTGATCGCCGCTTCCGACGGCACCCTGGCCGCCGATGTACGCCCGCTGGTGCGCATGAACGTCACCGTGATCGCCGAGAAGAACGGCCGCCGGGAGCAGGGCAGTTCGGGTGGTGGTGGCCGCTATGGCTATCGTGAGCTGATCGAAAACGGCCGTGCCATGGGCTTCGCCGATGAGGCCGTGCGCGGGGCGCTGGTCAATCTGGAAGCCGTCGACGCGCCCGCCGGCAGCATGCCGGTGGTGCTGGGGCCGGGCTGGCCGGGCGTGCTGCTGCACGAAGCGATCGGCCACGGCCTGGAAGGCGACTTCAACCGCAAGGGCAGCTCGGCATTTGCCGGCCGCATCGGCCAGCGCGTCGCCGCGCCGGGCGTCACCGTGGTGGACGACGGCACGCTGTCCGGACGCCGCGGCTCGCTCAGCGTGGACGACGAAGGCACGGCCACCGAATGCACCACGCTCATCGAGGACGGCATCCTCAAGGGCTACATGCAGGACAAGCTCAACGCACGCTTGATGGGCATGGCGCCCACCGGCAACGGACGCCGCGAGTCGTTCGCGCAGCTGCCGATGCCGCGCATGACCAACACCTACATGCTCGCCGGCCAGCACGATCCGCAGGAGATCATCCGCTCGGTGAAAAAGGGCTTGTACGCCGTGAATTTTGGCGGAGGCCAGGTGGACATCACCAACGGCAAGTTCGTGTTCTCCGCCAGCGAGGCCTACCTGATCGAGGACGGCAAGATCACGCGTCCCGTGAAGGGCGCCACCCTGATCGGCTCCGGTCCCGACGTGCTCAACCGCGTCTCGATGATCGGCAACGATCTCGCGCTGGACGAAGGCGTCGGCGTATGCGGCAAGGATGGCCAGAGCGTGCCCGTGGGCGTGGGCCAGCCGACGCTCAAGGTCGATGCGATGACGGTGGGTGGCACGGCGTCCTGACGCCGCTGCAGAGCCTGCCTGCCGCCAGTCTGCGGCTATATCGATAGAACAAAAGCTCATTTCGCTTTGACGAGCCGCAGCTGGACAGTGTCCGCTGCGGCTTTTCCCGTTGGCCGCCCGGACGTCTGGACGTCCGGTTCATCTTTCGGTGAGGGGCGGTGCGATGAGCGAAGCGACACGAGTTCTGCCGGGTCAGGCCCGCGCCCAGGCGGCTGCCGCCACGCGCCCTGCGCAGTGGGGCGTGTTCTCCAACGAAGACTGGTGGTCGGTGTGGATCGGCCTGCTGGTGATCGTGGTGGCCTGGGCGCTGTTTGCCAATGGCAGCAGCTTGAAGTGGTTGGCGGTGGCGCCGGCGAAGTGGAAGACGCTGGCCGAGGCGTGGCAGGGCCTTGTTGCACATGGGCCCAACTATCTCGCACTGTTCGCTGCGTTCGCGCTGCTGTTCGGCACGGGACTTGCCGTGCTCGGGCAGTCGCTGACGCGTTTTCTGCCCGCCTTTGCGATTCTGTTCGTGGTGTCGCTGCTGATCTTCACGGCTTCTGCGTGGGTCCAGGCTTCGCGGTACAACCTTGAGGCGCCTTTGCTCGCGCTGGGGCTGGGCCTGATCGTTTCCAACACGGTCAAGTTGCCCGAGTGGTTCCAGTCGGGGCTGCGCGTGGAGTTCTACATCAAGGTGGGCATCGTGCTGCTCGGTGCGACCTTGCCGCTGACCCTGCTGTTCTGGGCAGGTCCGGTGGCGGTGGGGCAGGCGACCATCGTGTCGCTCGCCACGTTCTTCACCATCTTTCTGGTCGGCAAGTCCCTGGGTCTCGATAAGCGATTCGCCGCCGTGCTCGGTGTGGGTGGCGCGGTATGCGGCGTTTCCGCGGCGATTGCGAGCGGCGGCGCAGTGCGTGCACGTCGCGAAGATACGTCGGTGGCCATCACCCTGGTGGTGGTGTGGGCCATTGTGATGATCTTCGTGTTGCCATTTGCGTCGCGCGCGCTGGGATTGTCGACGCCGGTAGCCGGCGCCTGGATCGGGACGTCCGAATTCGCGGATGCGGCCGGCGTAGCGGCGGCACAGGCTTACGGCGATGCTGCGCGCAACGCGGGCGGTGCCATTGCGGGTGCGCCGGATGCTGCCGTGCAGGCGTTCACGCTGATGAAGGTGGTGGGCCGCGATATCTGGATCGGCATCTGGGCCTTCGTGCTGGCGTGGATCGCTACGACGCGCTGGAACACTTCTGAGGATGGCGTGCAGGCGAAGGCCGATGTGCGAGAGATCTGGGCGCGCTTTCCGAAGTTCGTCTTTGGTTTCGTCATCGCCTCAGCCCTGGTCACGTGGATCGCCAGCCACTATTCGCTGGTCGACTATCGCAAGGTGGTCACGCCGGATCTGGTCGCGCCGATCAGCACGCTGCGTACCTGGGCTTTCACGCTCTGCTTCTTGAGCATCGGACTCACCACGCGACTGCGTTCGCTGACGGCCACTGGATGGCGTCCGCTGGCGGCGTTTACCGCGGGCGTGGTGGTGAACGTGATCATCGGCTACGTGCTGTCGGTGCACGTGTTTGCGAACTATTGGAACGGACTGGGCGGATGAGCGCGGTAGCGACACTCGCGGCGTGTTGCGCGCACTGTCGCCATCGTTGCGATGATCCGCGCGAGACGGAGCAGCGTGTGCCGGGTTTGACGTCGTTCGGCTCGGCCTATGGCGCGAGTATCGGGGCGAGTGCGTTGTGCGAGGTGCACGATTGTTTTGTGTCGCCACGGGATACGTGCGGGCGGTTCAGTGCCATTGAAGATTGAGGCGGTTTGAGTCGCGCACAGGGTGCGCTCCCACAAGGTGACTTCGATCCTGTGGGAGCGCACGCTGTGCGCGACTCACGCTGGCCTCAATCCTCGTTTTCTTCCGGCGCGTCGTCTTCGTTTTCGTCGACGGCCTCGTCCGTGCGGCTGCCTCCCGCCAGATCCTTCAGCAATTGATAGATCTCGCGATACGCCCGCGGCGGCTTATTGCCGTCTTTTTCGATCTTGGCCTGGCGCACCAGCGAACGCAGGTGCTGGCGGTCGACATTCGGATACTGCGCGATCACCTCGCTCATGGCGTTGTCCGGATCGCTCAGCAGGCGATCGCGGGTGGCTTCCAGGCGGTGCATGGCGGCTGTTTCCTGCCGTTGGCGATCGCGGTTTTCGCCGAGTGCGGCCCTGACGCCTTCAAACACGCTGGCGTCGTGACGGCGCATCACCTTGGCCAGAAATGCCAGCTGTCGCTTGCGCGCGATGTGCGCGGTGATGCGGCGCGTGTTGGCGATCTCGCGCTCCACATCTTCCGGCAGCTCCAGCTTGGCCAGCTTGCTCGGCGGCAGCTCGAGCAGTTGGACGGCCAAGGCCAGCACGGCCAGCGCGTCCTTGCGTTGCTGCGTGCGGGTCGGGCCGTAATCGTGGTCCGGATTGTCGGTGTAAGTGCGATTCACTGGGGTATTCCAACAGATGGAGCAAACGCTCAGGGGGCAGCGATGACGCCGTCGAGCAGGTCCGGTTCGGCCTGTTCCAGCGCGAAGCGGGAAATCGGCTCGCCCTCCAGCTCCACGGTTTCGCAGAACATGGCGGCGGGACGCACCCACAGGCCGTAATCGCCATAGAGCGCCTGGTAGACCACTACCTCTTCCATCGTTTCGCTGTGCCGGGCCGTGCCCAGGACGCGGTAACGCTGGCCTTTGTAGTGACGGTAGATGCCGGCTGTCAGTGACATGGCGTTCTCCGCGACGCTCCGTTGCTTTCGGGTGCGCGACCCCCACTTTCGGAGGTGCGCGGCTAGGACCGCGTATTCTACCCGTTCCCCGCTTGCCCGTAGGAATCGACGAGTGACCCAGCTCAGCCCCACCCAGGACCGCAGCAACGACGAACTCGACCGTCTGGCCCAACTGGCCGAGGACGTGATTCGCCGGGCCCGCGCCGCCGGCGCCAGCCAGGCCGAGGTGGCAGCCAGCATCGACACGGGCCTGAACGTGAACGTGCGCCTGGGCGAGGTGGAAACGGTCGAACACACGCGCGACCGCGGTTTCGGGCTCACCGTGTACTTCGGCCAGCGCAAGGGCTCGGCCAGCACGGCCGACCTCAACCCCGATTCCATCCAGGCCACGCTGGAGCAGGCCTGCGCGATCGCCCGCTACACCGAGGAAGATCCGGCCGCGGGCCTCGCCGACGCGTCCCGCATGGCCACCCAGTTCCCCGACCTGGACCTGTGGCACCCGTGGCGCATCGAGACCGACCAGGCGATCGAGCTCGGCAAGCAGATCGAGGACGCCGGCCGCGCCCACGCGGGCATCACCAACTCCGACGGCGCCAGCGTGCAGATGGGCGAAAGCCTGGCCGTCTACGCCAATTCGCATGGTTTTGTCGGCCGCGAGCGAGGCACCCGCCACTCGCTGTCCGTGGCGCTGATTGCCGGCGACGACGACGGCATGCAGCGCGACTATTGGTACGACAGCGTGCGCTCGGCCGAGGATTTCATCAGCGCCCAGGCGCTTGGCGACAAGGCCGCGCAGCGCACGCTGGCACGCATGGGCGCTCGCTCGCTGTCCACGCGCCAGAGTCCGGTGTTGTTCACGCCGGAAGTGGCACGCGGCCTGATCGGTCACCTGATTGGCGCCGTCAGCGGCGGCGCGTTGTACCGCCGTGCCAGCTTTCTGCTGGACCATGCCGGCAAGCAGGTGATGCCGTCCTGGATGAATATCGTGGAGCGTCCGTTCGTGATGCGTGGGCAGGGCTCGGGCTCGTTCGACGCGGAAGGCGTGGCTACGCGCGACAGTTCGCTGATCGAGAACGGCGTGCTCGCGCGCTACGTGCTCGGCAGCTATTCGGCGCGCAAGCTGGGCCTGGAATCCACCGGCAATGCCGGCGGCATCCACAACATGATCGTGCAGCCCGGGCAGGACGATTTCGCCGGCATGCTCAAGCGCATGGGCACCGGCCTGGTGGTCACCGAGGTGATGGGGCAGGGCGTGTCCACCATCACCGGCGATTATTCGCGTGGTGCGGCCGGCTTCTGGGTGGAAAACGGTGAGATCGCCTATCCGGTGGAAGAGATCACCATTGCCGCGAACCTGCGCGACATGTACGCCAATATCGTGGCGGTGGGCGCCGACGTGGATCATCGCTCGCACCTGCTGACGGGCTCGATTCTGCTGGAGCAGATGACTATCGCGGGAGAGTGACTAGCTACACCGGTAATACGGGCGGACACTTGCTAGGATGAGGCCGTCAGCAGCAGCTGACTGAACAATCAGGCCTTTACGACCCAGGAGATGTACGCATGAGCGTTCCGCCCGAGTCCGTCGTACCGCCCCCGTCGAGCGGCTCTGCCGTGCCGCCGTCCGATGTTCCCAGCGTCCAGGAGCGCCAGTGGGCGATGTTCGCCCATCTGTCTGCACTGCTCGGCCTCATCATCACCGGCCATTGGTTTGGCTGGGGATGCTTCCTCGGGCCGCTGATCATCTGGCTGGTGAAGAAGGACACCATGCCCTTCGTCAATGATCAGGGCAAAGAGGCGCTCAACTTCAATATCACCGTGGCCATCGTGTTTTTTGCGCTGTTCGTGCTCACCTTGATCACCCTGGGCCTTGGCGTGCTGATTGCCGTCCCGGTGGGCATCGTGGTCGGCGTGGCGTGGCTGGTGTTCACCATCATTGCCGCCATCCGGGCGAATGAGGGCGTGCGTTATCGCTACCCGTTCACCTTGCGGCTGATCAGCTGAGCCTGCAAGAAAAAGGCGACCATCGGGTCGCCTTTTTCGTTTCAGTGCAAGCCCACGTAGGTGCGTTTGAAGCCGACCGGCTGCTCCAGCGTGGGCACCTTCCAGGCGCCGGTCACCACCATCTGCTTGCCGTCGTCCGACATGGCCCAGGTCTGGTCGAGCTGGGTGCCATCGGCGTAGCGGATATTCACCACCAGCTGGCCACTCATGACCTGGCCGCGCACCATCGCGTTGCCGTTGAGCGACTGACGGGCCACGCCGTCCAGCTTGCCGGTGAGCTGATCGCCGTTGCTCAGGTGCACCTGGAAGGTTTTGGCGTCTTGCTGCACCAGCAGCACTGAGTCGGCCTGCAGCATCGGCGGCATCGGGTAGGTGGCCGTCGCGATAGGGTCTTTGTCGGTCGCTGGCGCGGTCTTGCTGTCGCCACCGCCGCCACCGCCGCCACCGTGGCCGTGACCGCCGCCGCCCATGCCGCCACCGTGGCCGCCACCGCCCATCCCGCCCCCACCCATCCCGCCCCCGCCCATGCCACCACCACCGTGGCGACCGCCGCCATGCGTGCCCGCAGGCGACGCACTGGATGACGACGAGGCGGGCGCTGAGGACTGCTGGCGCGCCGCGAGCTCCTTGCGCGCTTCCACGCGCATCGCGTTGGTCAGGCCATCCGCGCTATCGCTGTTGCGATCATCCAGGCGCCAGGCGCCGGAAAAATCGTTGGACTGCGCCGCGATGGCGGCGCCGGCCACCAGCATGAGCATGGTGCCGAGCCAGCGGCTGCGAATGAAGCGGGGTAATGGCATCGGGTTCGCGCAGTCGGGGATCCAACACGCAGGAACGTTCGAGCGTGGCGACTGTTGACCCGTTGCCGGCAGCGCGCTGTGGAGCGGATGCTCAGCGCAGGCGCGCAGCGGCGTAGCGGGCGAGTTCTTCCAGCAGGCCGGCGCGTTCGCCGAACGGGGCGATCGCGTCGAGCGCATCCTGGGTGAGGCGTGCCAGATGTTCGCGCGACGCCTCCATGCCGATGATCGAAGGGAAGGTCGGCTTGTCGGCAGCCGCGTCCTTGCCTGCGGTCTTGCCGAGCACGGCCGATTCACCTTCCACGTCCAGGATGTCGTCGCGCACCTGGAAGGCCAGGCCCACGGCATGGCCGTAGCGATCGAGCGCCAGGAGATCGTCGTCCGAGGCCCCGGCAGCCAGGCCGCCCAGGCGCACGGCGGCACGAATCAGCGCGCCGGTCTTGCAGGCGTGCATGAACTCCAGTTCCGTGAGCGTGAGCTTGCGTCCCACCGCAGCCAGGTCGAGTGCCTGGCCGCCGGCCATCCCGTCGGCACCGCAGGCGCGGCCAAGCACGCGCAGCATCTCCACGCAGCGCGCGGGCGACACGCCAAGGTCCACGTCATGGGCCAGCAGCTCGAATGCCAGGGCCTGCAGCGCATCGCCGGCCAGGATGGCCATCGCCTCGCCAAACACGATGTGGCAGGTGGGACGGCCGCGACGCATGGCGTCGTCGTCCATCGCCGGCAGGTCGTCATGCACCAGCGAATAGGCGTGGATCAGTTCGACCGCCACTGCGGGAGCGTCCAGGCGCGAACCCGATTCGCCGAACGCGTGGCCGGCCGCATAGACCAGCAGCGGGCGCAGTCGCTTGCCGCCGCCGAGCACGGCGTAACGCATCGCCCGATGCAACTCGATGGGGGCGGTGTCTTCCGGCGGGAGGGAACGGACGAGCGCCTCTTCGGCGCGGGCGATCAGCGACTTGAGCTGGGCGCCAAGCTCGGAGCTCTCAGAGCTCGGGTTCAAAAGGTTCGGCTGTGTCTGGGGCATCGGGGTCGAGCAGCATCCGTACGCGCAACTCGGCATTTTCCAATGCCTGCTGGCAATGGCGATAGAGGCCGATGCCACGTTCGAAGGAGGACAGGGATTCGTCCAGGCTCAATTCACCGCCCTCCATACGCGCAACCAACTGCTCGAGTTCGTCCAGCGAGTGTTCGAAATCGGCGGCGGGGGCGACGGGGACGGATGCTGACTTGGCCATGGCCCGCAAAGCTAGCGCAGGGGCGGTGCGGAATCAATCGCAACAACGCTCAGTAGGCCGGTTGCCATAGGGGCCGCGCCTCGCCGAACACGGCTACGCCATGGGCGCTCAGCCAGCGGTCGCCCACCCCGATCAGCTCGTCTCCTGCGTAAAGCATGGGGCAGGCCAGCCGACGCCATGGCGGCATGCCGCCATGCTGGAACAGGTCGCGCAGTTCGCGGGTGTGCGCATCGCCCGCCGGACGCAGCTGCTCGCCACCACGGCGCAGGCGGATGCTGATTGACGCGTCCAGCTGACCGGGCGGATCAAGCCGCAGGCTGCCGCCATCGGGCAGGGCCAGCGGCTCGCCGTGCCAGTGGGCACTCCATTGCGGATCGATCACCGGCTGCGGCGGCAGCGCCCACAGGCGTCCACGCCACACATGCACCTCGGCGCCTGGCCAGCGGATGCAGGGCAGCTGGCCGTCGCGGGCGCCGCACTGGCGTTCGATCTGCTCGCGCTGGGCCGTGGTGGGCGCGGTGAGTCCGCGCGCGTGCAGCCAGTCGTCCAGCAGTGGATGACGCAGCGCGGGCGAAAGCGCGAGCCAGCCGTGGGCGTCGAGGCTGCCGTTGGTGGTGTCCAGCAAGCGTGCCTGCTCGCTGCGCCACTGCCGCTCCAGCGTTTCGGTGGCGGCACGGTGGAGGCTGGCGCTGTGCACGATGGAATCCACCGCTTGCGGCCAATGCTGAGTGAGGCGCGGCAGGATCTCGTGGCGAAGAAAATTGCGCGAGAGGCGAGCATCATGGTTCGACGGATCGTCGATGCAGGGCAGTTCGTGCTGCGCCACGTAGCGACGCAGTTCGTCGCGCGACGTGTCCAGCAGCGGACGCCACAGCAGGCCTTCGCCAAGACGACGCGTGGCGCGCATGCCGCCAAGTCCTTCCGGGCCGGCGCCACGGAGCAACTTCAGCAGGACCGTTTCAGCTTGATCATCACGATGGTGCGCCAGCAACAGTCGTTCGCCTTTTTGCAGCGAGGCGGCGAACGCGCGATAACGCGCATCGCGCGCTGCCGCCTCCAGGCCATAGCCGCGTGCATGATCGACGTGGACGCGCAACACCAGGCAGGGCACACCCCACTCGCGCGCCATCTGTTTGCAGCGTTCGGCCCATGTCGCGCTGTCCGCATGCAAGCCGTGGTCGATATGCAGGGCGCGCAGCTCACGCGCGTTTGCTTCCGGCAATTGGGCCAGCGCATGCAGCAACGCGGTGGAATCGGGGCCGCCGCTGTACGCAACGCACAGTTGTCCTTGCGGTTGCTGCTGCAAGGCATGACGCAGCGTGTCGACCAGCTTATTCACGAGCTGCCGTCTTCTTGCCCTTGTTGCGCACGTAGATCACCTTGGGGCGTCCTTCGCCGGGGCTGCGGCGATCCAGTTCGAACAGCGTGGTGGCGGCAATCAATTCGCTCAGCTTGTTGTAGCCATAGCTGCGGGCGTCGAAGTTCGGGCGCTGCTTGGTGATGATGGAACCCACGCCGCCGAGGGCGGCCCAGCCGTCGTCGTCCGAGGCTGCTTCCAAGGCATTGCGCAGCAGATTCACAAGGCTGGAATCCTGCTTGAGCTGGGCGGCCGTGCGCGGCTTGAGCGGCTGCTCTTCATCGGGTTTGCCGACGATGATGTCGGTGTAGATGAACTTGTCGCAGGCAGCCACGAACGGATCGGGCGTCTTGCGTTCGCCGAAACCGTAAACGATCAGTCCCGATTCGCGGATGCGCGCGGCCAGGCGGGTGAAGTCGCTGTCGCTGGAGACGATGCAGAATCCATCGAAGCGCCCCGAATAGAGCAAGTCCATCGCATCGATGATCATCGCCGAGTCGGTGGCGTTCTTGCCGCTGGTATAGCCGAACTGCTGGATCGGCTGGATCGACTGGGTGAGTAGTTGCTCTTTCCAGCTCTTGAGGTGATTGGACGTCCAATCACCGTACGCACGCTTGACGTGCGCGGTGCCGTACTTGGCAACTTCAGCGAGCAACGGCTCGGCAATCGTCGGTTGCGCGTTGTCGGCGTCGATCAGGACAGCCAGCTTGCTGGTGTGTTCGTTGGCCATGGACGCGATTCCGGGCAGCGTTGGCACGGATGGTAGCGCGCTGGCGCGACGATGGTATGTCCTTGTAGGAGCGCACCCTGTGCGCGAACGGGCCTGCCATGCAGGCCCATCGTGAACAGGGAGATGCTTGTTATTCGACGAACGCGCCGTACCCGCGCAGACGCTTGTAGCGCAGATCCATCAGATCCTTGACCGGCAGCGCTTCCAGCTCGTCGAGCTGGTTGAGCAGCACGGCCTTCAGGCGCACAGCCATCGAGTGCGGGTTGCGATGCGCGCCGCCCAGCGGTTCGCGCACGACCTTGTCGACCAGGCCCAGCTCGAGCAGGCGCGGTGCGGTGAGGCCCAGGGCTTCGGCCGCGTCGCGTGCCTTCTCGGCGCTCTTCCACAGGATGGACGCGCAGCCTTCCGGCGAAATCACCGAGTACGTGGAGTACTGCAGCATGATCGTGCGGTCGCCCACGCCGATGGCCAGCGCGCCGCCCGAGCCGCCTTCACCGATCACGGTGCAGATGATCGGGGTCTTGAGGTCGGCCATTTCCAGCAGGTTGCGGGCGATGGCTTCGGACTGGCCGCGCTCTTCGGCGCCCACGCCGGGATAGGCTCCCGGGGTGTCGATCAGGGTGATCAGGGGCAGGCCGAAACGCTCGGCCATCTTCATCAGGCGCAGCGCCTTGCGGTAACCCTCGGGGCGCGGCATGCCGAAGTTGCGGCGCACCTTGCCCTTGGTATCGCGCGCCTTCTGGTGGCCAATGATCATCACCGAGCGGCCGTTGATGCGGCCCAGGCCGCCCACGATGGCGGCGTCGTCGGAGTAGGCGCGGTCGCCGGCCAGCTCATGGAACTCGTCGCACATCACGCTGATGTAATCGAGCGTGTAAGGACGACCCGGATGGCGCGACAGCTGAGTCACCTGCCAGGGCGTGAGGTTGCGGAAGATCTCGTTGGTCTTGAGCTTCAGCTTCTCGCGCAGGCGTGCGACTTCTTCGTCGATGTTGAACGCCTGCCCGTGACTGGCATGACGAAGCTCTTCAATCTTCGCGTCCAGCTCGGCGATGGGTTGTTCGAAATCGAGGAAGTTGGGATTCATTCGGTGCAGTTCATGACACGGAAGCGCGCAAGTATACCGGTCCGCGGAATTTCGCGGGAACGGGGGCGTATGGGGTTAGGAATTGGTGAAGGGCCGCTCAGATGGGGCGGTGAGGCTAGATTGGCCCCTCACCCCAGCCCTCTCCCCGCTGGGGAGAGGGAGAAGTGATGTACATCGCGAAAACCAGCAAACCAGGGGCAATGCGAAGCGAGCCTCCGCTTTAAGTCCTCAGCGATTCGGGCGCGTTGCGCAGCGCTTGGAACTACCCGCTGTGTACCCTCGGAGGTTGTCCCACAACGACGCACCTCAAGCGCTCGGGCTTATCCCAGCACGATGCTGCGGGCGTTATCAGGCCATTTTCTTTGGGTTACTTTTCTTTTGGGCCAGCAAAAGAAAAGTGACTCGGTCGGCGGCAGCCGATCGAAACGCCCGCCGCGTAGGCGGCACGCTGGCGATACGCGACAACTGAGCCGTGTCGCTACTGGATCCCGGCGTACGCCGGGATGACGACTAGGAAAGGACGCGCCGACCGGTCAATCAATCCCCCCGCGGCCGATCATCCGTCTTCACAATCCTCAACTTCGCCGCCTCCACCCCAGGCACCGCCCGAATCGCCCGCAACAACTCCGGAATAGCATCCACCCGCCACTCCTCCCCCAACTCCAGGTCCGCCTGCGCCGTATCGTTGTGATACCCGTAAAGAATCACGCTAGCGCGCCCACCCCGGTACCCAGCCAACGTCCGCCGCAGGTCCTCGATAAAACCCGGATTGACCCCGTTCAGTTTTAAACGCAGCAGGCGCGCGTAGCGGCGGCAGCCGTCGCCGAGGGTGTAGGCGCTGCGGGCGCGTAAAGCGAAGCCGCCGCCAGAGAAATCGTCGATGCGCAGGCCGCCTTCCACCACCAGCATTTCGTCGCGCGTCAGCAACGGCGCCACCTGCTGGTAGAGCTCGCCAAAGAAGCTCACCTCGATGATCCCGGTGCCGTCTTCCAGCCGCACGAAGGCGTCGCTATCGCCGCGTTTGCGGATGGCCGTGACCATGCCGGCCACGGTCCACGGTGTATCCGGGCCCCGGCGGAAACGGTTGTTGTCGCCGTCGTCGTTCTTGCGCGGCTTGGGCGGCTGGTAGCGATCGCCGATCTCGCCCAGCGGACAAGTGGATAGTTGCGCCAGCTCGTCCTTCCACGGGTCGGTGGGATGACCGGACAGGTAATGGCCTAGCGTGTCGCGCTCGCCCTGCAGCAGTTGTTCCAGCGGCCACTCGGGCACGGTAGGGAGATCGACCTGCACGACCGGGGCAACGCTGCCCATCATCGCGCCGAACATATCGTTCTGGCCGCTCTGTCGATCGCGCAGATGCTGCTCGGCCACTTTCATCGCGTTCGGCAGCTGCGCCATCAGGCTGGCGCGGTTTTCGGCGAGTGCGTCGAGCGAGCCGGAAAGAATCAGCGCTTCGAGCACGCGTCGATTGAGCTTGGTCGAATCCACGCGACGGCAGAAGTCGGGCAGGTCCTTGTACGGGCCGTTGCGCTTGCGTTCGTCCGCGATCGCTTCGCACGCGCCCTGGCCGACGCCCTTGATCGCGCCCAGGCCATAGCGGATGGTGCGCGCGCCCTGGCGACCGGTCGACGATGAGCCGTCCGCTTCCACTGCCACGAACATGAATTCGGACGCGTTGACGTCCGGCGGCAGCACCTTCAGGCCGATCGCCTTGGACTCGTCGATGAAGGTGACGGCCTTGTCGGTGTTGTCCATGTCCGACGAAATCGTCGCGGCCATGAACTCGGCCGGGTAGTGCGCCTTCAGCCACGCGGTCTGATAGGAGACCAGCGCGTATGCCGCAGCGTGCGACTTGTTGAAGCCGTAGCCGGCGAACTTTTCCATCAAGTCGAAGATGGCGTCGGCCTTGTCGCCGGTGAGTCCGTCCTTGGCGGCGCCTTCGCGGAACTTGGCGCGCTCCTTCGCCATTTCCTCGAGTTTCTTCTTGCCCATCGCGCGGCGCAGCAGGTCGGCGCCGCCGAGCGAATAACCGCCCACGATCTGCGCCATCTGCATCACCTGCTCCTGATAGACCATGATGCCGTAGGTCTCTTTCAGGATCGGTTCGACGCGCGGGTCGGGATAGATCACATCCTCGCGGCCATGCTTGCGCGCTACGAAGCTGGGGATCAGATCCATCGGGCCGGGGCGATACAAGGCCACCAGCGCGATGATGTCTTCGAAGCGGTCGGGCTTGGCGTCCTTGAGCATGCGCTGCATGCCGGAGGATTCGAGCTGGAACACCGCCACCGTCTGCGCTTTTTTCAGCAGGTCGTAGGTGGGTGCGTCGGTCAGCGGCAGCGCGGCGATATCCAACGGCTCTTCGCCACAAGTCTCGCGGCGCAGATTGATCGCCTTCACCGCCCAGTCGATGATGGTCAGCGTGCGCAGGCCGAGGAAGTCGAACTTCACCAGGCCGACCGCTTCCACGTCGTCCTTGTCGTACTGCGTCACCACACCCGCGCCGCCCGGTTCGCAGTACAGCGGTGCGAATTCGGTGAGCGGCTTGGGACCGATCACCACGCCGCCGGCGTGCTTGCCGACGTTGCGGGTGAGGCTTTCCAGGCTCAGCGCCAGGTCGATCAGCGTGCGCGCTTCTTCGTCCTGCTCGTAGAGTTCGCAGAACTCCTTGACGATGCGATCGGGTTCTTTCTTGGCTTTTTCCGAACGACCGAGCGCGCACTGCAAGGTGAGGTCGAGCGGGCGCGCGGGAATCAATTTGGCGATGCGGTCGACCGCGTTGTAACCCATGCCGAGCACGCGGCCGGAGTCGCGCAGCACGGCCTTCGCCGCCATCGAGCCGTAGGTGATGATCTGGCTGACGTGGTCGCGGCCGTATTTGCGCGCGACATAGTCGATCACCTCATCGCGGCGATCCATGCAGAAGTCGATGTCGAAGTCGGGCATCGACACGCGTTCGGGATTGAGGAATCGCTCGAACAGCAGGTCGAACTGGATCGGATCCAGGTCGGTGATCTTG
Organism: Dyella sp. 05T440; assembly: GCF_056395965.1. Taxonomy (NCBI): domain Bacteria; kingdom Pseudomonadati; phylum Pseudomonadota; class Gammaproteobacteria; order Lysobacterales; family Rhodanobacteraceae; genus Dyella; species Dyella sp. 05T440. The sequence continues at coordinate 45,301 of NZ_JBFTKN010000010.1, forward strand.
AGCACCCACGCCACCAGCGAACCCGCGCCCGAACCGCGGCCCGGTCCGACGGGAATGCCGTTCTGCTTACCCCAGTTGATGAAGTCCGCCACGATAAGGAAGTAGCCGGGGAAGCCCATCTTGATGATGACGTCCAGCTCGCGTTCCAGTCGCGTTTCGTATTCCTCGCGCGTGCGGCCCGGCGCGACGCCGGCGAATTCGAGTCGCTCGCGCAGACCCTCGCGCGAAATTTCGCGGATATAGCTGGCCAGGTCGTGGCCTTCCGGCACCGGGAAATCAGGCAGGTAGTACGTGCCGAAATCCAGTTCCAGCGAGCAGCGCTTGGCCAGCTCGATAGTGTTTTCCAGTGCCTCGGGAAGGTCGGCGAACAGCGCCTCCATTTCTTCCGGCGACTTCAGATACTGCTGGTTGCTGTAGTCGCGCGGGCGCTTGGGATCGGCCAGCACGCGACCCTGGTTGATGCAGACGCGCGCTTCGTGCGATTCGAAGTTGTCCGCCTTGAGGAAGCGCACGTCGTTGCTGGCGATCACCGGCAGGTCGAGCTCGCTGGCCAGGGCCAGGGCGGCGGCGTTCCAGTTTTCCTCGCCGTCGCGACCGGTACGGGTCAGCTCCAGATACAGGCGATCGGCCATTTGCTGGGCGAACGGTCGCAGGCGCGCGGCCGCGTTGGTCACGCCCTGATTCACAGCGATGCGTCCGGCTTCGCTTTCTCGGCCGAGCAGGGCGATCAAGCCACGCGTCGCATCCTCAGTCAGCCAGCTGGCGTCCACCAGCGCACGACCGCTGTGCTGGCCGTCGCGCCACGCGCGCGACACCAGACGGGACAGGTTGAGATAACCCTCGCGGTCCTGGCAGACGACCGTCAGACGCCAGGGGCGCGGATCGTCCGGCGCGCTCACCCACAGGTCGCAGCCACCGATCGGCTTGATGCCGGCGGCGCTGCAGGCCTTGTAGAACTTCACCAGCGCGAACATGTTGCTGTCGTCGGTCAGCGCGACGGCTGGGATACCCAGACGCACACAGGCTTCGACCAGTCCCTTGATGCGGACAGTCGAGTCGACCAGCGAGTATTCGCTGTGCAGGTGGAGGTGAGCGAAGCGAACGGACATGGCGCACGCGCGAGATGGATGTTCAGCCTAACGGTGCGGCAGGGGAGGGGCAAGATTGACATTGCCGCCCCTACGACTTTTCCCCATGGGATCAGGAAGAAGCCGGGCCTGCGACCGCTGCCTTCGTCGCGTCCGGCGCGGGTTGGGCGAGCAATTCGTCCACTTGCGCCATGATGGTGTCCAACAAATCTTCGCCGTAGCCGGTGTAGATGTGGGCAATACGACCGTCGCGCCCGATCATGACCATGAAGGGCAGGCCGTTGATGGCGTACGGCTTGCCGATGCGGTTGTCGGGGGCATCGTAGGTCAGGACCACGTCGAGGTTCTGCCAGCGGCGGCGCAAGTCCTTGAACTTGTCGTACTCGTCGGCGTGATTGACGCCGATCACCTTGAGCTCGTCGGCGCCCTTGAGCTTTTGCAGCACGGCCAGCACGGGCAGCTCTTTGCGGCAGTAGGCGCACCAGGAGGCCCAGAAGGAAACGATCACGACTTTGCCGCGCATGCCCGACACCAGGACGTCGTGCCCGTCGCGATCGTGGCCGAGATAGTCGGGCGGAATATCGCCGGGTCCGGGTCGGGCCTGGACCAGGGTCGCAACGGCAAACGCCAGCACGGCCAGCGTCGTTCGGATCGAGTGTCGCATCGCATCTCCCCCTGGATGGGCGAAGCATAGCCGAGGCCCGGGCCGGAGCCATGGCGCCGCGCAGCCGGACCTATGGCGGTTGCAGGGAGTGGCCGGGACTGGCATGGTCGAACGCTTTATCCATCTGCACGGCGGCCTGGTGCTCGCCGGGGAAACACTGATGTCACTGATCCGATCGCTGTTCACCGCCAAACCCATCGAGGCATCGCTGACCGCCAGCGACAACCTGCGGCGTACGCTGGGCCTCAAGGATCTGATCGTGCTGGGCGTGGGTGCGGTGATCGGCGCAGGCATCTTCGTGATCACCGGGCAGGCAGCGGCTGAGCATGCCGGTCCGGCCTTGACCCTTTCGTTTGTACTGGCGGGACTCGCCGCCGCACTGGCCGCGCTGAGCTACGCGGAGTTCGCCGCCATGCTGCCGGTCTCCGGCAGTGCCTATGTCTATGCGTACGCCACCTTCGGCGAGTTGCTGGCCTGGTTCATCGGCTGGAACGTGGTGGCCGAATACCTGCTGGCGGTGTCGTCGGTGGCGGTGGGCTGGTCTGGTTACGGCGTGGGCCTGATGCACAGCATGGGCATCGATGTCCCCAGCGTGCTGGCCAATGCGCCACTGGCTTTTCACGACGGTCACTTCGTGGTGACCGGTGCCTGGATCAACCTGCCGGCGCTGCTGGTGGTAACCGCCATCACGGCCTTGCTCTACACGGGAACGCGGCAATCGACCTTGTTCGCCAGTGTGGTGGTGGTGGTCAAGGTGCTGGTGGTGATCCTGTTCGTGGTGTTTGGCCTGCAATACATCGACACCTCGCTGTGGCACCCCTATGTGCCGGCCAACCAGGGCGGCGACCATTACGGCTGGAGCGGCGTGTTCCGCGCAGCGACCAGCGTGTTCTACGCGTACATCGGCTTCGACGCGGTGGCGACGGCGGCGCAAGAGACGCGCAATCCGCAGCAGAACGTGCCCGCCGGCATCCTGATCTCGCTGGCCGTGTGCACGGTGCTCTACATCATCGTGGCGGCGGTACTGACGGGACTGGTACCGTTTGCCCAGCTCGCCACCGCCGAGCCGGTGGCGACGGCGCTGGCGGCACATCCACAGCTGGCCTGGCTCAAGCTGCTCACGCAGGTTGGCGCGGTGGCCGGCCTGACCTCGGTGATCCTGGTGATGCACCTGGGCCTGGCGCGCATTCTCTACAGCATGGCCGGCGATGGCTTGTTGCCGCGCATGTTCGGCGCCGTGCACGAGCGCTTCCAGACGCCGCATCGCACGACCGTGCTGGTCGGCCTGGTCGGCGGCGTGCTGGCGGCGGTGTTCCCGCTGAGCCTGCTCGGCGACCTGCTCTCGATGGGTACGCTGCTGGCCTTTGCCACGGTATGCGTCGGCGTGCTGGTCCTGCGTCGCACGCGTCCTGACTTGCCGCGCGGTTTCCGCGTGCCTGCCGCCGCGGTGGTATGCCCGCTGGGCGTGGCGGTCTGCCTGTTCCTGCTCGCGCAGATGAATGCCGGCAACTGGATGCTGCTGGCCGGCTGGACGGCGCTCGGCATGCTGATCTATGTCGGCTACGGCTATCGCCATAGCTTGCTGCGGGCGCGCGACTGATTTCCCATTCCAGGGCGACGATGGCGCTCCATCGTCGCCTACCTTGACGGCATCACCAGATGTGAAAGCGTTCGCTGGCGTCGTAACGGTCGAGGTAGTGCTCCAGTCCGTCCACCCTCAGCGGATGGCGGTCGTAGTCGACGTGACGGTATTCGGCCTCGGCGATCGCATTCATCTCTTCAAGCGTGAGTTGCGAGTGGGGCGTGAGGTTGGGGCTGATGTCAGGCTCGTTGGGGCGGCGGGTGGTGCTCATGACACAACTCCTGCGGTCGAATGCGCGCTTGGAGCTTGAGTGCCATGCGGCTGGGGAGACCGCATGGGCCTGCATCCCTGCATACAGGAGACACCGCACCGCGTGGAACGTTCAGCGGGTGAGGGAGCAGGCGGTGGCTTTGGCTTCCTTATCCATTCGGATGCAGCGGCGGCAAAAAAGGTTGCCTCGCCATGGCTGTCGCGTGCGGGCCGCTGCTCCATGTTTCGAGCCTAGCGTAGCGCTATTGCGAGCCGATGACGTGGGTCAATGGACATGCATGTACAGCCGCTATTTGGCCTCATCGATGCATCACCAGACGCGACTCACAAGGAGTGAGTTGGACGTCCATTCCCCTTTGGATCGTTCTAGAACAGCACGCCCTGATCCACCAGGATCTTTACCGGCGCGAAGCTGCGTCGATGATGCGGGCACGGTCCCAGCCGCTGCAGCGCGGCCAGATGGGCCGGCGTACCGTAACCCTTGTGCTCGGCGAAGCCATAGCCGGGATGCTGGCGATCGAGTTCCACCATCCAGCGGTCGCGGGTGACCTTGGCGAGGATGGATGCTGCACTGATGGCAGGCTCCAGCGCGTCGCCGCCGATGATGGCGCGTCCTGCGCAGGGCAGGTCGCGCGGTAGTGCATTGCCGTCGATCCAGGCTTCGTGAGCGCTCGGCGTAAGCCCCGCCAGCGCGCGGCTCATGCCCGTCATGGTGGCCTGGAAGATGTTGATGCGGTCGATCTCGTCGGACATCACCATCACGATGCTATAGCTCAGCGCGCGCTCGACGATTTTCTCGTACAGCGCTTCGCGTTTGGCATGCGTGAGTTTCTTGGAATCGTCCAGGCCGCGGATGCGGGGCCTGGAGGGATCCAGGATCACCGCCGCCACCGCCACCGGACCTGCCAGCGGTCCGCGGCCGGCTTCGTCGACACCGGCGATAAAGCGCACGACGGCATCGGCGTCTGGCGCTACACGACGTGTCCTGGCCTTTGCTTCAGGCACGATGCGCCTCGATCAGCTCGGCGACCGCGTCGGCCGCCAGGTCGCCGGCGTGGCCTTGCAGATCGCCGCGCAGGGCAAGATGCAATTGCTCGAACGCGGCGACAATGGCGCCACGGCGCTCGCTGTCCTGGAACAGCGCCAGCGTGGCGTCGGCCAGCTTGTCAGCGGTGAAATCGTCCTGCATCAATTCGGGCACCAGTATCACGTCCTCGCCCATGCCATTGGCGCGAGCCAGGATATTGGGCAGCGAATAGACGTCCGTCTTGAGCATGTTCAGTGCGCGCGCAATGCGGTAGCTCACCGGCGAGACCCGGTAGCCCACCACCATCGGACGCTTGGCCAGCATCGCCTCCAGCGTGGCCGTGCCGGAGGCGAGCATCACCACGTCGGCGGCGAGCATCGCTTCGTGCGCATGGCCGTCGATCAGCTGCGGCGCGCTTTCGTCGTCGGCATGGCCGATGATTTGCTTCAGGCTGGCATGCACGCGTTCGTTCGCGGCCGGCACGATGATGCGCAGGCCCGGCATCTGCGCGGCGACCTTGCGCGCCGCTTCGATGAAGGCGCTGCCAAGTTGTTTGATCTCGGAACCGCGGCTGCCCGGCAGCACGGCGAGCACCGGAACGCTGAGCGGAATACCGAGAAAATCGCGGGCTCCTATGCGATCGGAGACCAGCGCGAAACGGTCCGCCAGGGGATGGCCGACGAAGCGCGCATCGACGCCGTGACGTGCATAGATCGCCGGTTCCATCGGGAACAGGCATAGCACGCGATTCGCGCTGCGTCCGATTTTTTCCGTGCGCTTTTCGCGCCATGCCCAGACCGAAGGGCTGACGTAGTGCACGGTGCGGATGCCGGCTTCGCGCAGGCGCTTTTCGACACCGAGGTTGAAGTCGGGCGCATCGATGCCGACCACCACATCGGGTCGTGCGGCGATGATGCGCGCCACCAGTTCCTTGCGCAGCTTCAGCAGCCTGGGCAGATGCGAGACGACCTCGGCGAAGCCAAACAGCGAGAGCTCCTTGATGTCGTACCAGGAGTCGAAGCCGGTGGCCTGCATGCGCGCGCCACCGATGCCGACGAAGCGCGCCTCCGGGTAGCGGCGGCGCAGCGCGGCGACCAGGTCGGCGCCCAGCTGATCGCCGGAGTCTTCGCCGGCGATGATGGCGATGGTGGGAGCGCGTCGGGTCACCTGGTTTTCAAGCATGTCCCCAAACCCTCAAGGCCAGAGCCGTGTCCGTTGGGTTGATATGGGCGAAGCCCAGATCAACGCGCCAACGAACGCTCGCTGCGATCAAGGAACTCCAGCATGGCGCGCACGTCATCGCTGTCGTTGGCCTGCGTGCTCAGCTGCTCGCGCGCGTCGGCCAGCGTCAGGCCGGCCATGTACAGCGTGCGGTAGGCGCGCTTGATGGCGGAGATGCGCGTGGTGTCGAAACCGCGACGCTTGAGGCCTTCGCTGTTGATGCCGCGCGGACGTCCACGTTGTTCGTTGGCCATCATCACGAATGGCGGCACGTCCGAGCCCAGCAGGCAGCCCATGCCGATGAACGCGTGCGCGCCGATCTTGCAGAACTGGTGGGCGCCGGAGAAGCCGGCCATCACCACCCAGTCGCCCACTTCCACGTGGCCGGCGAGGGCGGAGTAGTTGGAGAACACCGTGTTGTTGCCGATCTGGCAATCGTGGGCGATGTGGACGTAGGCAAGAATCCAGTTGTCATTGCCGATGCGCGTGGCGCCGCCGCCGTCGCTGGTGCCGCGGTTGATGGTGACGAACTCGCGGATCAGGTTGCGATCGCCGATGATCAGCTCGGTCGGCTCGCCCTTGAACTTCTTGTCCTGCGGCGCGCCACCCAGGGAGGCGAACTGGCTGATCTGATTCTCGCGTCCGATGCGCGTGGGACCTTCGATCACCACGTGCGGACCGATCACCGTGCCTTCGCCGACATGCACGTCAGCGCCGATCACGCTGTACGCGCCGATGCTCACGTCATTGCCAATGACGGCGGAAGGATCGATCTGCGCGGTGGCATGGATCATTTGTCGGACCTCGCGGCGCACATCAGTTCGCAGCTCGCCACTTCCTTGCCGTTGACGATGGTGCGTGCCTCGAACAAGCCCATGCTGCGCAGCAGGCGCTTGAGTTCGACCTCAAGGCGCAGCTGATCGCCCGGTACCACCGGCGCGTTGAAGCGCGCGTTGTCCACCTTGGCCAGGTAGAACAGCGGGCTGCCCGTGGTGCCCTTGAGGCGGCTGGAGATCTGCGTGAGCAGGCCGGCAGCCTGGGCCATGGCTTCCACGATGAGCACGCCCGGCATCACCGGGTGGCCCGGGAAATGGCCCTGGAAGAACGGCTCGTTGATCGTCACGTTCTTGATCGCCACGGCGCTCTTGTCGGGCACCAGCTCGATCACGCGGTCGACCAGCAGGAACGGATAGCGGTGCGGCAGCAGCTGCTGGATTTGTTCCACGTTCACGGGAAGGTGGAAGGGCACGGTCAGGTCACTCATTGTTGCTGTCCTTCTCCAGCGCCGAAAGGCGGCGCACGTATTCATCGAGATGCTTGAATCGGGCTGCGTTGCGCCGCCATTGGCGGTTTTCCTGCAGTGGGACGCCCGAGGAGTATTCACCGGGCTCGCGTATGGAGTGCGTGACCAGGCTCTTGGCGGTAATGGTAACCCGGTCGGCGACTTCCAGATGGCCAAGCACGCCCGCATTGCCGCCGATCATGCAGTAACGGCCGATCTTGGCGCTGCCGGCCACGGCGGCGCAGCCAGCCAAAGCCGTGTGCGCGCCAATGTAAACGTTGTGGGCGATCTGGATCTGGTTGTCCAGGCGCACGTCTTCCTCGAGCACGGTGTCGTCCAGCGCACCGCGGTCGATGGTGGTGTTGGCGCCGATTTCGCAGTCGTCGCCGATGCGCACGCCGCCCAGTTGCGGCAGCTTGATCCAGTGGTCGCGGTCGAAGGCGAGGCCGAAGCCGTCCGAACCGATCACCGCGCCCGGATGGACCAGCACGCGCTTGCCCAGGGTGACGCGGATCACCAGGGTCACGCGGGCGACCAGGCGACATTGGGCGCCTACGGTGCACTCGGGGCCGACGATGCAATGCGGGCCGAGTATCGCCCCGTCTTCCACCACGGCGCCGTCCTCGATCACGCAGCCCGGACCGATGCTGGCGGTCGGCGCCACGCGAGCGGTGGGCGCGACCACGGCCGTGGGATGGATGCCCTGCGGCGAGGCGGGCAGGCGTTCGAACAGGGCGGCGATCTTGGCGTAGGCCACATAGGGATCACGCGCCACCAGGGCGATCACCGGGCTGTCGGCCACGTTCTCTTCGCGCATCACCACCACGCCGGCGCGGGTAGCCGTCAGTTGCGAGGCGTATTTGCTGTTGGAGAGGAAGCTCAGCTGGCTCGGGCCGGCGCCGGCAAGGGTGCCCACGCCGTCGATGACGCGGGAGCCGTCGCCGTGACACACCAGGCCAAAACGCTCGGCCAGCTCGGATACGGTGGTTTGAAAAACGCTCATGTCAGCTCCCTGCAATCGGGCCATTGTAGGGCTCCCCGCCGGGGGCATCAAAAGTGCCCGGCGCGACGCAGTCGTCGCATCAGCGATGGTGGCCACAAAAAAGAAGGCGCGGCATGGCCGCGCCTTCTGCTGTTTCAACCTTGAGCCGGTCAGCCGATCAGAACTGGCTGCCGAAGGTGAACTGGATGCGCTCCTCGTAGTGACCATCATCCGCCTGGGTGCGCAGCGGCACGGCGAAGTTGATGATCAGCGGGCCGATCGGCGCCTGCCAGTGCAGCGAGAGACCCGTGGAGACGCGCAGCGTCTTGGCCGTGAAGCTCTGGTAATCCTGGTAGGCGTTGCCGACGTCCACGAACCACGACACGCGGGCCGTGTTGATGTCCTTGAGGAACGGCAGCGGCAGGTACAGCTCGGCCGTGCCCAGCACCTTGAACGCGCCACCCAGCGGCTGTGCGTAGCTGTACACACTGCCTTGGCAGGTGCCGTTCGGCAGCGGGGTGATCGGCACCTGCTTGCCCGTGGCCGGATCGGTCACGGTGCCCACGCAGACGCGCGGACCCAGCGTGTTGTCCTGGAAGCCACGAACGTCGCGCACACCGCCGGAGTAGAAGTTCTCCCAGAACGGGAAGGTGATCTTCTCGCCGGCCGTGTAGGTGGTGCCGCCATCGTTGTCGAAGGTCTGGCCGTAGGTCTTGCCGTAACCGACCTGGCCGTCCACGTAGAGCACGAAGCCCTTGCCGATCGGCCAGTAATGGTTCGCCTCACCCATGATCTTGTAGTACTGCACGGTGGAGCCGGGCAGTGCGATATCGGTCGACAGCGAGATCAAGCCGCCGCGGGTCGGCGCCCAGTAACCGTTGCGCGTGTCGTGGTTCCAGCCCAGCGTGGCATCCCAGGTGTGGATGGTCTGGTGGCCCAGCGCGTTCTGGTAGTCGATCAGCACCTGCGGCGAGTAGTTGGCCGTCTGCGTGACGGTGTTGCCGTTCTCGTCGACGGTCAGGTACTGGTAGCTGAGGTTGATCTTGTTGCTGCTGAGGCCCAGACCCGCGCGGATGTTGTCCGTTTCGGAAATCGGGAAGCTCAGGAAGCTGGAGAACGACTTCATCGAACTTTCGTAGTTGACGAAGTCGCTGTTGGTGTCGCCGTAGTTGCTCTTGGTGTAACCGGCGTTATAGCCGATACCCACGCCGCTATCGGTGAGGTAGGGGTTGAAGTAGCTGGCGTTGATGCTGGTGGAGTAGTCGCTGCGCGATGCGCCCACGGTGAAGCTGTCACCGGTGCCCATGAAGTTGTTCTGCGACACCGACGCGGACAGGATGATGCCCGAGTACTGCGAATAGCCCACGCCGAACATCAGGCTGCCGGCGGACTGTTCTTCCACCTTCACGGTCAGGTCGACCTGGTCTTCGGTGCCCGGCACCAGCGCCTTGTCGATGTTGACCGTCTTGAAATAGCCCAGGCGCTGCAGGCGGATCTTGGAGCGGTCGATCGCCGGTTGCGAGAACCAGCTGCCTTCCAGCTGGCGCATTTCGCGGCGCATCACGTCGTCTTCCGTGCGGGTGTTGCCCTGGAAGATCACGCGGCGCACGTACACGCGCTTGCCCGGCTCGATGTAGAGCGTGAGGTCGACGGTACGCTTGTCCTTGTCCAGCTTCGGCACCGGCGTCACCTTGGCGAACGCATAACCGATGCTGGCCAGGATGGTCTTGATCGCGTTGGTGCTCGCTTCGATCGCCTTGCGATTGAAGGTGTCGCCCTTGTGCACATACACCAGCTGATGCAGCGAGTCCTCGGGGAGGACCAGCTCACCAAGCAGATGCACGTCGGAGATGGTGTAGATATCGCCTTCCTTGACGCTGGCGGCGATGTACATCGAGCGCTTGTCCGGCGCAATCGTCACCTGCGTGGAGTCGACGCCAAAGTCGGCGTAGCCGCGGTCCATGTAGTAGGACTGCAGCTTTTCCAGGTCGCCGGAAAGCTTTTCGCGCGAGTACTGGTCGTCCTTCGAATACCACGACAGCATGTTGGACGTGCTCGACTCGAAACCCTTGCGGATTTCCTTGTCGGTGAACGCCTTGTTGCCGACGATGTTGATTTCCTTGATCTTCGCGACCTTGCCTTCGCGAATTTCAATGTCGACGGCCACGCGGTTGCGATCGAGGTTGGTCACGTGCGGATCGACCGACACGTTGTACTTGCCGCGGTTGTAGTACTGGCGAACCAGTTCCTGCTGCACGCGATCGAGCGACAGGCGGTCGAAGGTCTCACCTTCGGACAGGCCGATTTCCTTCAGGCCCTTGCGCAGATCCTCTTCTTTGATGTCCTTGTTGCCGCGCAGGGTGAGCTTGGCGATCGAGGGACGCTCGACCACCTTGATGACCATGATGTCGCCTTCGCGATCGATTTCGACATCGCTGAAGAACTTGGTCTGATAAAGCGCACGGATGGCGCGCTGGGCGCCATCGTTGGTCAGGCGGTCGCCGCGGTTGACCGGCAGGTAGTTGAGTACCGTGCCAGCGGAAATGCGGCTGAGGCCATCGATGCGGATATCGGAAACGACGAAGGGCTCGAAAGCGAGGACATTGGCGGACAGTGAGGCAAGCAGGATCAGGGCGGCGATACGCTTCATCGTCGATTCCGTTGGTTTATTCCGATAGGACGGCTTTTTAGGGCCGCCCCGATCAATACGTGAAGCCAGGACAAGCCCAGCCTTGAAAGGGTGCTTGCATCTTCCCCAGATGCACCGGGTAAACCACCGCCATGTTTCCGTAGCAAGCGCGTGATCGCGCACGCTGCAGATACGGCTGTCCGTCGGACGTCGCGCGACTTTCGGCAAAGCCGGTGCGCGTCACGAGGGCAGGAAGCGATGGATGTCGTTGTAGAAAGCCAATCCCATTAACGTGAACAACATGACCAGGCCGACATACTGACCTGCCATCATCGCACGTTCGCTGACGGGACTGCCTTTGACCAACTCAATAAGGTAATACAGCAGCCAACCACCGTCCAAGACCGGTATCGGCATCAGGTTGAGGATCGCAAGACTTAGCGACACCATGGCCAGGAAGCTGAAGAACCAGCCGATCCCCATGCTCGCCGAGGCGTTGGCCACCTGGGCGATGCCGATGACGCCGGAAAGGTTCTTGGTGGATGCCTGTCCGGTCAGCATCTTGCCGATCATGTTGAAGGTGGAGGCGGCGCTGTTCCAGGTGGTTTCCAGCGACGCACCGACGGCCTTCAGCGGGCCATAGCGAAGTACGGCCGGTTCGCGCTGGGCGAACTGCACGCCGATCACCCAGTTGGTCGGCTGACCTTCCAGCGACTCCATGCGGGCCGTGACGGACAGCGGAATGGTCTTGCCGTTGCGCTCCACCACGATGGCCAGGGTCGGCGACTTGGCCGCCTGCTCCGGCACCAGTCGCTGGAATTGCTCGTAGCTGTCCACGGCGGTGCCGTTGAGGCTGGTGACGCGGTCGCCGCCCTGCATGCCGCCCACCGAGGCAGGCTTACCCGGAAGCACGATGCCAACGAGAGCTGGCGAAGGAGCCAGCTTGAGGCCGAGCTGGTCCAGGTATTGCCCGATGTCCTGACCGGCCGGCAGCTGGTTCAGCGGCAACGTGAGGTTGCGCGTGCTGCCGTCGGTGCCGCGAACTTCCATGGGCAGCGGATCGCGGCCGAGCATGGCGTTGGCGACGACATCCATGGAGTCGCTCCAGGTGGCCACCACGTGGCCACCCACACTCAGGATGCGGTCACCGGTGCGCACACCGGCGTCGGCGGCCATGCTCTTGGGCGCAGCGTCGACGACCGGCGCAACGTCCGGCTTGCCCACCAGGAACATCAGCCAGAACGCAAACAGGGTGAAGATGAGATTGAAGGCGGGGCCGGCGGCGACAATCGCAATGCGCTGCCATACCGGCTTGGCGGTGAATTCCTGGCCGGCGAGGGCGGGATCGACCTCGCCTTCGCGGGCGTCCAGCATCTTCACGTAGCCGCCCAGGGGGATCATGGCAACCTGGTACTCGGTGCCGTCCTTGCCGATGCGCTTCCAGATCGCCTTGCCGAAGCCCACGGAAAAACGCAGCACCTTGACGCCGCAACGCCGTGCTACCCAGTAGTGTCCAAATTCGTGAAAGGTCACCAGCACGCCTAGCGTGACGAGTAACCAAAACACTGAGCCAAATACACTATTCATCGGTGAGAGCTTATCAGGCTTGTCAGCAAGCGTTGCGAAGGATGCGGCGGGCGGCCTCGCGGGCCGTGCGGTCGCGTTCATTCAGGGTCTGGACATCGACCACAGCTTGCGCCGGCAGTTCCGTAAGCACGCTCTCAACGAGATCGGCGATGCCCAGGAAGGGCAGCCCGCCGGCCAGGAAAGCCTCGACGGCAACCTCGTTGGCGGCGTTGAGAATGGCCGTGGCATCGCCGCCCGCCCGCAGCGCCTGGAAGGCCAGCGCAAGGCAGCGGAACGTGGCCAGATCAGGCTGCTGGAACGTCAGCGGAGCGCAGGCGGCCAGGTCCAGCGGCGCCACACCCGCTTCGATGCGCGCCGGCCACGCCAGCGCATGGGCGATCGCCGTACGCATGTCCGGATTGCCCAGTTGGGCCAGCACCGAACCGTCGACGTATTCGACCATCGAATGCACCAGGCTCTGCGGGTGCACCAGCACGTCGATCACGTCCGGGGCGGCGCCAAACAAATGGTGCGCCTCGATGACTTCCAGGCCCTTGTTCATCAGGGTGGCCGAATCCACCGAAATCTTGCGTCCCATCACCCAGTTGGGGTGCTTGCAGGCCTGCTCCGGGGTGACCCCTGCAAGTTCGGCGCGCGTACGGCCACGGAACGGGCCGCCGGAGGCAGTCAAGATGAGACGGCGCACGCCGCTGGCGGCCAGGTTGGGACGGCCGCCCGGCAGGCACTGGAAGATGGCGTTGTGTTCCGAATCGACCGGAATCAACTCGCCGCCGCCGACCGCTAGCGCGTCCAGCAGCAGCGCGCCGGCCATCACGATGGATTCCTTGTTGGCCAGCAGCAGGCGCTTGCCGCTACGTGCGGCGGCGAGCGTGGAGTCCAGTCCGGCGGCGCCGACGATGGCCGCCACCACGGTGTCGCACAGGTCGCCCGAGACAGCCTGGGTAACAGCGTCATGGCCGCTGGCAACGTCACAGCGCACGCCAGCCGCGGTTAGGCGGCGAACCAGCTCGGCTTCGAGCGTCGGATCGGCGATGACGGCAAGTTCGGGCTGGAAGCGGACGCACAGCTCGGCCAGCGCAGCGACATTGCTGTGCGCCGCCAGCACGGTGGCGCGAAAGCGGTCGGGATGGCGGGCAATCACATCCAGCGTGCTGCCACCGATCGAGCCGGTCGCACCCAGTACCGCCACCTTGCGCAAGCTATGACTCATAGACCCAGCAGAAGCATGCCGGCAGCGAACACCGGCATCGCGGCGAACACGCTGTCCAGGCGATCAAGCAGGCCGCCATGACCGGGGAACAGGTTACCCGAATCCTTCACGGCGGCATGGCGCTTCATCAGGCTCTCGAAAAGGTCGCCCACGATCGAGACCACCACGACGAACACCGACAGCACCAACAGGCCAATGAGCTTGCCGCCACTGACGCCGAGCAGCGAACCACCGACGCCGGCGACGATGGCGCCAGCCACGAAGGCGCCGTAGACACCCGCCCAGGTCTTGCCGGGGCTGATGGTGGGAGCGAGCTTGCGACGGCCGAACTGGCGGCCGCTGAAATACGCGCCGATATCGGCAGCCCACACGATCAGCAGCGCGAGCATGGTCCACCAGTTGCCGCGGTCTGCCGCGCCATGAATGGTCACGGCGGCGATCCACGCCGGCACGATGGTCAGCAGGCCGGCGCCCAGCTTGATCAGCATGTTTTCGCGCGTGGGCGCGGCACCGAAGGCGAAGTGGCGCAGCCATTGGCCCACCACGATCCACCAGCTCACGCCGATGCCGATCAGCACCGGCCAGGTGATGCCGGCGCGCACGTACCAGCACAGCGCGAAGATCGCGGCGGTGAGCACCAGCAGGGCGGCGCGTGCGGCGTTTTCCTTCAGGCCCGACAGCCGGGTCCATTCCCACATCGCGGCAAGAAAGGCGAGAGCGACGATCGCCGCAAACAGGCCCGTCGGCGCCAGCAGGATCAGGGCGATCACCAGCGGGGCGAGCAGCAATGCGGTCAAGGTGCGCTGGAGCAGCATGAATGTCCTTACGCCTGTTTGGCGACTTGGTCGCCGGTCTTGCCGAATCGGCGTTCGCGGCGTGCGTAATCGTCGATGGCGCTCTTCAAGCAAGCCTCGTCGAAATCGGGCCACAGGGTATCGGTAAAGTGCAGCTCCGCGTAGGCAAGCTGCCACAAAAGAAAGTTGCTGACGCGGCATTCGCCGCCGGTTCGGATAAACAGATCCAGCGGTGGCAGTTCGGCCAGGCACATGCCCTGGCCAAGCGTGGTTTCGTTGATGTCCTCGGCGCGCAGCTCGCCGTGTGCCACCGCTTCGGCGGCCTTGCGCGCTGCCTGCACGATGTCCCAGCGACCGCCGTAGCTCACGGCAATATTCAGATGCAGCGCCTCGTTGCCGGCGGTGCGCGCCATCGCGACCAGCATGCGCTGGCGCAGGCCGGCTTCGAAACTGTCCAGGTCACCGACGAAGCGAATGCGCACGCCGTTGCCGTGCAGTTCGTCCACTTCCTTGTCCAGCGCGCGCACGAACAATTCCATCAGCGCGCCGACTTCATCCTGCGGGCGCTGCCAGTTCTCGCTGGAAAACGCGAACAGCGTGAGCACCTTGACGCCCTGGCGCAGACAGCTTTCGACCACGTTGCGCACGGCCTTGCGGCCGGCGTTGTGGCCGAATGTGCGCGGTCGGTGGCGCAGCTTCGCCCAGCGACCGTTGCCATCCATCACGATGGCAACGTGGCGCGGTGTCCGCGCGGGATCGGCGCTGGTCATGGGCAGGCGCTCAGAGCGATGGCGCTTAGAGCGCCATCAGCTCCTCTTCCTTGTTCTTGACGACGCCGTCGACGTCTTTGACGAAGCGATCGGTCAGCTTCTGGATTTCGTCCTCGGCCTTGCGCTCGTCGTCTTCCGTGATCAGCTTTTCCTTGAGCAGATCCTTGACCTGCTGCATGGCGTCGCGACGCACGTTGCGGATGGCGATCTTGGCGTCCTCGCCTTCATGCGCCACGTGCTTGGCCAGTTCGCGGCGGCGCTCTTCGGTGAGCGGCGGCATGTTGAGGCGGATGGTGAGGCCCGAGGTGTTCGGCGTGATGCCGACGTCCGAGGCCATGATGGCTTTTTCGATCGGGCCGACCAGGGTCTTTTCGAACGGGGTGATGATGATGGAGCGCGAATCGCCCAGCGCCACCGTGGCCACCTGGTTCAGCGGCATGTCCGAGCCGTAGTACGGCACCTTGATGCCGTCGACCAGGGCGGTGCTCGCGCGACCCGTGCGCAGGCGCATCAGGTTGTGCTTGAGCGAGTCGATGCTCTTGCCCATGCGGGTCTGGGCATCGTTCTTGATGTCGTTAAGCATGGGAAACCCCTCAAACCGTGCAAGCCCGCGAGTATAGCAGGGGCCCATGAGGGCGGGGCGGGGGAGTGGGTCGTGGCGACGGCTCGGGGTGAGGGATGGTTGTCAGGGATGTGGGGTGAGCAGCGTCCCCGCGACTCACCCCCAGCTCCTCACTCAATTCCTCAGTCGTCTGACACCAGCGTGCCGATCGCCTCGCCCTGCATGATGCGCATGAGGTTGCCGGGCACTGTCATGTCGTAGATGCGCAGCGGCATGCCGTGGTCGCGGCACAGCGCAATGGCGGCGGTATCCATCACGGCCAGCTTGCCCTCGATCACCTGGTCGTAGGTGAGCGTGTCGTAGCGCGTGGCGTCCTTGTGTCGAGCCGGATCGGCGGTGTAGACGCCATCCACCTTGGTGGCCTTCAGCAGCAGGTCCGCGCCCACTTCCACGGCGCGCAGCGCGGCGGCCGAGTCGGTGGTGAAGAACGGATTGCCAGTGCCGGCCGCGAACAAGACGATGCGGCCCTTTTCGATATGGCGGATCGCGCGGCGGCGGATGAAGTCTTCGGATACGTCGTGGATCTGGATCGCACTCATCACGCGGGCAAAGCCGCCGCGACGCTCGATGGCGTCCTGCATGGCCAGTGCGTTCATCACGGTGGCCAGCATGCCCATGTGGTCGCCGGTGACGCGGTCCATGCCGGCGGCTGCCAGGCCCGCGCCGCGGAAGATGTTGCCACCACCGATGACTACGCCGATCTGAATGCCTGCCCTTTGGACTTCGATGATTTCGTCGGCGAGGCGGCCGATCACTTTCGGGTCGATGCCGTAGTCGGCCTCGCCCATGAGGGCTTCACCGGAGAGTTTGAGCAGGATGCGGCGGTAATTAAGCGGTGCGCTCATGGGGTCTCCGGATTGTGTGGGCAAAACGCGCGTATTGTAACGGCAGTGACGCGAACGGGTAAGGGTTGCGTGCCGTGACGGGGGAAGAAAAGCCGGCTGCACCGTGGGGGCGGGGGAGGGGCGCCGCACGCTTGGCGCGGCGGCAGGCTTTCATAAAAAAAGAAGCCGCGGTTGCCCGCGGCTTCTTCGAGACTTCCTGCAATGGGAGGCCTTAGACCTGCATCGCCTTGGCCACTTCGGCCAGATAGTCTTCCTGCACCTTCTCGATGCCTTCGCCGACGGCCAGGCGGACCACGGCCACGACGTCAGCGCCTTCCTTCTTCAGGACATCGCCGACGGTGACATTGGTGTCCAGCACGTAGGGCTGGCCGACCAGGGTCACTTCCGACACGATCTTGTTGATCTTGCCGGAGATGATCTTCTCGAGGATGTCGGCCGGCTTGGCCTTGTCCTTGTCGGTCATCTGGCTCAGCGCGATGTCCTTTTCCTTCGCGATGAACTCGGCCGGGACGTGCTCCGGCTTGATGTGCGGCGGGTTCATGGCAGCCACGTGCATGGCGATGCCCTTGGCCAGCTCTTCCGAGCCGCCCTTGAGCGCCACGATCACGCCGATCTTGCCGCCGTGCGAATAGGTGGCCAGCGGGCCATCGTTCGCGACGTGGGCAATACGGCGCACTTCGATCTTCTCGCCAATGGTGGCGGTCTGGGACTTGGCGGCAGCTTCGACGCTGTCGGCGCCCGGGAAGGCGGCAGCCTTGGCGGCGTCGATGTCGGCAGCGCCCGAGGCCAGCACGGCTTCGGCCACTTCGTTGGTGAACTGCACGAAATTCGGCGCCTTGGCGACGAAATCGGTTTCGCTGTTCACTTCGACCAGCACGGCGTTGCCGTTGCCCTGGGCGGTCGCGATGCGGCCTTCGGCGGCGACGCGGTCAGCCTTCTTGTCGGCCTTGGCCAGG
Organism: Dyella sp. 05T440; assembly: GCF_056395965.1. Lineage (NCBI taxonomy): Bacteria > Pseudomonadati > Pseudomonadota > Gammaproteobacteria > Lysobacterales > Rhodanobacteraceae > Dyella > Dyella sp. 05T440. The sequence goes on from NZ_JBFTKN010000010.1 coordinate 62,830, forward strand.
CCGGTCTTGCGCAGGTATTCCACAGCGGCGTCGATGTCGCCGTTGTTCTCGACCAGCGCCTTTTTGCAATCCATCATGCCGGCGCCGGAGCGCTCGCGCAGTTCGCTAACCAGTTTTGCGGAAATGGCGGTCATCTGGGTTCCTCAAAAGCTTTGATGCGCCCCGACCCTTGCGGGCCGGGGCAGGGAAGGCTTACTCGCCGTCCGACGACGGCTCGTCGGCGCGACCGCGGCCACCACGGCCACCGTCACGACGCGGCGCGCCAGCGCCCTTCTTGGCCGGACCACGGTTGTTGCGGTCGTCACGGCGCGGGGCAGCCTTGCGCTCGTCCTTGGCCACCGGGTTGCCTTCTTCGTCCAGCTCAACGAACTCGTTGGCGTCGCCCTGGGCGGCAGCCGGCGCAGCGGCCTTGCCTTCCAGGATCGAGTCGGCAGCGGCACGGGCGTACAGCTGGATGGCGCGGATGGCGTCGTCGTTACCCGGGATGGCGTAATCGACCAGTTCCGGGTTGTAGTTGGTGTCGACCACGGCGATCACCGGGATGCCAAGCTTCTTGGCTTCCTGCACGGCGATGTCTTCGTGACCGATGTCGATGATGAACAGCGCGTCGGGCAGACGGTTCATGTCCTTGATGCCGCCCAGCGAATTCTGCAGCTTGTCGCGCTCGCGGCGGCGGGCCAGCACTTCGTGCTTGACCAGCTTCTCGAAGCTGCCGTCGGTTTCAGCGGCTTCCAGTTCCTTCAGGCGGGCAACCGACTGCTTCACGGTGCGGAAGTTGGTCAGCATGCCGCCGAGCCAGCGGGCGGTCACGAACGGCATACCGGCGCGCGCGGCTTCTTCAGCCAACGGCTCACGGGCCGAACGCTTGGTGCCGACGAACAGGACGGTGCCACGCTTCTGGGCGATGGCCGACAGGAAATTCATCGCGTCGGTGAAGAGCGGGAGCGTCTTCTCGAGGTTGATGATGTGGATCTTGCCGCGGGCGCCAAAGATGTACGGAGCCATCTTCGGGTTCCAGTAACGGGTCTGGTGACCGAAATGCACGCCAGCTTCGAGCATTTGGCGCATGGTGACTTGAGCCATGGTGTAACTCCAAATTGTTGGGTCGGCCCTGAAAGGCGATTGACCCGGGGGGTTGGGACCTCCACGCATCCCCGACTTCGACCCCGGCAGCCCGTTATGATTGGGTAGGCTGACCAAGGCACCCCGAAGACGGTGCCGATGCGTGTGTGGCGTTTAAGTGTCCGATCAAGGACTTGTGGGGGTTGCACCGCAAGGCGGTTACAATCTCCCTCGCTCTGCGACGACCGTCTGGACCCATGGAAAGGGACGCGTCGGGTCAGCAAAACTTCGAAATTGTAGCCGGTGCGCCGGCGATGCGGCAAGTCGCTGGATTTTCAGCAGGTTTGCCGCCATGTGAGTAGAACTATGGCAGTCACCCTTAAAACCCCCGAAGACATCCAGGCCATGCGCGAGGCCGGCAAGCTGGCCGCCGAAGTGCTTGCCATGCTCAAGGAGCATGTAAAGCCCGGCGTGACCACCGAAGACCTCGATCGGCTGGCCTACGAGCACATCGTCAATGTGCAGAAGGCGATCCCGGCCAACGTGGGCTACAACGGCTTTCCCAAGACGTTGTGCACCTCGGTCAACCATGTGATCTGCCACGGCATTCCGACGCCGGGCAAAGTCCTCAAGGACGGCGACATCATCAATCTCGATGTCACCGTCATCAAGGACGGCTGGCATGGCGATACCAGCCGCATGTATTTCGTCGGCACCCCGTCGGTGCTGGCCAAGCGCCTGGTGGACACCACTTATGAAGCGATGATGCACGGCATCCAGGCGGTGCGCCCGGGCGCGACGCTGGGCGACATCGGCGCGGCGATCCAGAAGCACGCGGAAGCGGCCGGTTTCTCGGTGGTGCGCGAGTACTGCGGGCACGGCATCGGCAAGGTCTATCACGATGAGCCGCAGATCCTGCATTACGGGCGTCCGAGCACGGGCCTGGAGCTGAAGAAGGGCATGACCTTCACGGTCGAGCCGATGATCAATGCGGGCAAGCCGCAGACCAAGCAGCTGCCGGATGGCTGGACGGTGGTGACCAAGGATCACTCGTTGTCGGCGCAGTGGGAGCACACGATTGCGGTGACGGATGATGGGTTTGAGATTTTGACGCCTTGGCCGGATGCGGCTTGAGGTTGTTGGATTTTTGATGGTTGAGGGAAGGTCGCTGCGGCGGCCTTTCTTTTTGGCTCATCCTTTTTGATCGTCATCCCGGCGCAGGCCGGGATCCAGAGCCTCGGTATTTGGTTGTCGCCTCTCCGCCAACGTGCCGCCTACGACGCGAAGCTAGTCCCTGTGGGACGCGGCGGGCGTTTCGATCGGCTGCCGCCGCTCGAGTCACTTTTCTTTTGCTGGCCCAAAAGATCCCACGGGACTAGCTTCGCGTCGAAAGTAACCCAAAGAAAATGGCCTGATAACGCCCGAAGCATCGTGTTGCGATAAGCCCGAACGCTCGAGGCGCGTCGTTGTGGGACAACCTCCGAGGGTACACAGCGGGTACTGCAAAGCGCTGCGCAACGCGCCCGAATCGCTGAGGACTTAAGGCGGGGCCTCGCTGCGCATCGGCTTTAGCCCCGCACATTGCGAACTGGATACCGGGCCTGGCGGTTGTCTGTGGGAGCGCACCCTGTGCGCGACCGTCACGCTGCGGTGTGCCGCTCCGTAGGCTTGTCGCGCACAGGGTGCGCTCCCACAGTTTTTTCTCCCTCTCCCTTTTGGGGAGAGCTCTGGGGTGAGGGGGGCTCGTGGCGGCGTTGCAATCGAAGCCGTTTATCAGGCTTGGGCTTTTGCCGATATTTTCTGGTCTTGACCACAATTTGCCCTGCGCTCCACCCCCATGCGTGGCAGACTTGCTGCATCGCCACATGCGTCCCTTTCCATGCCTGTCGCTCCGATCGTGTTGCCTCCTTTGCCACGCCTGCCTGCGGCGGTGCCGCGTTCGGGTGTGTCGGCGGATGCGCGGCGGGCGCTGCGGCAGCTGCTGGGTGATGTGGATCGCGCGCTGGCGACGGCGTTTCGCGATGGTGCGGATGCGGCGGCGCTGGCCCAGCGGCGCGGGGAGTCGGTGCAGCGGATCGTGGTGCATGTGTGGTCGGCCTGCCTCGGCGACGTGAGCGATGCTGCGTTGTTTGCGGTTGGCGGGTTTGGCCGCGGCTTGCTGTTTCCGCATTCGGACGTCGATCTGCTGGCGCTGGTCGGGCCGTCCGAACCGGCACGACTGCGCGCGCTGGAGCAGTGCTTCGCTACCCTGTGGGACATCGGCCTGAAAGTAGGTCACGCGGTGCGCGATCTGCCGCAATGCCGCGTACTTGCCCGGCAAGACGCCAGCGTGTTCACCAGCCTGCTCGATGCGCGCCGGCTGGTCGGTGATCCCTCGATGGAGGAAGGGCTCAAGGCGATCGTCAACGATCCTGCCTTGTGGCCGCCGGCCGAGTATCTCGCGGTGCGCCTGGCCGAGCGCGATGCACGCCACGCGCGCTACAACGACACGGCGTACAACCTGGAACCCAATCTGAAGGATGGCCCCGGTGGCTTGCGCACGCTCGATGCGTTGCGCTGGCTGGGTCGTCGTCTTGCGCATGCGGACGACTTCGACGACATGGTTGAAGAAGGCCTGCTCGATCCCGCTGAAAAAGACACGCTGGAACAATCCGAGGCCACGCTGCGTCGCTATCGCTACGCCCTGCATCTGGAAGCGGGGCGCGCCGAGGAACGCCTGCTGTTCGACTATCAGCGTGCCTTGGCGGCGCGGCTGGGTTTCCAGGACGAGCACGAGAAGAACCTCGGCGTTGAACAGTTCATGCAGGGCTACTACCGCGCCGCCAGTCAGGTGGAGCGGCTGGGCGTGCAGATCGCCGAGCGCTTCGAAGAAATGCTCGAGCCGCTCGCGCCACCGCAACCGGTAGGCGAGGATTTCGTGCGCTACGGCAAGCGACTTGCCGTGCGCGATCCGGACCTGTTCATGCGTCGGCCGGCAGCGCTGGTCGATGCATTCATCGCGCGATTGGGCGAGCCGGGCATCACCGGCTTCACCGCCGACACCATGCGCCGCATGCATCAGGCATCGGCCGCGCTGGATCGCGAGCTCGCCGACGATCCGGAGGTGCTGGCAGCGTTCCTGCGCCTGCTGCGCCTGGGTGCGCCGGCGGTCGAGGCGATGTGGCGGATGAATCGCCATGGTCTGCTGGCGGCGATTCTTCCGGCCTTTGGCAAAGTCTTTGGCCGCATGCAGTACGACCTGTTCCACGTCTACACCGTCGACGAACACACGCTGCGCGTGCTGCGCAATATGGCGCGCTTTGCCGACGCGGATGCGGCGAACGATTTTCCCATCGCCTGCAAGATCTGGCCGGGTTTGCCCAAGCCGGAACTGATGCTGCTTGCAGGGCTGTTTCACGACATCGCCAAGGGGCGCGGTGGCGATCATTCGGTGCTTGGCGAAGAGGAAGCGCTGGCCTTTGGTCGACGACTGGGTTTGCCGGAGGACGATACGCAGCTGATTGCATGGCTGGTGCGCTGGCATCTGCTGATGAGCACGACGGCGCAGCGGCAGGACATCACCGATCCCGATGTCGTGCAGCGTTTCGCCGAGACCGTCGACACGCCCGAACGGCTGGATTACCTCTACCTGCTGACCATCGCCGACATCATCGGCACCAGTCCCAAATTGTGGAACGGCTGGAAGGATCGCCTGCTGGCGGACCTCTATACGTCCACGCGCTACGTGCTGCGCAGCGAGGACGAATTGCCCTCCGATGCCGCCGCGCGCGTACGCCACTGCAGCGAGCAGGCCTTGGCGCTGCTGGAGCAGGAAGGCTTTACGGCCGACGCGTGCCAGCGCGTGTGGCGCGGCTTTCCGGAATCGAGTTTCCTGCGCCACCGGCCCGAACAGATTGCCTGGCAGACCTCGGCGATCCTGCGCGCCAAGGGCGCAACGCCGCTGGTCGAGGTGCATCCGAAATCCGTGCGTGGCACCACCGAGTTGTTCGTTTACGTACCCGATCGCGATGGCTTGTTTGCCGCCGTCACGGCCATGCTCGATCGCCTGCATCTATCCGTGATGGAGGCGCGCATTCTCAGCTCGCCCACCGGCATGGCGCTGGATACCTTCCTGTTGCTCGAAGCGGATACGCAGCAGCCGGCCACGCCGGAGCGTGCCGACGAGCTCAAGCAGCGCCTGCATCGCGCCTTGTCGCAGCCGGGTCATGTGCACCAGCCGTCGCGCCGCAGCATGTCGCGGCACCTGAAGCATTTCCAGGCGGCGCCGAAGATTGCCTTCAGCACCGTCAACGGCCGCACACGCCTGGCCCTGGTGTGCAGCGATCGCCCCGGCCTGCTCGCGGCGGTGGCGCAGGGCATGATGGATGCCGGTGTGCGCGTGCACGACGCGCGCATTGCCACCTTCGGCGAGCGCGTGGAGGATTTTTTCCTTATCACCGACCGTCACGACGCGCCCTTGAGCATCGAGTTGCAGGATCGATTGCTGCATGCCTTGCTCGAACGGCTGGGGCCCGCCAAGGAAAAACGCGCCTGAGGCGGCGACGTGGCATCGACTCGCGGCGCACGCCTTTTCTTGTCAGAATCGCTTGTCCCTTGCGGCACCTTGCGTTGCCGCTCACTCCCGACCCCTTTGCCGTGACTGCCATGCAACCTATTGAAACCCTGATCAACGACGCCTTCGAACGCCGCAACGAACTGACCCAGGCCGAGATCGACACCCATCTGCGTCCCGCCGTGGAGCAGGTCATCGACCTGCTGGAAGCGGGCGAGCGCCGCGTCGCCGAGCCCGATGGCCATGGCGGCTGGACGGTCAATCAGTGGATCAAGAAAGGCGTGCTGCTGTATTTCCGCATCAACGGCAATCGTGTGGTCGATGGTGGCCCGGCCATGGCGTTCGACAAGGTGCCGCTGCGCTTTGCCCATGGCAACGATCAGGAGCTGGAAGGGCTGGGTGCGCGCGTCGTGCCTGGCGCATTGGTGCGCCGTGGCGCGCATGTGGCGAAGGACGCCGTGCTGATGCCCAGCTACGTGAATATCGGCGCCTATGTCGGCGCCGGCAGCATGGTCGACACCTGGGCCACGGTCGGTTCGTGTGCGCAGATTGGCGCCGGCGTGCATCTATCCGGCGGCGTGGGCATCGGTGGCGTGCTGGAACCACTGCAGGCCAACCCGACCATCATCGAAGACAACTGCTTCATTGGTGCGCGTTCGGAAGTGGTCGAAGGCGTGATCGTGGAGAAGGGCAGCGTGATCGGCATGGGCGTGTTCCTCGGCCAGTCCACGCGCATCTACAACCGCGCCACCGGTGAAGTGAGCTACGGCCGCGTGCCGGCCGGCAGCGTGGTGGTGGCAGGCAGCCTGCCGGCGAAGGATGGTTCGCACAGCTTGTACGCCGCCATCATCGTCAAGCAGGTGGACGAGAAGACGCGCAGCAAGACCGGCATCAACGAGCTGCTGCGGAGCGCCGAATGAGCGTGACCCTGTATGGCCTGAGCACCTGCGATACCTGCCGCAAGGCGCGCAACTGGCTCGATCGCTTCGAGGTGGCATACACCTTCGTCGATTACCGCGCCCATCCGGTGCCGGCGGCCACGCTCAAAAGCTGGGCGCAGCAGCTCGGCGGCTGGGAGAAACTGGTGAACAAGTCGTCCACCACCTGGCGCACGCTGCTGCCGCAGCGCAAGAATCCGGGCAGCGATCCGGAGTGGACGCTGCTGCTCAAGGAATATCCCGCGCTTGTGCGCCGTCCGGTGGTGCTGCAGGAAGACGGTTCGGTCAGCCTGGGCTTCACCGACAACGGCTTCAAGAAACTGTTCGGGCGCTGAGGTCGCGATCGCCATGGTGGTGCGCCTGTCACGGATCCTGCTGCTCGCCGCCATCGCGCCCTGGCTCAGCCTGGTGGCGTTCGGCAACCTCACCGACTACGGGAGCAATTGGCCGTTCGTGCAGCACGTGCTGGCGATGGACACGATCTTCCCAGGCGCGGGCATCCATTACCGCGCCATCACCTCGCCGCTGCTGCAGCACCTTGCCTACGGCCTGATCATCGCCACGGAAACGCTGGCCGCCGTGCTGTGCTGGCTGGGCGTGTGGCGGCTGTGGCGTACGCGCGCGGCGCCGGCTGTGGTATTCCATCGCGCCAAGCGTATGAGTGTGCTCGGCCTCACCATCGGCATCATGTTGTGGCTGGGCGGCTTCATCGCCGTGGGCGGCGAATGGTTCGGCATGTGGATGTCCACGCAGTGGAATGGACTGGAGAGCGCGTTCCGCTTCGTGGCGGTGTTGCTGGTGGCGCTGGTCTATCTGGGGCAGCGCGATGGCGAGCTCGACGAATGAGTCACATGGAGGCGGCATGACAGCCCGTCGCGCACGGCACTACCGCAGCAATCTTCGGATCGAGCGTGACAATGCGGCGCTGTATGAGCATCTGTCCGAGCTAGCCTCCGACCAGCGTCTGCGGCGGGCCTATCGGCGGATTGCCGACGGCGAACGAGCCAACGCAACGTTTTGGGAAGAACAGCTCAAACACATGGGCGTCGAAGTGCCGCCGGTGCGGCTCGGCGTTCGCGTCAAGGTGCTGACCTGGTTTGCGCGACGCTTCGGCACCGAGTTTGTGATGCCCACGGTGGTACGGCTCGAACACGCCGATCACCTGCCGACTCCGGTCGACCGCGAAGGACACCGCGACCATTTCCTTGAGCCACACACACCGTCGATGCGCAGCGGCCGTCATCGCACGCAAAGCGGAAACACTTTGCGCGCGGCCGTGCTGGGCGCGAACGATGGACTCGTTTCCAACGGCAGTCTGGTGATGGGCATGGCGGGCGCAGCCGCCGGCAACCACGCGATCCTGCTCGCCGGTTTCGCCGGGCTGGTGGCCGGTGCATGCTCGATGGCGCTGGGCGAATGGCTGTCGGTCAACAGTTCGCGCGAGTTCTATCAGGCGCAGATCGCGGCGCGCGCCGAGCGTCTCGCCGTATCGCCGGAAGACGGCAAGCGCAGCCTCGCCAGCATCTATCGCCAGAAGGGCATGGACGCGAAAACGGCCGACGAATTGGCCGAACAGATCGCCGAGCGTCCGCGCAATGCGCTCGATACTCTGGTGCGCGAAGACCTCGGCATCGATCCGGACGAACTGGGTGGCTCGGCATACGGCGCAGCCATTTCCTCGTTCTGCCTGTTCGCCCTGGGTGCGCTGTTTCCGGTGGCACCCTACCTGTTTCTGAAAGACCATACGGCCTTCGTCGCCAGCATCGCCTCGACCATCGTGGGGCTGGTGCTGATCGGCATGGGCACGGCGCTGTTCACCGGGCGGAGCATGGTGTTTTCCATTGCCAGGCAGTTTGGTATCACGTTGGCGGCCGCCGGCATCACCTATGTGGTAGGTCATGCCTTGGGAACGGTGTTGGCGGGCTAATTGGCACAGTAGCTCACGGTTTGCATGATTTGAGGCAAAGCATGTCCAAGGTTCTCGATTTAGCCGTTGATCTCATCCGCCGCCCTTCGGTGACGCCGCACGATGCCGGCTGCCAGGCAGTGATCGGCGAACGCCTGGAGGCTGCAGGCTTCCAGGTGCAGCACCTGCGCTTTGGCGAAGTCGACAATCTGTGGGCTACGCATGGCAAGGGCGGTCCGCTGCTGATGTTCCTGGGCCACACCGATGTGGTGCCTACCGGGCCGGTCGAGGGATGGGCGAGCGATCCGTTTGAGCCGGCGATACGCGATGGCCTTCTATACGGCCGTGGCGCGGCGGATATGAAAGGTTCGGTGGCGGCGATGGTGGTGGCGCTGGAAGCCTTCGTGGCCTCGCATCCCGCTCACAGCGGTCGAGTTGGTTTGCTGTTGACCAGCGACGAGGAAGGGCCGACCAATCTCGACGGCGTGCGTCGCGTGGCCGAGCATTTTCGTGCCACGGGCGAGCGCGTCGACTGGTGCGTGGTGGGTGAGCCGTCGTCGAAAGAGCAGCTCGGCGACCTGATACGCGTGGGGCGCCGCGGTTCGCTTTCCGGCACGCTGGTCGTGTGTGGCATCCAGGGGCATGTGGCTTACCCGGAGAAGGCGCGCAATCCCATCCATGCGTTTGCTCCCGCACTGGCAGCACTGGCGGCGGAGCGTTGGGACGAAGGCAACCGGGACTTCCCACCTACTTCGTTCCAGGTATCCAACCTCAATGCGGGTACGGGCGCCAACAACGTGATCCCCGGCACGCTCACGGCCTTGATCAACTTCCGCTACAGCACAGCCAGTCGCGCCGCGGATCTGCGCACGCGCACCGAAGCCATCCTCGACAAGCACGGCGTGGATTGGCAGATCGAATGGTCGCTGTCGGGCGAACCGTTTCTCACGCCGCCGGGCGGCGCGGTGCGCGATGCGGTGATTTCGGTATGCCGTGAGTTGTGCGGCATCGCACCGGAAGAGAGCACAGGCGGCGGTACCTCCGATGGCCGCTTCATTGCGCCGCTGGGCGCCGAAGTAGTGGAGCTGGGGCCGGTGAACGCCACCATTCACAAGGTGGACGAATGCGTGTCGGTGGCTGATCTGGAGAAGCTGCCGTCGCTTTACGAGGCGATTTGCGCACGCCTCTTGCGTTGACGCTGGCTTCCAGCATGGCGCATTGAAAAAGCCGCCCTGAGGCGGCTTTTTCGCGTTTAAGACTTGGTGGGCACCAGTGTCAGCGTGTGCTGGTCAGGCCCCGGCAGCAACGGTGTCGGCCGACCGTTGACCCAATCCTCCTCGCCTGCACCGTGATACGGCGACAGCGGGTTGTCGCTCTGGCCGCCGGGCATGTGGAGGATGCTCTGCGCTTCATGGCCGGGCATGGCATCGAGACGCTCGGAGGCGCCAAAGCCGGGCGAGACGACCCGCGGCATATTGTGATCGCCAGCCACGGGCTCGTCGGGCATGTCCAGGTAGCGGCCGAGGAAGTCGGGCAGGGCGCGCGACAGCGGATGGCGGATGGCCGTTCGGTTGTATTCGCCCCAGGTGCGCGCCGCCAGGCCGCCGGGCTGCTTGCCAAGCTCGTCGGCCACGTCGTGCGCAGCGGCGTTGAGCAGGGCGTTCCAGTTGTCGTAGGCCGGATCGAGCAGGTTGGCGGGACGGTCGCGCAGCAGGGTCCACACGGCTGCCTCGGTGTCGACCAGACCGGGCCAGGCGAAGTCCTCGTGCCTGGCCTTCACCTGGGCGACGAACGGCGCCAGCACTTTTTCCTTCACCTTGTCGCGGAACGCGCGCACCAGGCGATAGTCGACGCTGTCCGTCGCGGCGCGGCCCGCCCAGCTGGCCGTGAGCTGGCGCAGCTGTTCCAGCCCGGGGTCATGCGTGCCCGCCAGCGTGTCCTGCAGCAGGCGCTGCCAGCGCGTGAGCAGCACGGCGCGGTTGTCCAGTTGCACATCGAGCATATTGCCCGGGGTGAAGCTGTTGCGCGCACGCAGGTCGTCGCGGATCTGCTGCGCACGCGCGCCCAGGTCGTGGCCGCCGTTGCCGAGCAGTTCGAGTTCGGCGCCGTCGACGGTGCGGTTGTTGGCCGTCCACAAACGGCCATCGGCGGGATCTTCAACGCGCGGATACTGCGAGGCCTCGGCACATCCCAGCCAGCCCGTATCGGCGGTCGACCAGTCGGCGGGCAGCTGCGCGTCGTAGCCCTTGCGCAGCGGAATGCAGGTGCCGGTGACGGTCCAGCCGATATGGCCGGCACTGTCGCCCACCAGCAGGTTCTGCGGCGGCATGCCCATGCCGGGGGCGAGATCGAGCGCGGCATGCGCACTGTCGACGTGCTCCAGCTGCATCACGCCCAGGTTGTAGCCGCGCGGACGATCGCCGATCCAGGCCAGCGCCAGCGGCGTGCCGTCGATGTCCTTGCCCATGACCGGACCCCAGCGCGTCGCTTCCACTTTCAGCGTCTGGTCGGGCGCGTCCTTGATGTGGATGACTTCGTCGTGGGTTTCGAGCGCGGCCCAGCCTTCGGGCACCTTGTAGCGCGAGGCGTCGTTGGGATCGCGCTGCACGCGTACCCAGTCCGCCCAGTCGCCGTAGCTGTTGGTGAAGCCCCAGGCCACCTGGCCGTTCGAGCCGACCACCAGTGCAGGCGTACCCGGCAGCGACACGCCGTTGGCATCGCGCTGGCCGCCCGGCGCCGTGGCATCGGGATAGCGCAGGCGCACGCGGTACCAGATATTGGGCACGCGCAGCGTCAGATGCATGTCGTTTGCCACGATGGCGGCGCCCGATTCGGTGAGGCTGCCTGCGACGGCGAAGTTGTTGCTGCCCGGTCGCGCGGCATCCAGCGCGGGGAGCAAGGCGGCGGTCAGAGCCGTCTTGTCGCCGGTGGTGGACGGTGCGGCTTTGCGCAGGTCGAACACGTCCGCGCCGGGAATCACCGGCGGATGCGAGAGGTCACCCTGCAATGGTGCTTCCCAATCCGGATCGGGCGAGAGCAGGAAATCGGCTACTGGCGCGGGCAAGGCATCACGCAGCTCGGCCATGTGCAATTCGCGATCGTTGCGGCCGTCGCCATTGAGATCCAGATACATCGCGGCAATCACCAGAAAGCTGTCCTCTGGGCGCCAAGCCTGCGGCTTCGCGTTGAGCAGCAGGTATTCCCACGGCTTGACGTGCAGGTGCGCGAGGCCGGCGTTCACGCCGGCGGCATACAGATCCAGCGTGCGCTTCTGCTCGGGCGGCAACGCGGCATAGGCGGCCTGCGCCACGCTGCGCAGGCGATGGCGACGATGATTGAGGTCGGTATCGAGCGCCTTGGCGCCCACCAGTTCCGACAGCTCGCCTGCGGGCAGGCGACGCATCAGATCCATGGCGAAAAACCGCTCCTGTCCGTGCACATAGCCCATGGCATAGGTGACGTCGTCACGACTCTTGCCTTGCAGCGTAGTGGTGCCGAGCGCATCGCGCGTGATGGCCACGGCATCGCTCAAGCCGTTGATCTGCACCTCCCCGTCGAGTTGCGCGCGGCTGCCTGCCAGCAGGAACCAGGCGGCGATGAAGACGCCCAGTACCAGCACCAACAAGGTGCCAAGCAGGTAACGGAGCCAGCGGAAACGGCGGGGTTGATTCATGGCGCGAGTGACTCGATGCGTTGGAAGAAAACCGCCAGCGTGCGCGGTCAGGGCGTGGTTGACGAGAACACCGCGAAAATGCCGGCATACGGCTTCACCATGAACGTGGGCGCGCCGGCATAGCCTTCACCTTCCACGTAAAACTGCGAAATGGTGCCGTCCAGGTAAAGCGCATCGCGGCAGCCGAGTTCTTCCTTGAACAGCCGCGCGAAGGTATGGAAATTCACCGGCGCCTCGCTCACCGCAAACACCACGTGGTGCGGCGTTTTTGCGCACACGCCGCTACGCCACTTGAGGCTGTTGGAGTCGTCGATGAACTGCTCGTTGAGCTTGCCGTCGATCACCAGCATGGGGCCGGACTGGCTGGCCCATTGCGCGGGCTTGCCGGCCGCCTTGAACGCCGCGCTGGTCTGCACGGCGGCGTGGCCGTCGGCATAGATGGCGAACACGCCATTGGGCAGCAACGAGAAATTGCCCGATGCCGGGTTGCCGTGCGCGAGGTTCAACGGCACGGCGGTCTTGCCGTTCTCCACATACAGGCCCAGTGGCGCAAACTGGCGGTCGTAGATGCCGGCGTTGGCGGCAAACAGCATGCGGCGGCTGTGCGTCATGCCCCATTGGCGCAGCGCGTTGATGGTGCCGAACGGCTCGCCGCTTTCCGGGTCCTTCCAGTGCAGGCTCAGCGATTCGCGTTTAAGGTCGATACTGACCACGCGGAAGTTCTGGTTGTCGAACACCGTCTCCCTGCTGGCCACGGCCTGCGCCTGGCGATCGCAGCCGGCCACCAGCGCCAGTGCCAGCAGCAGCCAGCACAGTGAGGGGCGCAGACGGGATGACGGACGGCCTGGAGCGGTGGACATGTCCTGATGGTCGCCGCCCGGGCCGGGCCGGCGCAAGCCCATGCAGATGCATCGGCAGAAATTTTGTCGCAGCGATTGCCTGACGGGTGGGCGACTGCCCGTACGAATCGAGCAGCGGCAACGGGTGCGTGACTATACTGGCCGCTTTCCTCCCCAGCACTGCAGCGTACCGATGCCCTACACCCCCATCGTGGCGACCCTCGGCTATGTGTTGTCGCCGGATCGTCGGCAAGTCCTGATGATTCACCGCAATTCGCGCCCGGACGACATGCACCTGGGCAAGTACAACGGCCTGGGCGGCAAGATGGAGCCGGGCGAAGACATTGCTGCCTGCATGCACCGCGAAATCCTCGAAGAGGCCGGCATCACCTGTGAGTCGATGTCGCTGCGCGGCACGCTCAATTGGCCGGGCTTTGGCAAGCAGGGTGAGGATTGGCTGGGCTTTATCTTCATCATCGATGGATTCAGCGGCACACCGCTGACTTCCAATCCGGAAGGGACGCTGGAGTGGGTGGCGGTAGATCGGTTGATGGAACTGCCGATGTGGGAGGGGGATCGCCATTTCCTGCCGCTGGTGTTTGACGAGGATCCTCGGCCGTTTCATGGGGTGATGCCGTACAAGGACGGCCGCATGCAGTCGTGGTCGTACTCGCGGTTTTGATTGGGGTGGTGATCGTGCGCATCGGGTAGCGCCAACGCCCGCTATCGCCGTGCGGCTCTTTTGTAGGAGCGCACTTGTGCGCGACCAGCCGACGGAGCGGTACACCGCAGCTCTGCGGTCGCGCACAAGTGCGCTCCTACAAGGAGGGCGCAGGTCCGTGGATGGCGGATCAATCTTGCCGGTCGGCTCGTCTGTGGGAGCGCACCCTGTGCGCGACAAACCTACGGAGCGGTRCACCGCRGCGTGGCTGTCGCGCACAGGGTGCGCTCCCACAGACAAGCMCGCGYGGCAAAGGGAAKGCGGRMCGWCTAAAGCCGATGCGCAGCGAGGCCCGGCTTTAAGTCCTCWGCGAYTCGGGCGCGTTGCGCAGCGCTTTGAAGTAYCCCCTSTGTACCCTCGRAGGTTGTCCCACAACGAGGCGCCTCGAGCGTTCGGGCTTATCCCAACACGATGCTGCGGGCGTTTTAGGCCATTCTCTTTGGGTTACTTTTCTCTTGGGCCAGCAAGAGAAAAGTGACTCGAGCGGCGGCAGCCGTTCGAAACGCCCGCCGCGTAGGCGGCACCCTTGCGGTAACGCGACAATCAAAAACCGACGCTCTGGATGACCAGCCATGCGGCTGTTGAAAAGCACCTCCGGCCCACGCCGGGATGACGATTCCTTTCGCGCCGCGCGTCAGTAAGCGGCACAACAACCCACCCTCACCCCATCCGCCTCACCGCCACCACCGCATTCAACCCCCCAAACGCAAACGAATTGCTGATCGCCGCATTCACCTTGCGCTCGCGCGCCACATTCGGCACATAGTCCAGATCGCAGGCGGGATCAGGTTCGAGGTAATTGATGGTGGGCGCCACGATGCCATCGTGGATCGCGCCGATGGCGGCGATCAATTCCAGTGCACCGCCCGCGCCCAGCGCATGGCCATGCATGGACTTGGTGGATGACACCAACATTTCGCGCGCATGCGCGCCGAACACGCGATGGATGGCGCGCGTCTCGGTGCTGTCGTTGGCCACCGTGCCGGTGCCATGGGCGTTGACGTAGTCGACGTCCTCGGGCGCCAGGCCGCCATCGCGCAGCGCCATGCTCATTGCGGCGGCGGCGCCGATGTCGGACGGCGCGGCGATATCGCCAGCGTCGGAGCTCATGCCCGTGCCTGCGAGCTCGCAGATGATTTCCGCGCCACGTTTCTGTGCCGACTCCAGCGTCTCGATCACATACATCGCCGCACCTTCGCCCAGCACCAGGCCGCGGCGGCCCTTGCTGAAGGGGCGGCAGGTATCGGGGGCGAGCACGCGCATGGCTTCCCAGGCGCGCAGTGTGCCGAGCGTGATGCAGGCCTCGGTGCCACCGACCACGGCCGCATCGACGATGCCGGATCGGATCATCATCGCCGCCTGCGCAAACGCATGGTTGGAAGATGCACACGCGCTCGCCACCACGAATGCCGGGCCGGTGATGCCGTGCACCATGCTCACCTGGCTGGCGGGCGCGTTCATCATCATGCGTACGATGCTGAGCGGGTGGAAGCGGCCCTGGTGTTCGCCATACAGGCGTTCATAGAGATCGTCGCGGGTGGTCTCGCCACCGGCACCGGTGCCGATGACGACGGCGGCACGCGAGCCGGCTTCGCCCTCGAAGCTTATGCCCGACTGGCGGATCGCTTCGTTGGCTGCGATCAACGCGTATTCGCTGAACGTATCGAGCAGCGCGCGACGGCCTTCGTCAAAAAAGTTGGCGGGGTCGTAATTCGCCACTTCGGCCGCGATGCCGCCATTGCGCAGCTGGCCCACTTCGATGTGGTGGATCGGGCCGATGCCGGACCGACCCTCAGTCATCGCCTTCCACACGGAAGGTGCGTCGTGGCCGAGCGCGCAGATCGCGCCCATGCCGGTGATCACGATGCGGCGCATGAATTATTCGCTGGTCTTCTGGGCGAGCTGGCGCTCGATGGCTTCCACTAGCTGTCCGACGGTGCCGCCGTCGAAGTCGGTGTCTTCGTTGGGCAGGTTGATGTTGAAGTGTTCTTCGATATCAAAGATCACTTCGATGGCATCCAGTGAGGCGATACCCAGGTCCTTCAGGGTGGACTCCGGCTTGATCGTGTCGAGCTCGATCTTGGCCTGCTTGGCGATGATGTCGAAGGTTTCCTGCTGAACGTTGCTCATGTGTGCTTTCCTGGGGTCCATGGCGCCGGGTCACACGGCATCCGCCGGATGCCGTTTCACAAGCCTGACGAACCGTCAGGACAAAGTCCAGAACGCCACCGCATGGAACGGCTGTCCTCATGCTCCGCCGGGTTGCCTTTCACCAGCCTTTTAAGCGGGAAATCGTGGGCAGGGCGGGGCGGGAGTCGTATCCTATGGCCTTGTGACTCGTGGAACTGTCGCGTGCGGTACCTCAATCAGCTCGAGCCGGACGCACTGGTCGCCCGGTTCGCCGAACATCCCCCCATCGATTTCAGCGTGATGCAGGTCGCGGACACGCCGGCCTTCGTGGCGCCGTTCGACCTGCTCACCACCGCCGATGACGAGGCCCGCGCCAAGGTGACTGGCGCGCCCGGCTATCGCTGGTGGGGGCGTCTGCTGCGCTGGCGCACGGCCTTCGTGGGAACCACGGTGTCGGAATATGCGCTGTTTCCGCGCTATGCCCAGCCCGATGCACTGGCCAAGGCCTTGCGCGACCAGCTGGGTCGGCGCCAGCGCCTGATGATCGTGAAGGACATACCGCAGGCCTCGCCCTTGTT
The DNA here is from genome assembly GCF_056395965.1 of Dyella sp. 05T440. NCBI lineage: Bacteria > Pseudomonadati > Pseudomonadota > Gammaproteobacteria > Lysobacterales > Rhodanobacteraceae > Dyella > Dyella sp. 05T440. Next base: position 79,229 of record NZ_JBFTKN010000010.1, read on the forward strand.
CGACGCCGCCACGGGCGACTGGTGCAAGCGTTTCGCCGATGCCTGCGACGCCGCCGGTTTCATCCTGCTGGAAGGGCAGGCGCTCGCTTATGTGACCATCGATTTCCAGGGCGAGGACGATTACCTCGCCCGCTTGTCGTCGAGTCGACGCAAGGACATCCGCCGCAAACTGCGCAAGCGCGATGAAGTGGCGGTGGCTTCGCTGCCATGCGGGGATGCGGCGTTCATCGATGACACGGTGATCGACGCCTATTACGCGCTTTACGAAAACGTCTACGCGCAGAGTGAAGTCCATTTCGACAAGCTCAGCCGCGAGTTTTTCGCCGCCGTGTTGCGCGATGCCACCAATGGCGGCGTGGTGTTTGTCTATCGCCACCAGGACGAGATGATCGGCTGGAATCTGTGCTTTGTGGTGGAGGGCAAGCTGATCGACAAGTACGTGGGTTTTGCCTATCCGCAGGCGCGGGAGCAGAACCTGTATTTCACCAGCTGGTTCCACAATCTCGCTTACGCTCGCGAACACCATCTCACCCACTATGTGGCAGGCTGGACCGATCCGCAGATCAAGGCCTATCTGGGTGCACAATTCACCCTGACGCGGCACGCGATCTATCTGCGCAATCCGCTGCTGCGGCTGGCCGCGCGCCGCTTAGGCAAATTCTTCGAGAGCGATAGCCAATGGGCAGCGCATGAACCGGCGTGAACCACTGATCCTGGACTTCGACAGTTCGGTCGGGCAGATCCCGGGCGCGACTACGCTGGCGCTCACCGACTGGCAGGAAGCGATCCGCTTTGGCTGCACGCTGCGCACGTTTCACCGGCTGCGCGACTATCTCGACACGCGTCTGCCGGAAAACTACGGCACCGTGTTGATGGGCTCGGGCGACTATCACCATCTCACCTGGCCGCTGGTGCAGCGTCAGCGCGCCCGCGGTCCGTTCCAGCTGGTGGTGTTCGACAACCATCCGGACAATATGCGTTTCCCCTGGGGCATCCATTGCGGATCGTGGGTGCGTCGGGTGGCCATGCTGCCGTTCGTCACGCACGTGCACGTGGTGGGGATTACCTCCGGCGACATCGGTGCCAGGCACGCTTGGGAAAACTATTTGCGTCCGCTGCAGGCCGGCAAGCTCAGTTATTGGTGCATGGACGTGAACGTGGACTGGGCGGCGAAGCTTGGGCTCAGCGATGCCTTCCATCGCTTCGATGATCCCGACGCGCTGACCTGCGCGTTCGTGCAGCAATTGAAGCAGGCACCGCAGCCCACGTATCTGTCCATCGACAAGGATGCGTTCAGCGTCGATACGGCGCGCACCAACTGGGACCAGGGCCTGCTGGAAGAATCGCACGCCATGGCGATCATCGAAGCGCTGCGTGGACGCATCGTGGCCAGCGACATCAACGGCGAAGTCTCGGCTTATCAGTACCGCACGTGGTGGAAGCGCTTGTTGAGCGGCTTGGATGGCCAGGAGCCGGTGCCGCAGGCCGAGCTGGATGCCTGGCAGGCGCAGCAGCGGGCGTTCAATGCGCGACTGTTGGCAGCCATCGCCGAAAGCAGCGTGTAAAGCATTGGATTGAAGATCGGCGCCGCATTCACGCCGGCACGGCGTTGAACGGGCAAGGATGCCGCAGGCGTATCGAGAGCCGGCTCGTTCCGGCAACGTTCGAGGCGATGCCATCGTATGACCGAGCATTTTCCCGCCAGTCGTCGCGCGTTGATCTTTCTTGGCGTCACCTTCGCCATCACCTGGTTGGCCTGGGGCGCACTGGTCGCGCTGGCGCAGGCGCAGGCCACCAGCTATGGCACATGGCCCTTCATGACCTTGTATGTGCTGGGCGGCTTGGGCCCGACCATCGCCGCCTATGTCGCCGTGTGGTGCACGCGCCACGAGTCGCCGCTGCGCGAGTTCAATCAGCGGGTTTTGCGTTGGCGGGTGCGGCCCGTGTGGTATCTGGTGGCGCTGGGTTTGCCGGTCGCGCTGGGCTTGTTCGCGATCGGCGTCGCCGTGGCCTTGAAGCCCGCGCTGGCGTCGCTCGTCAGCATTCGATCGTGGTATCTGTTTCCGCTCTACCTGCTGATGACCATCATCGGCGGCGGCCTGGAGGAGCTCGGCTGGCGGGGCATCACGCAGGAGGAGTGGGCACGGACCATCGGTGCCGCTCGTGCGGCCCTGCTGATCGGGCCGATCTGGGCGGTCTGGCATCTGCCACTGTTTTTCCTGCCGGGCGTGGCGCAATACCACGCGGGCTTCGCGCTGTTCCTGGTGGGAGTGATGGGCAATGCGCTGCTGTTCGGCTGGCTATACACCCGCACGCGCAGCATTTTGTTGTGCGTGTTGATGCACGCCGCGTCCAATGCGGCGGTGATGATGGGGGTGAGCATTCCTTCCGGCATGGGCATGTCGGTGGTTGGTCCGTGCCTGAGCCTTGGTGTGGGTGCGCTGTTGTTTCTGTCCACGGGACAGCGATTGGAAAGTCATGAACGACCGACGCGTTGAACGTGGTGTTCAGGCCGTCGCGCGTTCCAGCTCGACGCAAATGGCTTCAAACGTCGCGTCATCCAGCCAGGGGCTGTTGGTGATGGTGAGCGAGCGCGCGGCAAAGGCACGCGCATTGGGCAGCTCGGCATCGGCGACGATGTCGCGCAGGTAGCCGTAGTCGGGCAGGGCGTGGATAAAAAGCCGGCTGACGCCGAGGCCGGCCGTCCACAGCGTCTTCAGCGCCGCATCGCGCCTGGCCTGGTCGGGCAGGGTGAGCAGCAGGAAGGGCCACACGCCTTGCTGGCCCTGCGCATCGTCGAACACGGTAATGCCGGGTATGCGCCGCAGACGTTCCACCCGACGCAAGGCCTGTATGCGCGTGGCATCGAGAAAGGCCGGAAGTCGGGGCAGCGCACGCGCACCCACCGACTGCCGCCAGTCGCTCACGGTGTGCATCGGAATATCGGGGCCAAAATCGTCGCCGACCGCGGCCACCGGGTCGTTGGCCGCCAATGCTTTTCGCAATGGACGTCCATACGCCCAAGCCAACAGCGACGGGCGATAGGCCAGCGCGTAGCCGGTCAGTTCGAGCGCACGCTGCCAGTCCATTTTTGTGTCGGCGCGAATATTGGCCTGGTGGCTGGCAGCAAACGCCGCGCGCAAGACAGGATCGCGCGTCAACAGCAGGCCACCTTCGAACAGGGTGAGACCCTTGCCGACGGCGAGACTGAAGAAGCCGGCATCGCCCAGCAGGCCGACGCTGAGGCCGTTCTGCTTCGCGCCCAGCGCTTGCGCGGCGTCTTCCAGTACGTAGGCGCCCACGCGATGGGCTACGTCGAGCGCCGCATTGACGTCGGCTACGCGACCGGCCAGATGCGTCGGCACGATGGCCAGCGTCTTGGCGCTGCCCAATGCGCAAAGCTGGGCGACATCCATATCGAAGTGATTCGGCGCGAGGTCGCACAGGCGCAGCTTGAGGCCTGCACGATGAATGGCCAGCGCCACCAGCGGACACGTCCACGCGGGGACGATCACTTCGTCGCGCTGCGGACTCAGGCCATGCATGGCCTTGAGCGCCACCACCATGGCCGCCGTGCCCGAGCATTCGAGCTGCAGCTGTTCGACGCCCAGCCATGCAGCGACCTGGTCCGCGAACGGCGCACGGCCCGGCCACAGATCGCTCAGCTGTAGCGGCAGGCCGGCGGTGGGCGGTAGCTCGCGGGACATGGGGGATGTCTGGTCAGTCGCCGGCCACGATGCCGAGCGCGCCCTTCGCTTCGGTCGGCGCATCGCCTTCCGGATGCGCGCCACTTTCCGCGAACGCCAGGCAGATGATGCCGGCCACGATGGCGACGGCGCCGATGATGCGAGAGGCGGTCAGCGGCTCATGGAACAGCCACACGGAGAACAGCATCACGCTCACCACTTCCAGGTGCGTGACGGCGAACGCAGGGCCGATCGGCGCGTGCTTGAGCAGGGTCATCCAGGTGAAGAAGTTGCCGACGTAGCCGATCACCGCGACATAGATCCACGGATGGCCAAACACACGCACGATCCACGCCCAGTTCGCCTCGGGCGGAAACGCATGGTCGCCGGCGTATTTGAAACTCAGCTGCACCAGCGTGTCGAACAACACCAGGATGGTGAAGCCGATGGCGTAGAAACGGGCTAGCTTCATCGACATTTCTCAGCCTCCGGCCATGCCGACGATGGCTACGCCCGCGGTCACCAGCAGCATGCCGGTCACGCGTAGCGGCGTCAGCTTTTCTTTGAACAGGATCCGGCCGGCGATCATCACCACCACGATGTTGATCGAACCCAGCAGCACGCCTTCGGACAAATCGACCAGCGACAGGAAGGCGATCCAGACCAGGAATTCGGCCACGTAGGAGAGCACGCCGATCCAGATCCACGGACGCGCCGCCATGTACTTCCAACGCGCAACGCCATCACCGGCTCGCGGATCGCCGGCCGCTGCCTTGAAGGACAGCTGGCCGACGGTATCGAGCGTGACATTGAGCAGCCACAACGCGACAACCAGGGGACTCATGGCGAGTCCTCAGGCCGCAGCGCGCGCGACGGGTTCGTAGGTGGCGGCGATCTGGCGGAAGAACTCCGCCGAGCGGTCGGTCAGCAGGCGACGTTCCCGGTCCACCGTGATCATGTGGTAGCTGTCCTTGAGCCACAGCGTCTCCACCGGGCCGGACACGCCGCGCTGCACGAGATAGGCGTTCTCGATGCTGGCGATGTCGTCTTCGGTGGCGTGGGCGATCAGGCAGGGCGCCGCCACCTTGGGCAGGTCGCGCTTTACCACCGCAGCCATGTTGTACATCTCGCCCAGCGACGGCCACGGGTTGCCGGGCAGGCCGGCGGCGGCACTGTCGCCGCTCAGCATGGCGCTGCTGATCTGCGCGCGCAGGCGCTCGTCGCGGATGCCGTACGGTTCACCCTCGTGCACCATGCGGTGCTTGCCGATGCCCAGGCGGTGCAGCAGGGGCAGCAGGAAGGAGAACTTGCCGATCCACGGAATCGCCCAGCCGTCATAGCGGAAGGTGGCGCCGTAGACGCCCACGCCCTTGACCCATTCCGGACGCTCGGCGGCCAGCTTGAGCGCCAGCACGGCGCCCATCGACAGGCCGGCCACGAACAGGTGATCCACCTCGTGGCGGAACTTGTCGGCGGCAGCTTCCACGCTGGCGTACCAGTCGCGCCAGCCGGTCTTCAGCAGGTCGTCGACGTCGCCGCAATGACCGGCCAGCTGCATGCCATACACCGTGTAACCGGCGCGATTGAGGCCCTTGCCGAGCAGGCGCATCTCGGTCGGGGTGCCGGTCAGGCCATGAATGAGCAGCACACCGCTGCGACCGCCTTCATAGCGGAACTCGACGTCTTGAATCACTGGGGAGCTCCGCAGCAGCCAATCGGGGAAGTCCGGGGCATGCGCCACGCGGAAAGATGACAGTAAATCATGGGGTCAGTCTGACCACCGACCCTTTCCAAGAACTTTCGACCCCGGTGGCCCCAGGCGGGGCCAGATGCGAGTCCAGGCAGGGCCTGCCGGCGCTCAGCGGCCGAAGTGGCCCTGGGTGCCGCCCACGGAGATGCTCATGCCGCCGGTCGGGTGTTCGCAGCTGCCGAAGGCCTGGCTGAGCGTGACGCCGCCGCCGGTGTAGTTGCCGCTGAAGTGGTTGCCGGCAACCACGCCCGTGGTGACCGAGCCATGCACCTGCGGCTGGTTGTAGGTGGCGTCGTCGCAGGTCACGGCCGGCGCAACGCCGACGGCCGCCTGGGTGTCGCCCATCGCGCCGCTGGTGTCGCCGTAATAGGTCCCCGGCGGATCCTTGGTGTAGCTGCCGTTCTGGTTGGCGGCCTGCGCGGTGGCGTTGCCGTTGGACTTGGCCGCCTGGCCCGTGCTGTTGGCCACCGTGGTGGCCGGCGGTGGCGGCGGTGCCGCGCTGGCGCTGGCGGCGGGAAGATTGGCCGGCAGCTTCAGGTTCAGCGACTGGTCGGCGCTCTGTGCCCAGGCCGTTGCCGCCAGCAGGCTGGCGGCGGCGAAAACGGTGGTGCGGACGATCTTCATGGAAAAACTCCGGGGACGTGAGGCCTATAACGCGCCACCGTCGCCGGTGTGGACACGTCCCCCTTTGGACGACGCGTGGCGACGGGAGTTCCCGCCGCCACGCGGGGTTGCTCAGGGCTTGTACGGCGTAAAGCTGCCGATCGCCTTCAACTGCGGATCGATCGCCTTGGGGTCGCCGACCAGGATGATGCTCTGTTTCTCCGGAGCAAAGTACTTGCGCCCCATCGCCTGCACCTGCTCGGCAGTGACCTTGCCGGTGTCGGTGACGTACGTGGTCATGAATGAGGGCGGCATGCCGCTCACCCAATAGCGCGCCAGCGTATTGGCCAGGGCCGACTGGATCTGGTTGCGCAGCAGATAGATGCCCGCGATGAGGCGCTTGGCGCGCATCAGTTCTTCCGGGCTGGCCGGCTCGGTGCCCATGCCTTGGTAGAGCCTGGACAGTTCGCCCAGCGTGGCGCCGGTGACTTCGTTGCGCACATCCACCACGGCGAGCGTGTTGCCGCCGTTGCGGCGCACGTCCAGCGTGGAATAGGGGCTGTACGAATAACCCTTGTCCTCGCGGATGTCCTGCGTGATGCGGCTGCTGAAGCCGCCGCCGAGCACGGTGTTGGCCACGGTGAGCGGGATGAAGTCCGCATCGCGCAGGGGGACCGTGGGCTGGCCAAAGCGGATATTGGTCTGCACCGCGCCAGCACGCGCCACCAGCAACTTTTGCGCGGGCACATCGGTGGGCACCTGGGCCACATTGGCGGGCGCGGGTCCTTGTGCCTTCCAGCTGCCGAACTGCTGCTCGACCGTCTTGAGCACCTCGTCCGCATCGACCTTGCCGACCACCACCAGCAGCGCGCGCTCCGGCCGCATGCGTTGATCGTGCAACGCGTGCAGCGATTCGGACGTGACGGCCTGGATGCTTGCCTCGATGAGTTCGTCGCGCGCATACGGGTGATCGCCGTATACCGCGTGATTGAACGCGCGCATCGACTGCCAGTCCGGGTCGGCTTCGTTCACCTTCAGCGACTGCAGCGCATTGGTCTTCTCCAGTGCGACTTCCTTGGCGGGGAAGCTGGGATGCAGCGCCGTGTCGGCGACCAGTTCGAGCAGTTCGTCCGAGTGACTTGCCAGCGCGCTGGCGCTGACGCCGATGGAATCGCGTCCCGCGCTTGCACCGTAGTCGCCGCCGATGGCTTGCAGCTTTTCGGCGATCTGCCTGGAACTGAGTTTGTCGGTACCTTCGTTGAACAAGGCGGCCATCAGCTCGGCCTGGGCAGGATGTTTCGCATCGTCGTACGACGTGCCGCCCAGCACCGCCAGCTGCACGTTCACCTTGGGCAAGCCGTTGCGCGGAATCACCCACACGGTGAGGCCATTGGGCAGGGTGCGCTGCGTGATCTGCGGAACGGGCAGCGGTCGCTCGGGACCGTAGGGCGGCAGTTCCCTGGGCATGGGCGCTTCGGTCGCATGCGCGGCCATGGCGAAGCCGAGGGCGGCAGCGAGCAGGGATGCTTTCAGAGTCGTCGTGATCATGACCTTCGCTCTCCTCAGTGCTTGGCCGGCTTGGCGCCGGCATCCTTGGCATGGGCCGTCACCGGGCGGCGGATGATCACGCTGCGATTGGCGTCCGTGAGATAGGTCTGCGCCACGCGGCGTACGTCGTCGGACGTCACCTGGTTGATCCAGCCGGGCACTTGATTCACCACGTTGGCATCGCCCCACAGCGTTTGCAGTTTGGCCAGCGTGTCGGCGCGGGAGAGGAAATCCTCCATGCCGCCGTACCAGTCGGAGAGCATCTTGGTTTTCACGCGCGCCAGCGTGGCGTCGTCGACACCGTCGTGGGCGACCTTGGCGATTTCCTCGTTGAGCGCAGCCAGCACCTGGTCGGGCTGGGCGTTGGGCTTGTAGATGGCAAACAGGCCGAACAAAGTGGGGCCCGCGTAATCGGTGCCGCTGCCCAGCGCGAAGTTCACGCCACCCTGGATTTGCAGCAGTTGTTCGCGTCCCTTCACCAGGCCCTGGTAGAAGCGCGAAGCGTCATCGCCCACCAGCAGTTGGGCCAGCACCAGCATCGGCATCTGGTCCTTGCTGCCGCGATCGGGTGCTTTCCAACCCACGGCAATCGCCGGCGCCTTCGCCAACGCGTCGGTCTGCTCGAGGTGCCGGCCTTTGTTGTTCAGCGGTTCGGAAACGTCGGTGCCGGCCGGGAGTGGCCGGGCCGGAATCGCGCCGAAATATTTCTGCGCCAGCGCGAAGGCCTGCTCGGGCGTGACGTCGCCGGAGATGCCGAGCACCGCATTGGCGGGCTGGTAGAAGGTGTCGTGAAAAGCCTTTACGTCGGCGATGCTGGCGTGGTCGAGATCCTCGAACGAGCCGTAACCGTCGTGCTTGTTGGCCCATTTGTCGAAGGCCAGCGCGTCCAGGTCGGTCCAGAAGAACAAACCATAAGGCTGGTTCTTCACGTTGACGCGGATTTCTTCCTTCACCACGTTGCGCTGGTTGTCGAGATTCTTGTCGCTGAAATCCAGCGTCTTCATGCGGTCCGCTTCAATCCACAGCAGTGGTTCCAGGGCGGAGATGGGCGCGGAGGCGATGTAGTTGGTGTAGTCGGCGCGGGTGGATCCGTTGAAGACGCCACCGCCGCCCTGGATCACCCGATCGAACGTGCCCTTGGGTGCATTGGGCGTGCCTTCGAACATCAGGTGTTCGAACAGATGCGCAAAGCCCGTGCGGTTCTGCGGCTCCAGCCGCATGCCCACGTGGTAGACCGTGCTGATGCCGACGGTGGGGGAGCTGTGATCTTCGGAAACGACAACAGTGAGGCCGTTGTCCAGTTTCTTCACGGCCACCGGCATCTGCCAGTGGTCGGTATCCGCGGCGTGAGCCGTTACTGCGAACAACAGGCCGGCGATGAGCGCCGGCAGTCGTGACGTGCGCATGGACCATCCTTGTGCTGCGGCGGGAGCACATTGGATACGGCGCAGGCGGGGCATCCGTCAACAGGAAGGATGGTCTAGGGCCGGCAAACAACACTGTGGGAGCGCACCCTGTGCGCGACGGGGGCCTGAGGCAGGCCAGTCGCGCACAGGGTGCGCTCCCACACGGGTGAGGAAGGATGGAATGGAAGGGCTGGATCAGCCCGTCGTCTCGATCCGCTCCACCCGGCGCAGACCCTGCGGCAGCAGGCCGCCGCGGGTGGCGCGGTTGCCGCCGTACTCGACCAGGTTCGACCATTTCAGCGTGAGCTTGCGCTGGCCGGCATAGAGCGTCACTTCGCCCTTGCCTTCAGTGACCACGGCGACGCCGACGACCTTCACGCCTGCGCTCAGCTTGGCCTTGGGCACGTCGATCAGCTTGTTGCCCTTGCCCTTGTCGAGCTCCGGCAGCTCGGCCACCGAGAACATCAGCAGGTGGCCTTCGGTGGTGACGACGACGATGCGGTCGCGTGCCGGATCGGCGCTGATCTGCGGCGCCAGCACCTTGGCGCCATCGCCCAGGGTGATGATCTGCTTGCCCGCCTTGTTGCGGCCGGTGAGCGCCTCGAAGCGCGTCACGAAACCGTAGCCGTGGTCGGTGGCCAGGATCAGGCGCGTGTCGTTGTCGCCGGCGGCAAGTGCGTCGAAGCTGGCGCCCGAGGGCGGGCTGAAGCGGCCGGTGACCGGCTCGCCGTTGCCGCGTGCCGAGGGCAGCGTGTGCGCTGCCATGGAATAGCTGCGGCCGGTGGAGTCGATCACCGCGACCTGCTGCGTAGTGCGTGCCTTCACCGTGGCGAGCAGGCTGTCGCCTTCGCGATAGTTGAGGCCGTCCGCATCGACGTCGTGGCCCTTGGCGGCGCGGATCCAGCCCTTGGCGCTGAGCACCACGGTGACCGGTTCGCTGGCTACCAGCGCGCTTTCATCGAGCGCCTGCGCGGCATTGCGCTGCACCAGCGGCGAGCGGCGGTCGTCGCCGAACTTGGCGGCGTCGGCGCGCAATTCTTCCTTGATCAGGCCCTTGAGCTTGGCCGGCGATTTCAGCAGCACGTTGATGCGTGCGCGTTCTTCCTCGAGCTGATCGCGCTCGGCGTTGATCTTCATTTCCTCGAGGCGCGCCAGCTGGCGCAGCTTGGTCTCGAGGATGTAGTCAGTCTGTTCGTCGCTGAGGCCGAAGCGCGCCATCAGCACGGGCTTGGGCTCGTCCTCGGTGCGGACGATGCGGATCACTTCGTCCAGGTTGAGGTAGGCGATGCGCAAACCTTCCAACAGGTGCAGGCGACGCTCCACCTTGGCCAGGCGATGGTTGAGGCGGCGGGTCACCGTATCGGTGCGGAAATGCAGCCACTCGCTGAGGATCCGCTTGAGATCCTTCACCTGCGGACGGCCGTCCAGGCCGATCATGTTGAGGTTGATGCGGAAGCTCTTCTCCATGTCCGTGGTGGCGAACAGGTGCTGCATCACCTCGGCGGCGTCGATGCGGTTGGAGCGCGGCACCACCACCAGGCGGATCGGGTTCTCATGATCGGATTCGTCGCGCAGGTCTTCGACCATCGGCAGCTTCTTCGCGCGCATCTGCGCGGCGATCTGCTCGAGGATCTTGGACGGGCTCACCTGATGCGGCAGCGCGGTGATGACGATGTTGCCCTCGTCCATGTGGTACACGGCGCGGGCGCGTACCGAGCCGACACCGTTCTGGTACATCGCCAGCAGCTCGTTGCGCGGCGTGATGATTTCCGCTTCGGTCGGATAGTCCGGACCCTGGATGTGTTCGCACAGGTCGGCGACGGTGGCGTCCGGGTCATCCAGCAGGCGGATGCATGCGCTGACCACTTCGCGCAGGTTGTGCGGCGGAATATCGGTGGCCATGCCCACGGCGATGCCCATCGATCCGTTGAGCAGCACATGCGGCACGCGCGAGGGCAGCCAGCTGGGTTCTTCCAGCGTGCCGTCGAAGTTGGGCACCCAGTCCACCGTGCCCTGGCCGAGTTCGCCCAGCAGGGCCTCGGCGATCGGGCTCAAGCGCGACTCGGTGTAGCGCATCGCGGCGAAGCTTTTCGGATCGTCCGGCGAGCCGAAGTTGCCCTGACCGTCCACCAGCGGGTAGCGGTACGAGAACGGCTGCGCCATCAGCACCATCGCCTCGTAGCACGAGGTGTCGCCGTGCGGATGGAACTTGCCGATCACGTCGCCGATGGTGCGGGCCGACTTCTTGGGCTTGGAGGAGGCGGCCAGGCCGAGCTCGCTCATGGCATAGACGATGCGGCGCTGCACCGGCTTGAGGCCGTCGCCCACGAAGGGCAGGGCGCGGTCCAGCACCACGTACATGGAATAGTCGAGGTAAGCCCGCTCGGCGTATTCCTTGAGCGGGATCTGTTCGAAATTGGCTTGCAAATTCATGGGTTTGCGTCGTTGGGCTGCGCGCAGAGGGCGCGCTTAACCGGACGATGGTGCCAGAAAGGGGGACCGGCCGGCGAGGGGTGATGGCGCCAGCCCTGTGGGAGCGCACCCTGTGCGCGACAGGCGGCGGAGCAGTGAAGCCGGGCGGTTGGGGCGCGAAAGCCGACCATTGAGGATGGGTGGGGCGTGGCAGTCGCGCACAGGGTGCGCTCCCACAGGAGAGGCGGTCTGGGCCTGCTTTTAGTTCTGGATACGGGTGGTCTTCACACCCAGCTTGCGCAACTGCTCCTGCAAGCTGTCAGGCCCTGCCAGGTGGCCGGCACCCACGGCCACAAAACTCACCCCCGGCTGCTGCATGCGCTCGGCAATGGTCTTGGCCCAGGCCTGGTTACGCTCGACGATCAGCGTCTGGTAGAGCGTCGGGCTGTCCTTGCGCAGGTCTTCGTCCTCGATCCTGGCGATGGCGGCGGTGTCGCCATTGCGCCAGGCATCGATCAGCTCGTGCAGCTTGCCCGGGCCGTCGGCTACGTCCTTGAAGGACTGGCGCAGGAATTCCAGCTGCATCGCCTCGGGCAGGTCGGCCAGCATGCGGATCTGCTTTTCCGCCGTTTCCAGCCCATCGACGGGTTTGCCGGCCTGCTGCATGCGCGCCTTGAGCAGCTTGTCCACGCCCTGGTTCGCGTCGAGCCCGGCCTGCATCAGCGGCGCCATCGTGAGCGTAAGCGCCGCCAGCCAGGGGCGCATGGGCTGTAGCGCGGCGATCCCACCGGGCAGCTTCGCCACCTCGGCGGCCTTCTCGAGTTCGCCCCGATCCTTCTGGTCGAGCTTGCTGGACAGCGGCTCGCTCAGGTCGACGCCGTGCTGCATCAGCAGGGCCTGCATGGAGGCCGAATCGTCGTCGACGATCTCGATGCTCAGGCGCTGGCTCTCGTCCAATGCCTTGTCCAAGGCGGGCGACTGCCAGTTGGTGTCCGAGGGCAGCAGGTGCACCGTGCCGAACAGGTAGACGGTGGCGCGCTCGTTCTTGGCCATCCAAAGGCCGGGCTGGGCCACCGCGACCGTGACGAGCAACAGGTTGAGGGCCAGGGCGGCCGCGTATCGACGAAACAGTTTCAAGGGGAAATCCCGAATCAGGAGCGGACCACGTGTCGTAGCGGGCCATGACCATCCGGCCCGCTGATATGCGCACTATCGTGCTCGAAGTGGCTTGCTGCAAGCATTCTCAGCGCGGCACACGGTATCCGCCAGGCACGCCGTGCGGGCTGAGGGTGAGCTGCCACAGCTGGTCGCGGCGGCTGCGGAACACGGCGGCCGAGACGGACAGGTAGAAGCGCCACATGCGGCGGAAGCGATCGTCGTAGTTGGCGGCCAGCTGCGGCCACGCCGCATCGAAGTTGGCCCGCCACGCCGACAACGTGAGGTCGTAGTCGGTGCCGAAGTTGTGCCAGTCCTCCACCACGAACAGATTCTGCAGCGCCTCGGTCACCTGGCTGGCGGCGGGGATCATCGAGTTGGGGAAGATGTATTTCTCGATCCACGGGTCCGGCCGGCTGGGCGAACCGTTGCTGCCGATGGAATGCAGCACGAACAGGCCGTCGTCGTGCAGGCAGCGTCGCGCGATCTCGAAATAGGTGCGGTAGTTGAGCGCGCCCACGTGCTCAAACATGCCGATCGAAAAGACCGCGTCGAACGGTTCGTTGATCTCGCGATAATCCTGCAGGCGGATATCGATCGGCAGGCCTTTGCACAGCTCACGCGCGTATGCCGCCTGTTCCTTGGAAACGGTGACGCCCACGCCCTGTACGCCGTAGCGTTCCGCCGCATATTTCAGCGCCTCGCCCCAGCCGCAGCCGATGTCCAGCACGCGCTGCCCGGGTTGCAGGCGCAGCTTGCGGCAGATCAGGTCGAGCTTGGCTTCCTGCGCATCATCGAGATTGTTCGCCTGCGCCCAGTAGCCGCACGAATACACCAGTCGCTTGCCGAGCATGGCCTGGAACAAATCGTTGCCCAGGTCGTAATGCACGCGGCCAATATCGAACGCATGGTCGCCGCGCTGCAGGTTGACGAAACGCGCCTTGAGATGCGCGAGCAGCGTGTCCAGCGACTTCAGCTCGGTGTCCAGCTGCGCGCCGAGTACCCGGGTGAACAGGCCGGGCAGGTCTTCGCTGTCCCACCAGCCGTCCATATAGCTTTCGCCAAGGCCCAGCGATCCGTGCGAAAACACGCGTGCGTAGAGCCGTTCGTCGTGCACCCGCATGTCGGTAGGGCGCGAACCATCGAGAAGAATGCCGGCGTGTTCGAGCAACCTGGCGGCGCGAACCTTCAATGAATCCTGACTCATGCGGTCCTCGTATGCCATGGTGACGAGAAGGGCAGGATGGCGCCGCCTGATCAGCGGGAGTGCGGCGTCCTGCCTAGTATCCCAAAGCTTGCAGGAGCAATTGCAAAGACTGCGTCGACGCCGCTTTCGCGAACCGTTTGCAGCAGCGCCTGCGATTGCGCCTCGCTGAGCAGGAATTCCACTTTGATGGCGAGATCGTCGGTCAGTTCGAAGAACTGTTCTTCGCGCAACACGCCGTGCCTGCCGAAGCCGCAGATGGCGCGAAACGCCGAACCGCCGCCGACGCCGTGGCTGCGGGCGTGCTCGAGCAACCACTCATAGACCAGTTTGCCGTCGTGGCGCGCCCGCGTGTGGGTATAAAAACTGAGCTGGACGCCTTGTTGTGTCGTTTCCATGGGGCCTCCTAGCGCAATACAGCGCGGGTGATGGCGATACCTGCCACGGTCAGTGCGATCGAGCCGACCAGGTGCAGGGCCAGATGGCCACCGAACCAGAGGTATTGCTCACGCAGCAGCAGGGTGGTCGATTCGGCCGAGAAGGTGGAAAACGTGGTCAGTCCACCCAGGAAGCCGGTGGCGACGAACAGGCGAAGTTCGGGCGGCAGGGTCTGGAAGTGATCGAACACGCCCAGCACCACACCCATCAGCAGGCCGCCGACCAGGTTGGCGGCCAGGGTGCCGAGCGGCACGGTGGGGAACAGCGGGTTGAACATGACGCCGAGCATCCAGCGCAGCCAGCAACCCAGCACGCCTCCCACGCCGACGGCGAGAAAACCGGTAAAGCCCACGTTGTCGTCTCCTTCTGAAGAACTTCGGAAGGACTCCCCGGAAACAGGCACGCGCCTGCGCCCCGGAAAATCCGGCGGTGCAGGCATCATCAACCCGAAGGTGGTTCGCCGCGGCACATGGCCTGGGCGGGAGGCATGCCATCTCCCTGTGCCATTTATCCTAGCCCATGATCCCTCGAACGTCATGGCTCAGCCGCGCAGAGGGCACCGCTATACTCATCGCTCCTCGCCAGCATGCCACGCCCATGACCCCCATCCCGCGCCCTGTCCGGCGCAGCCTGCCGTTGCTGCTGGCGGGCTTGTCGATGATCGGCCCGTTTTCGATCGACGCCGTCTTCCCGGCGTTTCCGCTGATCGGCGCGCGCTTTGGCGTGGACAGCACCGGCTTGCAGCAGATGATCAGCATGTACCTGATCACCTATGCCGTGATGAGCCTGTTTCATGGCGCGATCTCCGATGCGATCGGGCGCAAGCCGGTGATCGTCGTCGGCATGCTGGTGTATGCGCTGGCCTCCGCGGGCGCTGCGGTGTCGACCTCCTACGTGATGCTGCTTAGCTGTCGTGCGCTGCAGGGCGCGTGTGCCGGTGCCGGCCTGGTGGTGGGCCGCGCGATCGTGCGCGACAGCCTGGAAGGGCCGGCGGCGCAGCAGATGATGTCGCGCGTGATGATGATCTTCAGCATCGCCCCGGTGATCGCGCCGATCGTGGGCGCGCAGTTGCTGTTCCTCAACGGCTGGCACGGCATCTTCTGGGTGCTGATGGGATTCACCCTGGTGTTGGCGGCGGCTTTGGCGCTGTTTCTCGATGAAACTCATCCCGTCGCGGCGCGCATGCCGTTTCGCGCGGGCACGCTGGTGCGTGGCTACATCAATTTCGGCAAAGACCGGCCGTTCTGGCCGCTGCTGATTTCCTGTTCGGTGAATTTTGCCGGTTTGTTTTTGTACATATCCTCGGCGCCGCACATCATTCGCGACCTGCTGCATCTGTCCGCGCAGGGTTTCCCGTGGCTGTTCCTGCCGACGGTGGCGGGCCTGATGGCCGGCGCATGGATGTCAGGACGCCTCGCCCATCGCCGCAGCGCGGCGTATACGGTCAACCTCGGCTACGGCTCGATGTTGCTCGCGTGCGCGCTGCATCTGTTGATTGCGCTGGTCACCACCGAGCCGGTATTGCCCTGGTCGATGCTGCCGCTGGTCTTGCATGGCATCGGCGTGCAGCTGGCGTTTCCCACGCTCACGCTGTTATTGCTGGACCGCTTTCCGCATCGACGTGGCGGCGCTTCATCGGTGCAGGCGTTCGGCAGCCTGCTGATGTGCGCGGTGGTCGCCGGCGTGCTGTCGCCGCTGCTATCGGGCCATATGGTGTATCTGGCGCTGGGTGCCAGCGCGCTGACCGTTACCGGCTGGCTTGCCTGGCGCTGGTACCGGCATCTGACCAGTCAGCCGCACGTGCCGCATACCAGCGCAGCCGAGGTCGAGGTGGAGATGCAGACGGAAATCACCGAGCCGCGATAACCGGCGGGAGACGCGGCGCGGGCCCGAGCCCGCGCCTGCCTGCTCAATGTTCGTTGACCTGCAGCTTTTCCAGCAGCAAATTGAGCTTGCCCTTCATCGCATCTTCGGGGCGCGGGCCGTCTACGCCGTAGAACGCGGTGTACAGCACATCCGGCTTGGTCTCGCCGCTGGTCTTGGTGCCGCCCACGGTACCGATGTAGGTCATGTCGTTTTCGCTATACGGCACGCCGTCGTCCGGATGATCGCGATGGACGATCTTGCCCCAGTGGTTGCGGAAGCTGTCGTCCAGGTCGTCGGTGGGGGCGACATGACGGTTCACCATCACATGCTCGGCGTTCTCCACGTTGGACTTCACTTCCACCTTGGAGACATCCCACACCGTCTTGCCGTGATCCTGGAAGTAGGACATGCCCAGCACGAGCTGGCTGTCCGGGTCGATCTTCTGCAGCGACGGCGTATAGGCAAAACCCAGGCGCTTGGACTGGTACTTGAAGTCGTCGCCATAGTCGAAGCGGATGGCGATGTCGGAGAGCACGCTGGGCAACAACTCGGTATTGGCCAGGAATTCCTTCCATTGCGCCAGCGTGCCGCTATAGGACACGTCGACGAAGTTGGCCAGCTGGGTCAGGTCGGCCATGTCTTCGTGTTCGGTGCGGTTCTCGGTGACCCGGCCCATCGCCGCGTAACCGTCAGGCACCGGCAGCAGGAAGACGATCACCAGCTGGTTGTCGTACGCCATCTGCCATTCGCGTATCTGCCAGCGGCGCTGGTAGGCGTCGGTGTAGCTGCGTTGCAGCGACGGCGCGCCCAGCGAGGTGATCTTCACCAGCTCGGAGCCCACGCGTCGCTGCATCGGCGCGCCCTTCAGCAGGAGGTCCATGAACAGCTTGGAATCGCCATACAACTGCTTGCTGGTCACGTCGTCGGGCTTGCGCAGGTGAAACATCACCTGCTGACCCACCAGCGCACGGCTGATGAAACCGTTGTGGGGCAGCTGGGCCTTGTTCTCGTTCGCCCGGGCGCTGACCCAGTTGCCGTTGCTGTTGCGGTGTAGCAGGGTCGGAAAGGCGCTCAGATCGGAATTGACGTGCAACAGCCGGTTCGCGCCCTGGCCATTGGGAAACATGGTGGCGGCGTTCTCGGCCAGCAGATCGTGCAGTTTCTGGTCGACGTCGGCGTTGTGCAGCTTCTGGTAGGTCGCGCTGAAGTCCGCAAAACTCTTGGGCAGCGGGAACTGCGCCTTGAACGGTCCAGTGTGTTTGTCCTCGATCACGTCCAGCTGATAGCTCTCGCGCGTATCGATCTGGCCGAGGTTGGCGGGCGCCTTCAGCACTAGGTCGATCGGCAGCGCGTAATTGAGGTTTTCGTCGGGCGACTTCATCACCACCACGCCGATGACCTTGCCGTCCTTGTCCAGCAGCGGGCCGCCGCTATTGCCGGGCGAGGCGGCGGCAGAGAAGCGCAGCCACTTCCAGCGGCCGTCCTGCTCCTCGGGTGTCTGCGAGGTGTACAGGCCGTCGCGTATCACGATGCCGGTGCCCAGCGCATTGCCTACCGCGTAAACCGCTTCATTCATGGCCGGCTGCGTGTTCACCGCCAGCGGCGTCACCTTGGGCGGATCCTTCAGCGAAAACTCCACAAAGTCTTCGTGCAGCGAGTAACGCGTGATCTTGTCGATCGCATAGACATGGCCGCCGGCATCGCGCACGGCAGGTTCGCCCATCAGGCTGTCGATGCCCATCGCGAGCACGTGGCCGGCGGTGACGTAGCGGTTCTCGCCAATCGTAAAGGCGGTGCCGACCGAGTAGTACTTGTCAGTGCGCTGCTGGTAGGGGAGCTGGTCGAACGGCAGCGGCTTCTCATAACTCAGGGGGTCGTTCACCGGTTTGGGAATGACCACTTCGAACGTGGCGCCCTGCACCTGGGGCAGCACGGCCGGATCCAGCGTGGCCGCATGCAGCGACGGCAACGCCAGGCACGCAAGCGCGGCCAGCCACGCGGCGGGACGCCATGCGTGTGACCGTTTCCAGGTGAGCGCGTGCGATGCACGGGTTGCCGGCTGATCCATGTGCTGCCTCGTTTGGTGATCGGCGCGCTCTGGTGACGCCATCCCCGGGTGTCAAACCCGTCGTTCGCTGAGTTTATCCAACGCCCCACGCGTTGGAACGGTGTACGCCGTAAGACATATCGATGACTTCCCGCCCTGGCGGTGCAGCAGCGTTTTCGCGGCAGCATGACCGCGGCGGTTTAAGCTGCCGTTCGTCGATGCGGAGTTGCCGATGTCTGTTCCTCCCGCTGCCAGCACGGTGCACTTGCCCCAGGGATCATGGGGCACGGTGCTGGACGGACTGTGTGCGCTGTTTCCCCGTATCGAAAGAAGCGTATGGCAGGATCGCTTCGCCCGCGGCCGCGTGCTCGACGAGACGGGTCTGCCGCTGGATGTCGACGCGCCGTATCGCGTGGGGCTGTGCGTGCGCTATTTCCGCGAAGTGCCGCAAGAAATGCCGATCCCCTTTCACGAAACCCTGTTGCATGTCGACGCGCACCTGGTGGTGGTGGACAAGCCGCACTTTCTGCCGGTCACGCCGGCGGGCGGTTTCGTCGACCAAACGGTGCTGGCGCGGTTGAGGCGCACCCTGGGCAATGCCGATCTGGTGCCGCTGCATCGTATCGACCGCCATACCGCCGGGCTGGTGATGCTCTCGGCCGATCCGGCCAGTCGCGATGCCTATCAGGCACTGTTTCGCCAACGCCGGATCAGCAAGCGCTACGAGGCCTGGGCGGCGCCACTGCCCGGGTTGTCATTTCCTCATGTGCGGAAATCCCGTATCGCAGCAGGTGAGCCGTTCTTCCGCATGCACGAGGTGGCGGGCGAGCCCAACAGCGAAACGGTCATCGACGTGCTTGAACGGCGCCCGGAGCACTGGCGCTATGCGCTGGAACCGGTCACCGGCAAGACGCATCAGCTGCGCGTGCACATGGCCGCGCTGGGCGCGCCCATCCTGTACGACCCGTTTTATCCGGACCTGCCCGAGCAGCAAGCCGACGACCACGCGCGGCCCTTGCAGCTGCTGGCCCGCCGGCTGCACTTCGTCGATCCCATCAGCGGCATGCCGCGGGAGTTCGTCAGCGAGCTGGAGCTGCTCGCGCCTGAATGACGGAGCGCGTCGGTTGGTAACATAGGGCGCCCACCCAAGGACCCGCCTGTCCGATGCCCGTCTCTTTCTCTCCCGCAGCCCAGGACGCGGCGCTGGAGGCCCTGTTCGTGCCCCTGGAAACGGGCGAACTGGCGCAGCCGGCCGATGGCCGCGTGCTGTTCCTGCGTGCCCGCGACGGCTTTCGGCTGCGTGAGATGGCGCGCAAGTCGTGGGTATGTGAGCAAAGTTTCAAGCCGTTCGCCGAGGCCTTGGCGCGCAGCGGTCTCACCGTGGCGGCGCCGGGCGGGGCGGAACGCTATCCGCTGGTGCTGGTGCTGCCGCCGCGCCAGCGCGATGAGGCCCGCGCCTTGTTCGCGCAGGCCGTGCGTCGCGCCACGGACGGCGGCGTGGTGCTTGCCGCCGTTCCCAATGCCGAGGGCGCCAAGTCGGCCGAGGGTGATCTGGCCAGTGTGGCCGGGCCGCTCAGCCAGCTGTCCAAGCACAAGTGCCGCGTGTTCTGGACCCGGCCGCTGGGTTCGCAGGTGAACCTCGATCTGCTGGAGAGCTGGACATCGCTGGACGCGCCGCGCCTCAACGACGCAGGCTTCGTCAGCCGCCCCGGACTGTTTGCCTGGGATCGCGTGGATGCTGCCTCCGCCTTGCTGGCAGCGCATCTTCCAGCCGATCTGGCGGGTAGCGTCGCGGATCTGGGCGCCGGCTATGGCTATCTGTCGACCCAGCTGTTGGTGCGCTGTCCCGCCGTGTCGTCCATTGATCTGTTCGAAGCGGAGGCGCGCGCGCTGGAACCCGCGCGGCAGAATCTGGAGCGTGCACAACAGGACAGCGCCCGCGATGTGACATGGGCCGCGCACTGGCACGACGTCACCCAGGGATTGCCGCGGCGCTACGACGCCATCGTGAGCAACCCGCCGTTTCATCAAGGCCGCGCCGATCTCCCCGAGCTGGGTCGCGCCTTCATCGATACCGCCGCCAACGCCTTGCTGCCGCATGGCCGCTTCTGGCTGGTGGCCAATCGCCATCTTCCCTATGAGGCCACTCTGGCCGCACGTTTCAATGAGGTACGCACCGTGGTGACGCAGGACGGATTCAAAGTGATCGAAGCACGCGGAGTGCGCGCATGAAACTGGTCAAGTTGATTGCCAACCTCGGCTATGGCAGCCGCAAAGAAGTCACGGCGATGTTTCGCGAGGGACGCATCACCGATAGCGACGGCGACGTGCTGTACGCCGACGACAAGCTGCCCCACGAACACATCCGCATCGACGACGAGCCGCTCGATCCGCCGGCCGGCCTGGTGTTGATGATGAACAAGCCACTAGGCGCCACGTGCTCACGCAAGGACATCGGGCGCGTGGTGTACGACCTGTTGCCGCCGCGCTATCGCGTGCGCGATCCAGCGTTGTCCACGGTGGGACGTCTTGATCGCGAGACCTCGGGCCTGCTGCTGTTCACCGACGACGGTGCCTTGCTGCACCGGATCATTTCACCCAAGGCGCAGGTGGCCAAAGTGTACGAGGCGACGTTGGCCTCCGATCTGCGCGGCGACGAAGCTGCGCTTTTCGCCAGCGGCACGATGATGCTCGAATCGGAAAACGAACCGCTGGAACCGGCCAGGCTCGACGTGCTGGCGCCGCGCCTCGCGCGCGTCACGCTGACCGAAGGTCGCTATCACCAGGCCAGGCGCATGTTTGCCGCGGTGGGCAATCACGTGGAGACCTTGACGAGAGTGTCCGTGGGCGCACTCACGCTGGACGGACTGCCGCCCGGGGAATGGCGCGCGCTTGAAGATCACGAGATCGCGCGCATCTTTGAAGCACCATCAGGTGCTTGATGCGCGCGGAGCGTTGCGTGGTTTTCAGCCGAACGGAGTCTGGCGACGTCGAGCGAGTTCGTCCTCGCGGCGAGAGTGCGCGCCCGGTTGCCAGGACACCAGCTGAAAATTGCTGCGGTCCTGATCGTTGTGGTGGCGGACGTCCTGCGTGTCCTGATGATTGAGCATCCCTGCTACTAGCTGCATTCCGCGCTCTAACGCAGAACGGGCAAGAAGCATGTGCATGTCGTCGCTCCGGACCACCCCTGCGTGGCCGTTCAGCCTACATATAAGCAGCTTCACGGGCGATATACAAATGCCAATAGGCCATGAAAAACGTCTTAAGTCCAACGCAAGCAAGCGTCATATTCTTCACAAAGGTGAATAGCGCAATGATCTGCGATTTACCCGCTCAAGCACGGATTTCCATGGCGCGGAACAGCGCTTTCATTCTCGTCTTTTGCAAGCAGACGCCATGCCTACTTTGAACTTCGATAACGCCTTCGTGCGCGAGCTGCCGGGTGATCCTGAACAGGGTTCCCGGCAGCGCCAGGTGCTGGGCGCGTTGTATTCCCGCCTGGAGCCCACTCCCGTGGCATTGCCCCGCATCGTGGCGTGGTCGCCGGAGATGGCACAGGCCCTGGGCCTGACCCCCGCCGACCTGGAAAGCCCCGGGCTCGCGCAGGTGCTGGGTGGCAACGCGTTGCTGGAGGGCATGCAACCCTTCGCGGCCAACTACGGCGGCCATCAGTTCGGCGTATGGGCGGATCAGCTGGGCGATGGGCGTGCGATATCGCTGGGCGAAGTACTCACGCGTGATGGCCAGCGCTGGGAACTGCAGCTGAAAGGGGCGGGACCGACCCCGTATTCGCGCGGCGCGGACGGGCGCGCCGTGCTGCGCTCATCGATCCGCGAGTTTCTCTGCAGCGAGTCGATGCATCACCTGGGCGTACCAACCACCCGCGCACTCAGCCTGGTGGTGACCGGCGACATGGTGGTGCGCGACATGTTCTACGACGGACATCCGCAGCAGGAGCCGGGTGCCATCGTGTGTCGCGTCGCGCCATCGTTCCTACGTTTCGGCAATTTCGAGTTGCCGGCGGCGCGTGGCGATATTGCGCTGCTTAAGCAGCTGGTCGATTTCACCATCGCGCGTGATTTCCCCGAATGCCGGGGCGAGGGCGAGGCGTTGTATGCACAGTGGTTTGCGCAGATCTGCGAACGCACCGCGCTGATGGTCAGTCATTGGATGCGCGTGGGCTTCGTGCACGGCGTGATGAACACGGACAACATGTCCATCCTCGGACTGACCATCGACTACGGCCCGTATGGCTGGATCGACAACTTCGATCCGGAGTGGACGCCCAACACCACCGATGCCGGTCGTCGCCGCTATCGATTTGGCCAGCAGCCTAATGTCGCGTGGTGGAATCTCAGTCGTCTCGCCATGGCGCTGGCGCCGCTGTTCAGCGGTACCGAGCCCTTGCAGGCGGGACTGGATCGCTATGCCGCCGTGTACGCGCAGGCGGATCGCGACATGATCGCGGCCAAGCTGGGTTTTTCAGCCTGTGACGACGGCGACGTGGAGCTGATGCGGGAGTTGTATACGCTGCTGACCGAGGCGGAAGTGGACATGACGCTGTTCTTCCGTGCTCTGGCGGACGTCGATCCGGCACAGCCGTCATTGGCGCCGTTGCGTGATGCGTTTTACGACGAAGCCAAGCGGCAGGCATTCGAGCCTGCGTTCCAGGCGTGGCTAAACAGCTATGCCGCACGCGCGCGCCGCGACGCTCTTTCAGCAGGTCAGCGCCGATTGCACATGCACGCCGCCAATCCGCGTTACGTGCTGCGCAACTATCTCGCGCAGGAAGCGATCGACCTGGCCATGCAAGGCGACTACAGCGGCATCCACGAACTGCTCGAGGTGATGCGCCATCCCTACGACGAGCAACCCGGTCGCGAACGCTACGCGCAGAAGCGGCCCGCCTGGGCGATGCACAAGGCGGGCTGCTCGATGCTGTCGTGCAGTTCGTAAGTCTTTAGCGCAGCGCGTTGGCGAGGAACTGGCGCAGCTGCATGCCATTGAGCGCACCGGCCTGGCGCGCCACTTCATGGCCATTGCGCAGCACCAGCAAGGTGGGAATGCTGCGGATGCCGAAGCGCTGAGCCAGGGCCGGTTGCGCCTCGGTATCCACCTTGGCCAGCCGCAGCTGCGGTTCCAGGCTCTTGGCGGCCTCGGCGAACACCGGCGCAAAACTCACGCACGGGCCGCACCAGGGCGCCCAGAAATCGATCACCACCGGCAGGTCGCCACGGGTCGCCACGGCGTCGAAGTTGTTGACGTCCAGCGCCATCGGCCTGCCTTCGAACAGCGGCTGCTTGCAGCGTCCACAGACGGGATGCTGGCCGAGGCGATCCTCGGGCACGCGATTGAGAGCTGCGCAGTGGGGGCAGGGAACAGTCAGCGGAGTGGACATGGCAGGCCTCGATGGCCAAAACTCGATGCAGCATCAGATGGTGTCCGCCGACGCGGTAAACAAGGAGCCCTGGCGTGCGCAAGCGTGAAGGCCGGAACACGGCAGCTCGCCGGCTCGTCTTGCTGGCAGGCGCGCTATGGACGCTGCCCAACAGTGTGCTGGGCCTGCTCGCCGGCCTTGCCTGCGTGCCATGGGGTGCCCGGCCTCAGTGGCGCCGCCGTGAATGTGCCTTGGCGTTTCGGCGGATGCCGCATCGGGGCAGCGGCGGGGCGCTGACCCTGGGCAATGTGATTCTGTATTCGTGCGACGAGCTCGACACGCCGTGTTTCACCTATGCGCATCGCGCGGGCCATCGCCAGGAGCCGTGTATTTCGCTGGCGGACCACGAGCGGGCGCATGTCTACCAGTACATGGTGCTGGGGCCGTTGTTCCTGCCCTTGTACGCCTTGTGCGGCGGCATCAGCGTGCGCAATCGCTTTGAGCGTGCCGCCGATCGCTACGCGCAGCAGCGTGCCGGCTGGTGGCCGTGGTCCTCAGCGCGAATAGTCGCGTGACCGACGCGTCAGAAGTCCGGACAGATAGCCCATCACGCTAGCCGGCTTGAGCACCAGGCCGTAAAGCACGGCGTAGCCAAGCAAGCCGAATGGGTTGCGCCGCACGGTCAGTCCGAGGTCGCGGAACATGCGCGCCTGCACGGCGTAGATGACCCCATGGGCGAGCAAGGCCGCGGGCAGGACGAAAGCCAGCATCGCGGCAGCCAGGCCATAGATGCCCATGCAGGCCAGCAGTACGGCGGGCAACACCGCAATGGTGTAGACCAGGTCCATATAGGGAAACAGCAGGTTCCACCAGATCAGGAAAGTGCTCAGGCGACGACGGAACAGCAGGGAGCCGTGCGCCTTGAATGCTTCCATGAGGCCGCGAGACCACCGGCCGCGTTGCTGCAGGAACGGTGTGAGCGACGCGGGTACGCGGGCGAATGCGATGGCGTCTTCGCAATAGCCGACGCGATGATGGTCTTTCAACAAAGCCCAGGTCAGCACGGTGTCTTCGCCCGCGCCCGCCGGCCAGCCGCCGATCACCCGAAGGATGTCGGTGCGGTACAGCGAAAACGCGGCTGGCGCGACGAGCGTGCCCTGAAACAGACTTTGCAGACGCTTGTTGGCAGCGATGCCCTGGAAGTAATCCCACTCCTGCATGCGCGTCACCAGGCTTTGCCGTGAATTGCGCACGAGTACCGCGCCCGCCACCGCCGCGGTGTTCGGCGGATCGCTCATGTAACGCGTCACCAGTCGACGCAAGGCCTGGGGATGCAGGTGCGCATCCGCCGCCAGCGTCACCGTAACGGGGTAGGACGCCAGCCGCAGCCCCGCATTGAGCGCATTGGCCTGGCCGCCGGCGGATTTGAGGTCGAGCACTTCCAGCCACGGATAGGACTCGCCGCGCAGCCGCTCAAGCGTGGCATCGGTGGAACCATCGTTGATCACCATCACTTCGATGGGCGCGGGATAGCGCTGCATCGCAATGCTGGCCAGCGTGCCGAGTATCGTGTCCTGCGCGTTGTGCGCGGCGATCAGGATCGTCACGCTGGGAAAGTCGCTGTCGGCGAAGTGCGAGCGCGGCGGCCGCCGGTCGAGCAGCAAGCCCACGGCGAGAAAGGTGTTCATGAAGGCGGGCAGTACCGCGATGCCAAGCACCAGCAGATGCGCCATCAGCTGCTGGCCGGACGTTTGGAATTCGCCCAGCCAGTGCTGCGCCGTGGCATAGGCAAACGCGGCCCAGCTGAGCGAGACGGCAAGGGCGAGCACAAACTTCAGTCCAACCGGCATGTAGCGACGTCGATGCAGCTGACCGTCGTTCGCCGCAGCCAGAGGCAAGCGGACCGTGACGGAGAACGGTCGTCGCCTTGACCAGACGGGTGCGTTGACGCTCATGGCTAAGTCCGCTGCTGCGGCATTGCGCTTGCAGGTCACGGATGAAGCGTCCCACCTCAGGGGCTGAGCGCAACTCCGCAGGCCCGAACACGCATGCCTGGATGAACCGACGGCGTCCTGCCCGAACTCCGTTCCTTGCTGGAATCAGGGGCAAGAGTCATGCCACACGCGCTGTGTGGCAATTGCGCCATAACGTCGGGAAACACCGCCGTTCCGGGCTGATCCGCACAGCGACGGCCAGGCAGGGACCGACGTGCGCTGACACAAACCGACGCGCGAGGGCGGCCGGCTTGGTCAGCACAGGGAGCGGCATCAGGCGGCTTGTTTGGCCGACTCAGGATGCGGTTTCGGCGCCGGTTTGCTGTTGCCATGACCCGACGGCGGCCGGTTGCCACCCTGGTTCGGCGGCGGGTGACCGCCCTGATTGGGCGGCGGTCGATGGCCTTGCGGCGGTGTGCCCCCGGGCGGCCTGGTCTGGCCCGGCGGATGCGTACCCGGATTCTGCGGCGGCCGGTTGTTCGATGGCGGCCGGTGTCCCTGATTCGGAGGCGGCCGGTTGCCCTGCGGCGGCGGTCGGTTGCCTTGCGGCGGCGGACGATGGCCACCGTTCGGCGGCGGACGATACCCGCCATTGGGCGGTCGATAACCATGCGCCGGCGGACGCGAACCCGGATGCCAGCCCGGCGGACGCGGCGGCGGACGCGGCGCATATGGACGGCTATACCAGTAATCGCGATTCCGATAGAACGGTCGATTGGTGTAGTACGAGCCCCAATACGCGCCGATCGAAAACGCGACGATGGGAATGCCGATGCGCGCGCCGTAATCGGCCACATAGACCGGCTGGCTCTGATAGGTGTATTGCACGAAGGTCGCGGGCACCCAGCCGCGCAAGCCCTGTGTGATCACATCGCACCAGCCCCAGCCTTGCGTGCACCCTTGAATGGCTACGGCCGTGCCCGGTGGGAGCTGCGCAATGGTGGGATAGCCGGCGTCCGGACCCGCATAAAGGTCGGCATACGTCGTCACCACGCCGTTCAAACCCTGCGCAAAAGCGGCAGGGGTGGCCAAGCCGAACAGCAACAGCACGGACCAGACTAGCCGCTTCATGGGTGCCTCTCCTGGATATACGACCCGATGAGACTGCGTCTTCCGCGAAGGACGCGTCAACAACGCGTCAGCTTTGCTGATCGTGAGTTCGTGCGTTCAGCGCGCGGTGCGGCGAGCATGGTGTTCAGGCTTGGACGAGCGATTCGCGATACGCGCGTCGCACCATCTCGTGGAAGTGATGCACGGCATTCTCTCTCAGCGGATTGAGCCGGCCCGCTTCGTACGAGCCCGACGCCAGGCCGCGCTGCACGTCCTCGCAAATGGTCACGTCCTCATCCTGCACTTCGTCGCTGAACTCCACATCGCGTGCGCGACGCGCATGCGCGGCATCGCTGTCATCGGCTGGATAGTAGAAATCAAATTCCACCCGGCAGCGATCCACGCCCAGCGGCAATACGCGATTGGTCTGCAAACGCGAAGGCAGGATGTTGAGCATGGTGTTGGGATGAATGAAGTAATACAGCGCTTCGCCGCTGCCGTACAGGTCGCCGGCGCTTTCCAGCGGGCTGTACTGGAACGAATACCACGGCGCCGTTTCGGTGATGTAGCTGCGATAGTCGAGCAGGCTGTTGAGGCCGGGATGGATGTGCGGCACGTGGTAGCCCTCGAGGTAGTTGTCCACGTAGACCTTCCAATTGCACGCCACCTCGTAGCTGGCGCGGTGATGAAACACGTAGTCTTCCAGCGAACGCGCCGGCCCCAGGCGTTCGTCGATGCCGGCGACCAGCTCCGCAAACGGCGGCGCCTCGCCAAGGGCGACAAACACCAGGCCCTGCCATACCTGCACCCGCACTTCAGGCAGGCGGATATCGGAGGGATTGAAGTCCTGCGTGCGGCCCATCTCCGGCGCGCCGCGCAGCACGCCGTCGAGCCCGTAGGTCCAGCCGTGATAACGGCAACGCAGCGCCTTCGCGCCCTTGCCATCGCAACTGGCGATCGGTCCTGCCCGATGGCGGCAGACGTTGTGGAAGGCGCGGATCACGCCGTCTTCGCCGCGCACCACGATCAACGGCAGGCCGGCAATCTCGGTCACCACGTGATCGCCCACTTCGGGCACCTGCGAGCGGTGGCAGACCAGCTGCCAGCTGCGCGCAAAGATGGCGCGTGCATCCAGCGCCAGCATGCGCGGGTCGGTGTAGAAGCGCGCGGGCAGGGTCAGCGCAACCTCGAGGGGTTGCGGTGCCAGAACGGATTCGTCGAACAGATCGCGCATGGACATCACATCGGCAGCGGTTTGCCCGAGTATCGGCCCGCACACGCCCCCGTGGAAGAGGGCGGGCCGCTTCAGGCGCTCGCCAGCTGCTGTTGCACGTCGTTGATGGAGTTGCGGATGCGCTGGCTGAAGATCGAATCCTCGTGGTGAATCAGCACCAGTTGCTCGGTCGCACGCGTCATCGCCACGTAGAGCAGGCGTGCCTCTTCCGCCTCGTTTTTGCCGGGTTTGGGCAGCGAGCCCAGGCCGGGGATGATCACCAAGGGAAATTCCAGGCCCTTGCTGGAATGCATGGTCACCAGCTTCACGGTGTCGTCCACCACGAACAGCGAGCTCTTGCCATTGCCCTCGGCGAGCTGGCTGGCAATACCGGCACGCTGCAGCGCTTCCTGCAGCTTTTCGCCTTCCCAGCTGTTGCGGAAGATCACCGCCATGTCCGACAGCGGGCGACCCGCACCCAGCTCATCGCGCAGCCGCTGGATGATCGCCGGCAGCTGATCCTCCTGGCGCTCCACGCGGATCAGCTCGGGCAGGGCACCGCGACGCCCGGCGCTTTCCGGTGCGATCAGCGGCACGCCGTCGTCATCGTCGCTGCGGCCCAGCAGCAGTTCGTTGGCGAAGCCGCGCGCCACCGAGAGGATTTCCAGCGTGTTGCGGTAGTTGAGCTTGAGGATGGTGGTGCGGCCCTGTGCCTGCACGCCCAGGCTTTTCCAGCTGAGCTTCTTGCGATTGGCCTGGCCGTAGATGTTCTGCGCGTCGTCGTACAACACCAGCAGCGAGTTGGTGTTGGGATCGATCATCTGCACGATGAGCTTGTACCACTCGGGCTCGAAATCATGGCCTTCGTCGATCAGCACCGCGCCGTACTGGAAGCGCGGAATCTGCCCGCTGTCCACGCCCGCGATGACGGCCGGCGGCAACGCTTCGGCGAAATGCGGGCCGTCTTCGGGCAGGGGCACGTGGTAGGCCGTCAGCATGCTGCGGCACCACTTGTGGAAGTTGTACACCTGCACCTTGTCGCTGAGGCCGCGTTCGCCCATCAGTTGTTCAAGGCGCTCGGCCAGCGTTTTGTTGTAGCACAGCACCAGGATCGGCTTGGACAGCGCACGCGCCAGTTCCATCGCGCGAAAGCCCAGGATCATGGTCTTGCCCGAGCCGGCCACGCCGTGAATGATGCGGTGCTCGTCGCCCAGCGAGCGGGCCAGCAGCTCCTGCTGCGCGTCCATCACCTTGATCAGATCCGGAATCGCCAGCTTGGTCGAGCTGCTGCTGGCGGAGGCGAACAGGCCGAACTGGCCCTCGCCGGGCTCCACGCGGATTTCCGGAAACAGATGCCAGCGCACGCGATCGATCTGCGGCAGCGTGAGCGCGGTGGGGAAGACCTGCGGAAACATCGCCCACAGGCGTTCCTGGAACGCTTCGGACTCCACCGATTCGTACATCTCGTCCTGGCAGATCACCAGATGGGCGGGGATCACCGCTTCGAGCTGTCCGGCCTCGAACTGCTTGCGGCTGATATTGGCCAGCACCACGCCGTAGCCCCACGGCATCAGCAACTTGCCCTCGTAGGTGTGGCCGGGCGGATGGCGCAGCGCCGGGTCCTGCGCCAGCACTTTGTAGATTTCGTTGGCGCCGTCGCGCGCCTGCATCAGCGGGTTGTGTTCCTTCACGCTGCTGCTGCCGGTGATCAGTGTGAACAGGGTGCGGTCGGCCTGCTGGATGGTGCCCGGCTTCCAGTCCTTCACTTCGAGCACCAGCAGGCCGCGGCGCGGATGGAACACGATGAAATCGGGGCGGCGCTGCCTGGGGCCGATCGCCACGTCGTACCACAGCAGGTAGTCGTCCTCGAGCTTCTGCTCCAGGCGCTCGGAGAAGCGCTTCTCGCCGCTGGTCATCTGCGGCAGGCTGCTGTTGCGGGAGGGGATGAGCGTCGCCAATGAGAGCCTGCCTCGTGCCGTGCCTTTGTACGCGCCATGCGTTCAGGTCCGGCGACGTTAGCGGATCGGTGGGGCGTGTCAATCTCGCGGGGCCGGGCGACGCCCTGCTGGGCTTGGATTTTCACCAAGACGACGACGTGCCGGAGGGCATAGTGTCCGGGCCGCCTGTCCTGCCCTGGGAGCCCCCGATGAATACCACCAAGCCACCCGTCATCAAGGAAATGTTTCCCTATCTGCGCGTGCGCAACGCCGAGGCCGCGTTGGCGTACTACCAGGAAGTGTTCGGTGCGACCCTCAAGATGCGTCTGGACGAGCCTGGCACCGGCCGCATCGGACATGCCGAACTGGCCATGGGCCCTTCGGTGCTGATGCTGTCGGACGAATACCCCGAGCATGGCATCGTGGGTCCGCAGAGCATCGGCGGGACCAGCGTGTCGATCCATCTGCATGTGGACAATGCCGATGCGGTACTCGCGCGCGCCGTCGAAAAAGGCGGCTATCTGGTCAGGCCGGCCACTGATTTCTTCTACGGCGAACGCGGCGGCACCGTGCGCGATCCCTTCGGTCACGAGTGGCTGGTAGGCCACGAGATCGAGCAGGTGAGCGCCGAAGAAATGCAGCGGCGCTACGACGCCGCGATGGAGCAGGGTTGAATCAGCGCCAGTGTTGCAGCGTGTCGGTGGGCACGCCGACACGCATGCACGCATGGCTGCCTATGCCGTCATGCAGCGCCATGCGAAAGACCGGCGCCACCGACCACAGAGCCCGCGCAGCCAGTCGCGATTGCGCGCGCTGCAGCGGCGTGCGCTCCAGCAAGGTGTCGGCCCACGGCGGCAGCAAAGCGGCGCCTGCCTGCAGAAAGACATCACGCGACAATCCCGCCACCGGTACCGGCAGGCGCACGCGATACAACACATCGAGCACGGCACGCGAGCGTTCGGTGAAACGAAGATCAGGGCGTACGCGCCGGAAATAAGCAGTGATCTGCGCTTCCGATGCCGGCACGTCGCGCGCGCCCAGCGCCTCGGCGATGCGACGCACCTCGTCGTAGTAGCGGTCGGCCGCGCCTGCCGGCATCGCGATATGGCTGTAGCGCCGATAGCCCTGCAGGAAACTATAGGCCTCAGTGACATGCACCCAAGTCAGCAGATGCGGATCGTCGGCCGCATAGGGTCGCCCATCTTCCGCCGTACCCTTTACCTGCGAGTGAATGTGCCTCACGCGTTCGATCAAGGCCTGCGCCTGGTCGGCCGGCGCATACGTCGTACCACTGACGAATGACGTCGTGCGACGCAGGCGGCCGATCAGGTCGTCGCGGAAGTTCGAGTGATCCCATACACCGGCGAGCGCCAGCGGATGCAAGGTCTGCAGCATCAGCGCCGCAAGACCGCCGGCGAGCATGCCCGGAAAATCCGAATGCACACGCCAGGTGGCACTGTCGGGGCCAAAAAGCCCGGGATCGCCTATCGGATGATCGTAGTCCACATGGCCGCCGCCACCGCGAGGAAATGCGCTCAGCACCCAGCGTCGGATGGGCTCGCGGGCGGGGCGGGTAAGGAGATTCCAAGGTGACGACATGCTGACCAGTGTAATGCTTGGTTTCACATGCATCCTTTGCACACGCGAAAATCCTGTGTTATCTCTAACACCCATGACCTCCCACTCCGCCCGCCAGTATTTTTGGTATTACGGCTATCCGATGCCGCTGGCGGAGGGTTGGTCTCGACTGTCGTAACGACAAGACACCATTCCAAAAAAAGGCCGCCAGCCACCACTGGCGGCCTTTTTCATGGTCGCGAGTGGAACCTCCCAGGAGATCCCCGTGAACCCTTCCACCGACGATTTACGTATCCGCGCCATCACGCCGCTCACCGCGCCGGCCGAAGTGATGCGCGACTGCGCCGCGAGCGTGCATGCCGCGCATACCGTGAGCGCCTCGCGCCAGGCGCTGCATCGCATCCTTGCCGGCGAGGATGACCGGCTGGCCGTGGTGATCGGCCCGTGTTCGATTCATGACACCAAGGCTGCGCTGGAATACGCCGGGCGGCTTGCGGAACAGCGCAAGCGGCATGCAGGCGAGCTGGAAATCGTAATGCGCGTGTACTTCGAAAAGCCGCGCACCACGGTGGGCTGGAAAGGTCTGATCAACGATCCCGATCTCGATGGCAGTTTCCGCATCGACAAGGGCTTGCGACTGGCGCGCGGTCTATTGCGCGACATCAACGAACTGGGCGTGCCGGCCGGCTGCGAATTCCTCGACATGATCACGCCGCAGTACATCGCCGATCTGGTGGCGTGGGGCGCGATCGGTGCGCGTACCACCGAAAGCCAGGTGCATCGCGAGCTGGCCTCGGGACTGTCGTGCCCGGTGGGTTTCAAGAACGGCACCGATGGCAATGTGAAGATCGCCGTTGACGCGGTAAGCGCCGCATCGCAACCGCACCATTTCATGGCCGTGACAAAGGAAGGCCACACCGCCATCGCTGCCACCACCGGCAACGAGGACTGTCACGTGATTCTGCGCGGCGGCAAGACGCCCAACTACGACGCCGCAAGCGTAGACGCAGCGTGTGCGGCCATCGTCAAGGGCGGCCAGCCGGCGCGGGTGATGGTCGACGCCAGCCATGCCAACAGCCTCAAGCTACCGGAGAACCAGCCCCGCGTGATCGACGATCTTGCGACGCAGCTTTCTTCCGGCGAGCAGCGCATCGTCGGCGTGATGGTCGAAAGCCATCTCGTGGGCGGTCGCCAGGATCTGATCCAGGGCCAGCCGCTGCGTTACGGCCAGAGCATCACCGATGGCTGCATCGACTGGGAGGCCTCGCTGCAAGTGCTCGATCGTCTCGCCCAGGCCGTACGCGCTCGGCGCGCCGCGCTGGCGGCGACGCCGCGGCCAGCGCGCGCGAGTTGCGCGGGTTGACGTGCGCGACGGACCTCAGCTGGTGAGTTGGGCGTCGAGATTGATCGTCGCCTTGAGCACCTTCGACACGGGGCAGCCTTCCTTGGTGGCCTTGGCGATCTTGTCGAAGGTGGCGGCATCGATGCCGTCCACTTTCGCGCGGCAGGTGAGATCGACCGTGGTGATGGAAAAGCCGTCGCCATCCTTGTCCAGCGTCACCACCGCCTTGGTCTCGATATGCGTGGCCGCATGGCCGGCCTGTTCCAGGCCCAGCGCCAACGCCATCGTGTAGCAGCCGGCATGAGCCGCACCGAGCAATTCTTCGGGATTGGTGCCCGGTCCATCCGCGAATCGCGACTGGAAGCCGTAGCGCGCTTCATGCAGCACGCCTGAGGCGGTGGAGATGGTGCCGGTACCTTCCTTGAGCCCGCCCGACCAGACGGCGGATGCGTTTCGTTTCATGTTCAGCTCCCTGGAGCAGGCGATGGTGTCCGGGAAGCTTGCCGAAAGAGTCATGCACGAAATGCGAACGCTAGCGCCCGAGGTCTTCACGCGTGGTTCGCTGCCACTTGCTTTACTCTCCGCGCCGTTCACCCCGACGAGGGCGCGTTTCATGTTCGCCGAGATCAACCACAACGCCAGGACGCACCGCTTCGAAACAAAAGTGGACGGCGTGCCCTGCGTGCTCGACTACACGCTGGAAAATGGTGTGATGACCATCACCCACACCATCGTTCCGTCAGCGGTGGGTGGTCGCGGCATCGCGTCCCATCTGGTGCGCACGGCCCTGGACATGGCGCGGGAAGAACACTGGCGAGTGGATCCCGCCTGCTCGTATTCAGAGATCTGGATGACCCGCCATCCGGAGTATCAGGACCTGCACGTCTGAACTGCGGCATTGCGCCGGGCGTCGAGAACGCGTTGCACAAGCTCTAAGATGCGCCATGCCCGCCACCGGGTCATGGAGAGTGTGTTTGCGATGAAGAGCTGGCTGAGCGCAGGAACGTGCGCATGAGCACCGCGTCCGGAAAGACCCGTCCCCGCAAGAATGGCTTCGTCCCTTTCCGCATCCTGCGCGCCCGTCCGCGCCTGATGATCTCGGGCGCCGTCGCGCTCATCGTCGGCGTGGGGCTGTGGTACTGCCTCCGGCTGACGCCTGCGGAGGCGCTGCTGCTGGGCTTTGATCTGGGCGTTGCGGTTTACCTCACGGCCCTGACCATCCTGTTCTGCCGCACGACCTCGCCCGACCTCATGCGCGGGCAGGCGCGCAAGCAGGACACCGGCCGCTGGGGCGTGCTGTGGACCTCGCTGATCCTCACCGGCTTCGTGTCGCTGGCGCTGACCACGGAAATGGGTGGCGCCAAGGGTGGCGATGCGAAAGCGCTGATCGTCGCCGCCGCGAGCATCGTGCTGTCGTGGCTGTTCTTCAATGTGATGTTCGGCATGCATTACGCGCACGGCTTCTACGGCGATTTCGGCAAGAAGCATGAAGGGCTGGATTTCCCCGGCACCGAGCAACCCGATTACTGGGACTTCATGTATTTCGCCATCGTCATCGGCATGACCTTCCAGGTCTCCGATGTGCAGATCAGCAGCCGTTACCTGCGGCGCGTGGCCTTGCTGCACAGCGTGATCGCGTTCTTCTTCAATGTGTTCATCATTGCGATCAGCGTGAATATTGCGGCCGGGTTGGCGGGGTAACACCCCTGTGGGAGCGCACCCTGTGCGCGACTGCAACGTGCCATGACTTCGCATCCTGGGCGCCAGTCGCGCACAGGGTGCGCTCCCACAAGATCAAGGCATCGCCTTAATCGCGGAAATTATCGAACTGCAGCGGCAGCTCCACGTCGGCCTTGCGCAGCACGGCCATGGCCTCCTGCAGGTCGTCGCGTTTCTTGCCCGTCACGCGCAGCTTGTCGCCGTTGATCTGTGCCTCGACCTTGAGCTTGGCCGCCTTCAGCGAGGCCACCAGCTTCTTGGCAATCGGTTGCTCGATGCCTTGCTTGACGGTGACCTTCTGGCGCGAACCGCCAAGATTCGTCTCGGCATCGCCCACGTCCAACGCGCGGATATCGATTTTGCGCGAGGTGAGGCGGCCGCGCAGGATGTCCAGCATCTGCTCAAGCTGGAACTCGCTGGGGGCCGACTGGGTGATCACGAACTCGTCCAGCTCGAACTTCGCGTCGGTGCCCTTGAAGTCGAAACGGCTCGAGAGCTCCCGATTGGCCTGATCGACGGCATTGGTCAGTTCGTGCTTGTCGACTTCGGAAACGACGTCAAAAGAAGGCATGGTGGCGGTCCGGTCTGGGAAAAAGGCGAGTTTAAGCGATCTGGCGCATCCTGTCGGATAATGTCGGGTCAATGGATCGGGAGCAGGGCATGGCGGCGGTGCGCGCGTGAAAGTGGATGTACTGGTCATCGGCGGCGGCGCGGCCGGACTGATGTGCGCCATCGTGGCCGGCCAGCGTGGGCGCAGCGTGCTGGTGGTGGACCATGCCAACAAGGTCGGCAAGAAGATCCTCATGTCCGGCGGCGGGCGCTGCAATTTCACCAACCTGGGCGTGACGCCGAACGCTTACCTGTCCGCCAATCCGCACTTTCCTAAATCCGCCTTGGCTCGCTATACGCCGTGGGATTTCATCGCGATGGTGGAGAAACATCGCATCGCCTACCACGAGAAGGAACTGGGGCAGCTGTTCTGCGATGACTCCTCCAAGCTGATCGTGCGCATGTTGCTGGACGAGTGCGCCCAGGCCGGCGTTCGCATCGAAACCAGCTGCGGCGTGCAGCGCGTGCGCAAGACCGACGAGGGTTTCAACGTGGTCACCGCACACGGCGAAGTGCACGCGCAATCCTTGGTGATCGCCTCCGGCGGCTTGTCGATTCCCAGCATGGGCGCCACCGGTTTTGGCTACGAACTGGCGCGACAGTTCGGTCATGGGGTGTTGCCCACACGGGCCGGCCTGGTGCCGCTCACGTTGAGCGGCAAGCATCAGGAGCGTTATCAGGATCTTGCGGGCGTGGCCTTGCCATCGGTGGACGCAAGCGTGGGCAAGCGATCATTCCGCGCCGGCCTGTTGTTCACGCATCGCGGCATCAGCGGGCCATCCATCCTGCAGATTTCCTCGTACTGGCAGCCCGGTGACGACCTGCGCATCAACTTGCTGCCGGAGCTCGATCTTGGCCAGTGGCTGCAGGAACAGCGCACCGCGCGTCCCGCGGCGGAGCTGAAGAATGTGCTGGGCGATGTACTGCCTCGCCGCCTCGCGCAGCGCTTGTGCGAGCTGTGGTTCGAGAGCCGGCCGATGCGGCAATACCGCGAGGCCGAACTGAGCAAGATCGGCGAACAACTGCACGACTGGCCGATGGTTGCCAGCGGCACGGAAGGTTATCGCACAGCCGAAGTAACCCTGGGCGGTGTGGATACCGATGGACTTTCATCGACCACGATGCAATCGAAGCTAGTGCCGGGCCTGTACTTCATCGGCGAGGTTGTCGACGTGACCGGCTGGCTCGGCGGCTACAACTTCCAGTGGGCATGGGCTTCGGCGCACGCGGCCGGCGAAGTGGTGTGATTTCGCACAAGGTGAACATGCCGCGTGATCCACTACGCGGATTATTCTGTGTGGAGACCATCGCATGAAAGTGGGTTTTATCGGTCTCGGTGCCATGGGCAGCGCCATGGCGAGCAACCTGATCAAGGCCGGGCACGAGGTCACCGTATGGAATCGTTCGCCGGGCCCCACCGAGCCCCTGGCGTCGCTGGGCGCCAAAGTGGTGAAGACGGCCGACCGCGCGGCGCAGGGCGAGGTGCTCTTCAGCATGCTGGCCAACGACCAGGCCGTGCGCAGTGTGTTTGTCGACGGCCGCCTGCTCGATGGCATGGACCAGGGCACGGTGCACGTGAATCACGCCACGATTTCCGTCGCCTTGGCGCGCGAACTGGCGGAGGAACACACGCAGCGTGGCCTGGATTACCTGGCCGCTCCCGTGTTCGGTCGTCCTGATGTGGCAGCAGCGGGCAAGCTCAATATCCTGGTGGCCGGCAAGCCGCACGTGATCGAGCGCGTGCGCCCCTTGCTCGAGGTCATGGGCAGTCGCATCTGGCCGCTGGGCGAGTCGCCCGAGCGGGCGAACGTGGTGAAGATCGCCGGCAATTTCATGATCGGCGCCGCCATCGAAAGCATGGCCGAAGCTTCGGCGTTGACGCGGGCGCATGGCGTGAGCGCGGCGGATTTCCTCGAGGTGATGACCAACTCGCTGTTCGCCACGCCCGCTTACCAGGGCTACGCCAGGCTCATCGCCGAATCGCGCTATACGCCGGCCGGCTTTGCTCTGCCGCTCGGCTACAAGGACATCGGCCTTGCGCTGGCAGCAGCGGATGCGACGCGCGTGCCCTTGCCGCTGGCAGGCGTGCTGCGCGACAGCCTGCTCGAGGCCTTGTCCACCGGCGACGAAGACGTCGACTGGTCGATCATGGCGCAGGTGGCAGCGCGCCGTGCGCATCTGGATGAGCGCAAGCTCTGACTGTGGGAGCGCACCCTGTGCGCGACGGCCCAACGAAGAGGCGACCGTCCGCTCCGCGGTCGCGCACAGGGTGCGCTCCTACAAGG
Source organism: Dyella sp. 05T440 (assembly GCF_056395965.1). NCBI lineage: Bacteria > Pseudomonadati > Pseudomonadota > Gammaproteobacteria > Lysobacterales > Rhodanobacteraceae > Dyella > Dyella sp. 05T440. The sequence goes on from NZ_JBFTKN010000010.1 coordinate 116,448, forward strand.
TGGGCGGTGCTCAACGCGTCTTGCGAAACTGCACCAGCCACCGATCCAGCTGATTGGCAAACGCCTGCTTGTCGCGCGCATGAAACGCCGCCGGTCCGCCAGTGTCGACGCCCGAGCCGCGCAACTCATCCATGAAATTGCGCATGGAAAGTCGCTGCGCAATCGTGTCGGGCGTATACAGCTCACCGCGCGGATGCACCGCAAGCGCGCCTTTTTCAATCACCAGGGCTGCCAGCGGAATATCCTGCGTCACCACCAGGTCGCCCGCGCTCACGCGCTCCACGATCTCCGCATCCGCCACATCGAAACCGCCCGGCACCTGGATGGCGCGCACGAAACGTGACGGCGGCGTGCGCAGCCATTGATTGGCGACCAGGGTCACCTGCACCTGCTCGCGTTCCGCCGCACGGAACAGCACTTCCTTGATCGGCGCAGGGCAGGCGTCGGCATCGACCCAGATCTGCGGCCGCGTGCTCACTCGTGGCCGCTCCAGTGCAACGCGCCATCGATGATGGTGTTGGTGTGACCGCCGATCCAGACGGTCTTGCCGTCGATGCGCACGCAGAGGCTGGCATCGTGGCCGATCTCGCGGCCCTGGCTTACCACGTAGCCGCGCGCCAGCAGGCCGTCGGGTTCGGCATGGGCGATATAGGCGGCGATCAGGCCGTTGGCGGCGCCCGAGGCCGGGTCTTCCACCAGGCCAACGCCGGCCGGCAGCGCACGCACCACCAGCTGATAGTCGGGGTGCGAGCTGCGCGCAAACACGCACAAGCCCATGCTGTCGGTGGCCTTGGCCAGGGCGCCGATGGCGGCGTGGTCGGGCTTCCACTGGCGCAGCGATGCTTCGTCGGCGCATTCGGCCAGCCACCAGTGGCGTCCGCCCGATACATAGGCCGGAGGCAGCGTGCCCGGATCGATGCCGGCCAGCGCGGCGTCGAGTAGCGGATGGGCGTCGCGGCCGGTTTTCTCGACAGTGGATGGCGGCGATTTCAACAGCAGCTGGCGTGAGCCGTCGCTGCCTTCCACGCGGATGGGCAAGACGCCCGCACCGCATTCCTGCCACAGCACACCGTCCACCGGCTCGGCCAGGCCGCACAGCAGGACGGCGTGCGCGCTGCCGATGCTTGGATGACCGGCAAAGGGAATTTCCTTGTGCGGCGTGAAAATGCGCACACGGTAGCTGGCGCCGGGCTGGCTGGGCGGCAACAGGAAAGTGGTTTCGACCAGATTGGTCCAGCGGGCGAAGGCTTGCATGCGGGCATCGCTCCAGCCGGTGGCGTCGGTGACGACGCCCAGGTGGTTGCCGCCGCCGGGCGCGGCGGCAAAGACGTCCAGATGCAGGTAACGGATCGACATGGGGAGTGCCTGGGGCGTGGGGAAACGCTTGAAGCCGGGCATGATAGTGCGGAATGCCGCTCTGCGCTTGGACTTTCCGGGGGCTGCAGTGTCGACAATCGCCCGCGCCGCCGCCAAGATGCGGATTCTTTGTCACCGCCTCCTGCCCGTCACGGAAGTACGCATGATCACCCTGATCATCATCGCCATCACCTCCATCGTGTCCTTCATGGCGTTCAAGAACGCCCGCCTGATGAATGATCTGATCCTGTGGCCGCCCGCCATCACCCGCAGCCGCGAATACCACCGGCTGGTGACCTACGGCCTGGTGCATGCCGATTTCGGCCACCTGCTGTTCAACATGATCACGCTGTACTTTTTCGGCCGCAGCATGGAAGGGTTTTTCACGGCGACGCTGGGCACGCTGGGTTTTGCGCTGTTCTACATCCTGGCGCTGCTGGTCTCGATCCTGCCCACCTATCTGAACAACAGGAACAACCCCAATTACCGCAGCCTTGGCGCGTCGGGCGCCGTATCGGCCGTGCTTTTTGCCTATGTCCTGCTGTCGCCGTGGTCGCGCATCATCGTATTCGTGATACCGCTGCCGGCGATCGTCTATGCCGTGCTCTACGTGGGCTACTCCATCTACATGGACCGGCGCGGGCAGGGCAACGTCAACCACAGCGCGCACCTGTGGGGCGCCGCGTTTGGCGTCGCGTTCACCGTGGTGGTTCGACCGGAAGTGATCTCGCATTTCCTGGCGGCACTCTCGCAGCCGAGGTTTTGATCACGGGCATGACTTCGAATTGCGGTTTTGCTCACCCCTGATACATGTTGTTGGTGTTACTTGTCGGTTAGTCCGGCGTGATGGGGCGTCGGGCATTCTCGACCACCGCAGGAGTGAAGACGCATGGCAACGAAGCGCAAGCCGGCCGCGAAGAAATCCTCGGCCAAGAAAGCAGCCACCCGCAAATCCACTGCCAAGAAAACCACCGCACGCAAGCGCGCCACCGTCAAGCGCGCCGTCCGCAAGACGGCAGCCAAGAAAGCGACACGCAAGACCGCCGCCAAGAAGGCAACGCGCAAGACCGTAGCGAAAAAGGCCACGCGCAAGACCGTAGCCAAGAAGGCAACCCGCAAGACGGCAGCCAAGAAGGCAGCGCGCAAATCACCCGCGCGCAAGACAGCGACACGCAAAGCCGCCGCGCGCAAATCGACGCGCAAGACCGCGACCAGGAAGGCCGCGCCGCGCAAGACCGCGGTAAAGAAGACCGCCGCCAAAAAGACCACCCGTAAACGCGCCACCGCCAAGAAGGCGGCCAAGAAAACCGCCACACGCAAGGCGGCGGCTCCCAAGCGCGCAGCACCTCGCAAGGCCGCCGCCGCACCGCGCAAGACAGCCGCCAAGGCCGCACCGGCGGCGGGACGCAGTCGCACCACGTCTACGACGCGGCCACGCCGTCCCGCACGCAAGCACCTGACCCCGCAAGAGGCCGCCGAGCATATCCAGGCACTGCTTGAGGCCAAGCAGGAGCGGGTACGCCAGGGGCCGACCTGGCCAGGCGCCGATGAACACCCTGGCGGCAACAACGGCCACCTGGATACGGGCACCAGCAACGGTGGCGTTTCCAGCGAGGCGGTTTACGGGCATATCCGCCAGCCGCCCGAGCGCAGCGGCAATAACTGAACCGACGACGCAAGGTCGGTCCCCGGCATGGCTGGCAGGTAAATATCTGCCAGTCATGTCGGAAGCGTTCAGTGCGCACTTACCAGCACAGGTTCAAAGTGAGGCTGTCTTCCCCCTGAAGGCCTTACGTCATGAAACGCGTGCTTGCCGGTCTCGCCTTGGCGGTTGCCACCGCAGCGCTATCCGGTTGTTACTACGATCCTGGCTACAGCTACACACGTCCAGTCGCTACCGGCGGCGGCGACGCCTACTACGGTACCGGCGTCACCTATAGCAACGGCTACTACCCCGGTTACTACTACCCGAGCTATGGCTACTACGGTTACGGCTGCTGTTATGGCCCGGCCGTGAGCATCGGCATTGGTGGCTACTACGGCGGCTACCGCGGAGGCTATTACCGCGGCGGTGGGTACTATCGCGGCGGCGGTTATTACCGCGGCGGCAACGGCTATTACCGCGGAGGCCGAGGCAACTGGAGCGGTGGCCACGGCAATGGCGGCCACGGCGGCTGGAACGGCGGTCACGGCCACTGAAATAGCGGCACAATCGCGGCATGACGTTGCCACGCTTCGTGCCGATCATCCCCGCCATCCTCAGGCCCATCGTCACCGTGACGATGGGCTTGTTGCTTTGTGCCTGCAGCACCGTCGATTACTACGCGCACGTGGCCAAGGGCCAGAGCGAGCTGGTGATGAGCCGCCGCGACGTGCGCGAGGTGCTGCGCGATCCCTCGACCGATGCCGAAATCCGCAAGCGTCTGCAGCTGGCCCAGCAGGCGCGCCAATTTGCTACCGATCGCCTGGATCTGCCGGATAACCGCAGCTACACCAGCTACGTGAAGCTCAACCGTTCCTATGTGGTCTGGAACGTGTTCGCGACGCCGCGCTTTTCCATCTCGCCGATCCAGCACTGCTTTCCCTTTGCCGGTTGCGTGGCCTATCGCGGCTATTTTTCCAAGGACAAGGCCAAGGCTGAATCGTTGCGACTGGAGGCACAGGGCGACGACGTCTACGTGGGCGGCGTGCCGGCGTATTCCACGCTGGGCTGGTTCTCCGATCCCATCCTCAGCAGCATGATGCGCTGGGATGACGACGAGCTGGCGGGCACCATCTTCCATGAGCTCGCGCACCAGCTGATCTACGTGAAGGACGACAGTTCGTTCAACGAGTCCTTTGCCAGCTTCGTGCAGGAGGAGGGCCTGCGCCAATGGCGCCAGTCACGCGGATTGCCCGCGCAGAACGCCCGCGAGAAGACCATGGACGACGGCTTCACCTGGCTGGTGATGGATCTGCGCGACCGCCTGAAGGCGCTCTACGCCAGCGGCGTGGACGAGAAGGCCATGGCGGCGGGCAAGCAGCAGACCATCGACGACTTCCGCGTGCGCTACGCGCAGTGGCGCGACCTGGACTGGCCGGGCGACCATCGCTACGACGCCTGGGTGAATGGCCCGATCAATAACGCGCGGCTGTTGCCGTTCGGCATTTACGATCGCTGGACGCCGGTGTTCCTCGCGCTGTTCCGTCATGCGGAAGGGCAGTGGCCGGCGTTCTACGCCAGCGTGCGCGAGTTTGCCCGGCAACCGTACCAACAGCGGCAACGTTCGCTGCAGCAGTGGCTGGATTCGACCGGGCAGCCATCGATTGCGCCTTCCCCTTAGGGGTGCGACTTGCGCCCAGCCATGTGTTGCAGATAGGCCAGCAAGTCGTCCAGATCCTGATCGGACAGCGCCTTGCGATCAAAACCGGGCATGCGCGCCTGCGGCCAGCGACGCAGCGATTGCGGGTCGCGGATATACGCGCGGAACAGATCCTCGCGCAGGTATTCCGTCGGGCTATGGGGAATATTGAGATCCGGCCCCAGCTTGGCATCGCCCTGGCCGTTGAGCGTGTGACATGCAAAGCAGGTGTGCTGGAACACCACGAAGCCGCGCTGTACCGGGCTGCCGGGCTTAAGGGCGGGATCGGGCCGGATCGCGGGGAAGCGTTCGGCCACGGGCGGCTGGCGGCGGATGGAGGCCAGCTGGAACGGCCACTGCTCCGGTCCGATCTTCATGGCGTCCGGATGGGTCCACACGACGTAGAAGGGTCCCGCATCGCCCTTGATCTCGGCCAGCGTCGGCCACGGGTGGGCGGGGTCCTCGACCGCCAGCCAGGCCTCCGAACCGTGGGCGCCGATGATCAGCGCCGCTGAGATTTGCGCGGCGAATCCGTCGGAGGCGGTGAATTGCAGGGTGTCGTCAGGCGATACGCCTTCCAGCAGCGCTTTCAGCGGTACGGCGCGATAGCGCATGGGGCGTTTGAAGGCGACATCAGCCGGAATGGCCACGTCGCGGGCATCGCTGCGCGCCAGCAGCTGGGCGGTGCTGTAGGTCTTGCTGCCATGGCCCAGGTCGACCGTGAGTTCGGCGGCATGTAGGGGCAGGGCGGCGGCCAGGGCAAGCAGGCACAGGCGTTGTAGCAGGCGAACCATCGGGCGATGCTCCCTCGGAATAAGCCGCCGATGGTAGGCGGGCGCGCCCAGCTTGCCAAAAGCTGAACGAAACTGACGAGGCGCTTGAACTAGCGCCGAGCCGGCCACACTAAGCATACGTATCGCCGTGACGGCGACAAGAAGTGGTGCAGCTGTATCGCGCCACTGAGGGGTCGGTCCTTTTCCCCTCTTTGTTATGGACCGGCCTGACAAAACCTCGGTAGCCCCTCCCCTGGCTACCGGGGTTTTTATTTGCCCGCGGTTCGCCGCCGACTCGCCGCGACCACCATCGGGCGAGGATAATCCAGCTCTCCCCGCGCCGCGTGAGCGACTGATGATCGTTTCCTCCCTGCTCGACACCGATCTGTACAAGTTCTCCATGATGCAGGTCGTGCTGCATCACTATCCCGCGGCGCAGGTCGAATACAAATTCAAGTGCCGCAACCCCGGCATCGACCTCACGCCTTATATCGACGAGATCCGCCAGGAGTTGGAAGCGCTGTGCTCGCTGCGCTTCACGCCGGCGGAACTGGAATACCTGCGCACCTGGCGTTTCATCAAGAGCGATTTCGTCGACTTCCTGGGGCTGTTCCAGCTCAATGCGAAGTATGTGGAGATCGTTCCGGCGCAGGACGGACCCGGCGAGATCGAGATCCATATCCGCGGCCCATGGCTGCACACCATCCTGTTCGAAGTGCCCTTGCTGGCGATCGTCAACGAAGTCTATTTCCGCCATACGCAGCCCGGCCTTTCGCTGGACGAAGGACGCCGCCGCCTGCGCGAAAAGATTGCGTTGTTGCGCGATACCGAAGGCTTTCAGGATTGCCGTATCGCCGACTACGGCACGCGTCGCCGCTTCTCACGCGCATGGCAGGAGGAAGTGGTCACTACCTTGCGCGATGGACTGGGGCGGCAGCTCACCGGCACCAGCAATGTGTGGCTCGCCTGGAAGCTCGGCCTGACGCCGCTGGGCACGCTGGCCCATGAATACCTGCAGGCCCACCAGGCGCTGGGTCCACGGCTGCGCGATTCGCAGGTGGCGGCGCTGGAAACCTGGGCGAGGGAGTATCGAGGCGATCTGGGCATCGCCCTGTCCGACGTCTACGGACTGAGCGCCTTCCTGCGCGACTTCGACATGTATTTCTGCAAGCTGTTCGACGGCACGCGCCACGACTCGGGTGATCCGTTTGCCTGGGGCGAGCGCGTGCTGGCGCACTACCGCGCCAATCGTGTCGACCCGCGCACCAAGGTGCTGGTCTTCAGCGATGGGCTGGATATCCCCAAGGTGATGCAGTTGTACGAGCACTTCCACGGCCGCTGCCAGCTGGCCTTCGGCGTGGGCACCAACCTGACCAACGATGTGGGACCTGAGCCGCTGCAGATCGTGATCAAGATGATCCGCTGCAACGGCCAGCCGGTGGCCAAGCTCAGCGATACGCCCGGCAAGAACATGTGCGAGGACAGCGCCTATGTAGCGTATCTGCGCAGGGTGTTTGAGATTCCGGCCGATCCGGAAGCAGTGACCTGCTAAAGGCCTTCCGTACTGTGTGGGAGCGCACCCTGTGCGCGACTGCCGCCACCCTTGTTCGGGCGAGGCCAGTCGCGCACAGGGTGCGCTCCCACAGGGGAGCTTTTCAGAACGCCGGCAACACCGCGCCCTGGTACTTCTGCTCAATAAACGCCTTGATCTCGGGGCTGGTGAGCGCCTTGGCCAGTGCCTGCACGCGCGGGTCGTCCTTGTTGTCCGGACGGGCGACCAGGTAGTTCACGTACGGCGAGTCCTTGTCCTCGATCAGCAACGCGTCCTTGGTCGGGTTGAGTCCCGCTGCGAGCGCGTAGTTGGTGTTGATCAGGGCGAGGTCCACTTCGTCCAACGTGCGCGGCAACATGGCGGCTTCCAGCTCGCGGAACTTCAGGTGCTTGGGATTGGCCGTGATGTCCTTCTGCGTGGACAGCTCGTTGCTCGGATCATTCAGCGTGATCAGGCCGTGCTTGGCGAGCAGCAGCAGCGCACGGCTATTGTTGCTGGGATCGTTGGGCAGGGTGACCGAGGCGCCATCAGGCAACTGGTCGATCGACTTGAGCTTGCGCGAATAAGCGCCAAACGGCTCGATGTGCACGCCCGTCACGATGGTGAGGTTGGTACCACGCTCGCGATTGAACGCATCCAGGTAGGGCTTGGTCTGGAAATAATTTGCATCGACCGACTTCTCCAGCACCTGCGTATTGGGCTGGACGTAATCGGCGAACACTTTGATTTCCAGGTCGATGCCTTGCTTGGCCAGGATCGGCTTGACCTGCTTGAGGATCTCGGCGTGCGGCACTGCCGTGGCGGCCACCACCAGCTTCTGGCTGGTCGAGGCGTCGCCGCCTGAATTGGGCGACGAGCAGCCCGCCAGCATGAGCAGGGCGGAAAGGACGGCTATGAGCTTATTCATCTTCGTTATATGGTGAGAACGCGTGATGCGGTGCAACACCATAGCCGTCCATACCGCCGAATGCAAAACCGCCCGATCAACGCCGCGTATAGCGCGCCACGATGCGGTCGCCGGCCATCTGCAACAGTTGTACCAGCACGATCAGCAGCACGACGGTGACCACCATATAGTCCGATTTGTAGCTGAGATAGCCGTAGCGGTAGGCCAGATCGCCCAGGCCACCCGCGCCGATGGCGCCGCCCATGGCCGTGTAACCGACCAGCGCAATCGCCGTCACGGTGATGCCGGCGATCAGTCCGCCGCGCGCTTCGGGCAGCAGCACATGCCGCACGATTTGCCAGGTGCTGGCGCCCATCGCCTGGCTCGCTTCGATCACGCCGCGCTGCACTTCACGCAGCGCCGTTTCCACCAGGCGCGCGAAGAACGGCGCCGCGCCAATCACCAGCGGCGGGATCGCGCCGCGGATGCCTAGCTTGGTGCCCACCAGCACATAGGTGAGCGGCATCAGCACGATCATCAGGATGATGAAGGGGATCGAACGCAGGATATTCACCAGCAGCGACAACACCGCATAGAGCTTGGGCATCGCGCGCAGCTGACCTTTGCCGGTGACATACAGCAGCACGCCCAGCGGCAATCCAACCGCGATCGTCAGCAGCAACGAGCCGCCAAGCATCAACAACGTATCGATGCAGGCATGACCGATTTCGCCCCAGTCGTCGATATGCGGAAACAGGGTTTGCAGCAGTGGAGCGCTCATGCGCGATTCTCCAGCGATGAGGTGATTTCTTCGATTTCGATGCCGGACTCGCGAAGAATGGCCAGTGCGTCATCCACGCGTTCGCCCTGCATGGCCAGCGTGAGCTGTCCGTAGGGCAGGTCTTTGATACGGTCGATGCGCCCGGCCAGGATATTGAAATCGACGCCGGTTTCGCGGGCGACGCGTCCCAGCGCCGGTGTCCAGGTCGCCTCGCCGCGGAACGACAGGCGCAGGATGCGGCCGGGCACATGCGCGAACGGCATCTGTTCGCCGGCGGCTTCCTCCGGCAAGGCCTCGTTGACGAAACGGCGCGTGGTGGCGTGTTGCGGATGCAGGAAGACATCGGCGACGGCGCCACTTTCCACGATGCGCCCGGCATCGAGTACGGCTACGCGATCGCAGACGCGACGCACCACGTCCATCTCGTGCGTGATCAGCACGATGGTGAGCTTGAGCTCGCGATTGATCTCGGCGAGCAACTCGAGCACGGAGGCCGTGGTCTGCGGATCGAGCGCACTAGTGGCCTCGTCGCACAGCAGGATGGACGGCCGGTTGGCCAAGGCGCGCGCAATGCCCACGCGCTGCTTCTGGCCGCCCGAAAGCTGCGAGGGATACTTGTCGGCATGCGCGGTCAGGCCCACGCGTGCCAGCAGTTCGTCCACGCGCTGGCGGATCGCCGCGATGTCGTGCTCGCCGGCCAGGCGCAGCGGGAAGGCCACGTTCTCGGCCACGGTCTGCGACGACAGCAGGTTGAAGTGCTGGAAGATCATGCCGATGCGCTGGCGTTGCTGACGCAGCTGCGATTCCGTTAGCGCTGTCATTTCCGTGTCGCCGATCTGGATGCGGCCGCCGCTGGGCCGCTCCAACAGGTTGATCAGACGTATAAGCGTCGATTTGCCCGCACCGGAGTGGCCGATGATGCCGAACACTTCGCCATCGGCGATGTCCAGACTGAAGGGTTGCAGCGCGGGAACGTCCCTTCCGTCGACACGGTAGGACTTATGGACATCCAGAAATCTGATCACGGAATACCTTCGGGGAAACCGGGGAGGCGAGAGCCTCGGGCAGCTGCCCGGGGGTCCCGGCGGTGGCAAGCATAAGGCACCGTGACGCTGCATGGGGCTAGACTGGCCTCCTTTCAACGAGGAAAGCCTGCCATGACCTCCGTCTATGACTTCTCCGCCCGCGATATCGACGGCAACGAGCGTTCGCTCGCCGACTATCGAGGCAAGACGCTGCTGATCGTCAACGTGGCGTCCAAGTGCGGATTCACCCCGCAATACACCGGGCTGGAAGCGCTGTGGCGCGCCGATCGCGAGAGGGGCCTGATGGTGCTGGGCTTTCCCTGCGACCAGTTCGGCCATCAGGAGCCGGGCGACGAAGCGGAAATCCGCAACTTCTGCTCCACCAGCTACGACGTGAGCTTCCCGCTGTTCGCCAAGGTCGAGGTCAATGGCGACGGCGCACATCCGCTCTACAAGTGGCTCAAGAGCGAGGGCAAGGGCATCCTGGGCAGCGAATCGATCAAGTGGAATTTCACCAAGTTCCTGGTCAACAGCGACGGACAGGTGGTAAAGCGCTACGCCCCCACCGATACGCCGGAGAAGATCGGCAAGGAACTCGAGCGTCAGTTGGCGGGCTGAGTCGCCACCGCCGGCGCAGAGCTGGCAGTGCTGGCCGGATGGCGCGAGCCGGCCAGCAGCACGGCGATCTGGTCGATGTCGCGGGTGGCATTGGGTGCCCCCGCCGGCGGATCGTAGTTGTTGAGCATGATGGCGAATGCCAGCCGTTCGCCATCGCCGCTGGTGACGTAGCCGGCCAGGCAATGCACAAAGCTCATGCTGCCGGTTTTCGCGTGCACGTTGTTTTCGGCTGGCGTGTTGCGCATGCGCCACTGCAAGGTGCCATCCACCCCGGCAATGGGCAGCGCTTCCACCAGCGCCGGTCCGTACGGCTGCCTGGCGAGGAAGGCCAGCAGATAGGCCATCGCATTGGGCGTGGCCAGATTGCGGCGGGACAGCCCGGTGCCTTCCTCGATCGAGCTCGCCGCTGGCGTGATGCCGATCTGCTCCAGCAGCTGATGCAACGCGCGTATGCCCCAGCGTTCGCTGGTGACGAAGCCCATGCTGCCCTCGCGCTGCTCCGTATCGGCCTGCGCCTTCACGCCCGCCAGCAGCAACAGGTTTTGCAGGTAGAGATTCTGCGAGCGCTTCAGGCCGCGCTCGAGGATCTCGCTGACGGGCGGCGACAGCACTTCGGCCAGCGTGCGAGGTTGCGCTGGCAGGAAGGTATCGCGGCGCGGCCAGTGCACCGTGAGCAACTTGCCATCGAGTTGGATGCCACGGCGCACCAGCGCCTCCTGCAGCAGCCGGCCCGCGTATTGGGCCGGGTCGGGCAGGGCGAGTTTGTAATTCTGCGCGGGCGATTTCGCCGCGATATTGCCGAACGCGTACAACACGCCATCGCCCGGCGCCCGATACAGATTCACGTCGTTGTGCGTGCGCTGGGCGCTGGTGATCACCTCGTTGGCCACGCTGGGAATCGCGTTGGCGGGATCGAAGCGCAGTTCGGCTGGCGCACCGGCGCCGATGCCTGCGGTCACCGTCACGTCGACCTGATTTTCGCCCACGCTCAGCGCAGTGGCTGGCACGGCGAACCAGCTCTGCAGGTCGATCGCTTCCCAGCCAGTGCCCATCATGGGGCTCGCGAAATAAGTCGAATCGGCGATCAGGTCGCCATGGACGTGACGCAGACCCTGCGCCGCCAGTTGCTCGGCGAGCTGATCGGCCCAGTGCAGCGTGGCGGCGTCGACACCGAGCGTGGGATCGCCCATGCCGTAGAGAATCAACGGCCCGTCCAATCGTCCGTTGCGGATCTCGCCGCCCGTCACCACGCGGGTGGGAATGCGATAGTCGGGCCCCAGCTCGCTCAGCGTCACGGCCGCCGTGAACAGCTTGGCGGTCGAGGCGGGCTGGAACAGTTGATCGGCGTGGTGGCTGTAGACGCTGCGGCCGTTGCTGAGCGAAATCACGGCGATGCCCCAGTCGGCGCCGGCAAAACGCGGCTGGCTGATCAGCCCATCGATCTGCTCGCTGAGCGTTGGCTGGACGGTGGCTGGCGCCGTGGGGGCGACCTGGTTTTGCACCGCGGCGAACACCGGGCTGGCCAGCGACAAGGCCGCCACGGTCAGCCCGAAAAGGGCAGACCAGCGGCCCGCAGCGTGTTTCTCGAAAACCATGGACGCAGTATCGCCAATCCGGTGGCCTTGCGCCTAGCCAGCATCGTCACAAGGGGTCTGTTAATCTTGCAGTTTCGTGCCGGTCTCTGCCGGCGCCACTCCCCACTCAGAGAACATCATGCAGATCGCCAACCATTCCGTCGTTTCCTTCCATTACACGCTGACCGACGACACCGGCCAGGTCCTCGACAGCTCGCAGGGTCGCGAGCCGCTCGTGTACCTCCAGGGCGTGGGCCAGATCGTCCCGGGCCTGGAAAAGGCGATGGAAGGCCGTCAGGTCGGCGATCAGTTCAAGGTCGACGTGGTGCCGGAAGAAGGCTACGGCGTGCACCACGCCGAGCTCGTGCAGGAAGTGCCGCGCGAGGCATTCCAGGGCGTGGACGATATCCAGCCGGGCATGCAGTTCCAGGGCCGCGGCCCGCAAGGCGCCATCAACGTCACCGTGACCAAGGTCGAGAACGACAAGGTGCACATCGACGGCAACCACCCGCTCGCCGGCCAGACGTTGCATTTCGACGTGGAAGTGACCGACGTGCGCGAAGCCAGCGAGGAAGAGCTCTCGCACGGCCACGTGCACGGTGAAGGTGGCCACCACCACTAAAACAGTGACATGGGGCGCTGTAGCGTCGCCCCATGGCATGCGGAAAGCCGCGCACCCACCGTGCGCGGCTTTTTTGTTTTTAGTACCAGTCCAGCAGCGATACGCCGATGCCGAGGTAAGTGGCATTGTGGTTGTAGTCGATCATGCTTTCGCCGTAGCCCTTGAACAGTTCCATGTAGCCGCGCAGATTGCCGGCCACCGGGAAGGACCAGGTGAACTGCGCCGCGCCGTGGCTCTCGCTGCCGGCGCGCAAGGAATGGCGCAGCATCAGGCCGAATTCCTGGCCCTGCCATTCGTGGATGATCTGCATATCCGCGCGACCCATGTAGTTGTCGATGTCCGGGTTGTTGTCGTCCGGACCGCCTTCGGGGATGCGCCACCATGGCCGGAACATGATGGTCCAGCCGGGCCGCTCGAATCCGGCGTAGCCCATCACGCGATTCCAGCTGCGCGACAGCGGATCGGATTGTCCGTTGGATTGATGATCGAGGCCGATGCCGAGCAGTCTGCCGTCCCACCCGGCGAGCTGGTAGTTCGTGTTGAACATCAGCATGACTTCGGGTTCGTAATCGGTCTCGCGGAAGGGGCGCGATTCCTTTTCGTTGTAGACCTGCCAACGCGAGGACTGGGTAAACGCGGCCCACACATCGCCTTGGTCACCGAACACACCCTGCCAGATCTTGGTCTTCAGGCTGATCTGGAACTTGCTCTCGATGTTGTCCACCTGCTGAGGCTCGGTGACCGTGTTGAGCGGATTGGGGCTGCTCGGTTCCCTGTTCTGGTTGCTGCTGGCGAAGAAGGGCAGCACCACGATTGGTTTGTAGCCGCGCAGATTGAAGGTGCCGAGCTTGCTCTCGGGCGACAGCTCCCAGCGGCTGTCGAGCAGCGAGAGCGGCTTTACGTCCGAGGCGGCCTGTGCGCTGTCGGCGCCCGCGGCCTGGGGATTAGTGCTCGCCACGCGCGCCGCTTCATGACCGAAAGCATTGTTCGAGGGGCTCGTCGACGTGGCCGGCGCCGGTGCCTGTGCAGCAGCGTCGCTCTTCTTCTGCGCGGCCGGAAGATTGTCGCGTCCGGTGGCGCGGTCGTAGCAAGCCAGTCGCTGTGCATCCGTCTCGATGGCGGTGCAGGCGCGGATGTCCATCGGACTGGGATTCTGCGCATGCGCAGCGAGGGAAGGCAGGCCAAGCGTGAGCGAGACGGCTGCCAGGGAAGTGAGTCGCATCGTGAGGCTCCATCCTGGGCGGGCATGCGATCAGGAGCGCAGCGCCGGGGGAGTGCCTGAATACCAGCGGCTTCCTGTATCGCATATGACGACGCGGGCCGCCGTTGCCGACGACCCGCGTCCGAACTGCCTCATCTTACCGGTTGTTGCTTAACCAAGCCTCGTACTGAGCTTTGCTCACGCGGCCGGCGTGGCCCTTGTCCACATAGATCCAGTCATTGGCCAGCAGCGGATAGGCCGAAGCATCGCTTTCGGAAATGTACTTCTTGCCATTGGCCAGCTGCTCAAAGCTCGGCGCCGGACCTGCGTTCACCGGCGGAACGCTGGAGTTGATTGTCACCGGCTGATTACCGCTGGCGGTCTGGGCCTGCGTACCGCCCGGCGGTGGCGGAGGCGTCGGCTGCGTTGCAGGTATGACCTGCGTCGGCGGCGGAGGCGTCGGTTGTGTGGGCATCGGTTGCGCAGGCATCGTTTGTGCCGGCGATGGCGGCGGGGGCGGAGGCGTCGGCATGGTCTGGTCTTGCGCCAACACCGTGCCCGCCAGCATCAGCGAACCGGCGGTAACAAGAGCGATCAGAGGTGTGCGGGATTTCATCGTCGTGACTCCATGCCAGAATGCGTGGCTCGTGAACGGATGCGCGCGATGGGGCAGTGATGGATTGCAATGTCGCGCTGCATGTCCTTCGCGCTGCATACAAACTAACAAAGCACGGCTAAATGCCGCCTCAACACAGGCATCGTGATCACGTGAAGTCATCGTTACCGTTGTCGGTTCCTTCATCCGCCTCACACATGGCGTTGAATCTGACGCAGGCAAGGCGTCTTCACCTGGCGGCGCAGGGTCTGCTCAGCAAGCCGAAATCGCGGGCCAAGCCCATGCATGTGGTCGATGCGATAACGCGCATGCGTCTGCTGCAGATCGACAGCATCCATGTCGTCGCTCGCAGTCCTTATCTCGTGCTGCATTCGCGCCTGGGTGACTACGACCCGCAATGGCTGGAAGATGCGCTCGATAACGGACGTATTGCCGAATGCTGGGCGCACGAAGCGTGCTTCGTGCCGTCGGCGGATCTCGCACTTCATCAGGCCTGGCGCAGGCAGCGCGCGATGCATTGGGCTTACAAGCACGCCGATCGCATGCATCGCGAACATCGCGAGGGCATGGATGCGCTGTTGGCGCGCATACGCGACAACGGTGCCGCGCGCGCGGCGGATTTCGAAAGCGAGACCAAGGGCGCTGGCGGCTGGTGGTCGTGGAAACCTGAAAAGCGCTGGCTGGAAGCGTGGTTTGCGCTGGGCGACTTGATGGTGACGCGACGGGAGCGTTTCCAGCGTGTCTATGATCTTGAGGAACGCGTGCTGGCGAAACTCGATCCGCCATTGGATCGCGCGCTGCTAGCACTCGATCACGAGGCCTTGCGTCGCCGCTTCATCCTCGACAGCGTGCGCGCGCTGGGCGTGACGCAGGCGCGCTGGATCGCGGATTACTACCGCTTGAAACCCGCGGTGACGGACAAGGAGCTTGCGCCGCTGGTGGCCGAAGGCGAGCTGTTGATGGTCCAGGTGGCCGATTGGAATGTGCCTGCCTACGTGCATCCCGATCATGCTGCCGCGCTCGCGCAGGCAGCGGCGGGCCAGCTGCGCGCGACGCACACGACGTTGCTGTCGCCGTTCGATCCGGTGGTATGGGATCGTGCGCGTGCCGAGGCCTTGTTCGGTTTCGAATACACCATCGAGTGTTATGTGCCGGCGCCCAAGCGGCGCTATGGCTACTACGTGCTGCCCATTCTTCATCGCGGCCAATTGATCGGCCGGCTGGATGCGAAGGCACATCGTCGCGAGGGCGTGTTCGAGGTCAAGGCCTTATTCCTTGAGCCCGATGTCGAGGCGACCCCACGCTTGCTTGAGGAAGTCGCCAACGCCATCCGGGCCATGGCCCAGTGGCACGCCACGCCCAAGGTAAAAATCGCACGCAGTCGGCCGGCTTCTGTCGCTGCCGCACTGCGTGCGCTTTTGCGCTAAAGCTCAGTGCGCGCTGCTGCCCGCCGCCGGAGAGACCGGTGCGCACGCCTTGCCTTGCAGCGTTTCGCGCAGCTGCTTGGCCAGCGCCGTGCACCGAGCGCCCAGTTGCGGACGCGTATTGGGGTCTACCGAATCCTGCAGCAGGCTGGTGCGCATGTCCTGATAGCGCGACTGCAACTGGTCGGGCGTATAGACGCCGGCGACGGCATGGCAGGAGACATAGCTGGCCAGGTAGTCGTCACAGGCAGGAATACCCGTGCTGTTGGGCAGCGGTTTGCCACCGGAGGTGGTCACAGTGCCAGTACGGGGTTTAGTCGTGCCCGTCGTCGCGCCAGCCGTTCCCGTTGCGTGGCTGGCCGGTTGGGCCGTCGTGGTGTGGGTGGAGGTCGTGGCGCGCGTCTGGGGCTTATCGGAACAGCCGCCGAGTATCACGCCGCCGGCGACAAGGGCGAGCAGGGCGAGGCGGTGGTGGCGAAACATCATGGAGCTACTCCTGCGCGAGGGATGCGGGTTGAGCGGGTCGCTCTGCCCATCCAAGGGACGAGATGAAATGCGAAGATGGCGTGAAAATCAAACACCGTTTTGTAAGACCTAACGGTTATTCATTCAGGTTTTGAGGCATGGAACCAGTCGCAATACAGCCTGGGAGCGGTTATGATGCACTCACTGTGTTTGCTGGGGTCACCAGAGTTTTGTGACCCGATGCCGCTGATCTCGATCTAGCCTCATCGCCTCACCCCTAGGGTTTCCTTGCACACCAGTAAGCCGGCCTGCACATGTCGTGCGGGCTGAGTCTGTTCAAATCCTACGGAGTGATTTACATGTCTGATCGTCAGATCGGTACCGTCAAGTGGTTCAACGACGCCAAGGGCTTCGGCTTCATCAGCCGTGACAACGGCCCGGACGTCTTCGTGCATTTCCGCGCGATCCAGGGCAATGGCTTCAAGAGCCTGCAGGAAGGCCAGAAGGTCTCCTTCAAGGTCGTGCAGGGTCAGAAGGGCCTGCAGGCCGACGAAGTGATCCCGCAGTAATAAGCTAGCGGTATTAGGCGGTTTCAAACGCCAAAGAAAAAGCCAGGCAGCAATGCCTGGCTTTTTTGTTTTATTCGCAAATGTCATTGAAATGTGAAAATCAAAAGCAGTGATTAAAGCCATTCACTTGCATTAAAGAAATCCGTTATGCTGGATTCACTGTGGTTGCTCGGTCACGTGCGTGCCCGATGCGCGACTCTTGATGAGTCCACATCGCTACACCCCGATCCCTGCATGCGCAGTAAGCCGTCGGCCAAAGGGGGGGCTGACTTGTCTCAGCATCGAGTTGATCGGAGTGAGTCATGTCGGATCGTGAAGTTGGCACTGTGAAATGGTTCAACGACGCCAAGGGCTTTGGTTTCATCAGCCGTGAAAGCGGCCCGGATGTCTTCGTGCATTTTCGGGCGATTAGCGGTTCAGGTTTCCGTAGCCTGAAAGAGGGGCAAAAGGTGAGTTTCAAGGTGGTGCAGGGGCAGAAAGGTCTGCAAGCCGATGAAGTGGCGCCCGCCTGAGTTCATCAAAGCATTACTGCATGAAGAAAAGGCCGGCGCTCGCCGGCCTTTTCTTTGCCGCGACTTTTTAGTCGCACGTGAATTGGCGTAGCCTTCATCGCTTCCCTGCGACGCGTGCCAAGAATGTCCGCCACTTCTTTCGTTTCCGCCGCACTGCCTCCCTGCGATGTGCTCCCCGTTATCTCGGCCGACGGTGCGCGATCGGAACTGCTATTGCAGCGTCCCGCCACTGAGGCGACCCAGGTGATCTACTGGCTGCCGGCCCTGGGCGTGGCGGCCAAGCATTACCTGCCACTGGCGCAGGGGCTGGCGGAGCGTGGTATAGCAGTGGCCATCCACGAATGGCGCGGCATCGGTTCCAGTAACAAGCGGGCCGATCGGCACGAGGACTGGGGCTATCGACAACTGCTGGAAGACGACCTGCCCGCCGGCATGGCCGTCCTGCGCGCCTCGCTGCCCTCGACGCGCCTGACGCTGGGCGGCCACAGCCTGGGCGGACAGATGGCCGCCCTCGACGCGAGCCTGCATCCGAAGGAGGTGGCAGGACTGCTGGTCGTGGCGAGCGGGGCGCCGTATTGGCGTCAGTTTCCTTTGGCGCCTCTGCTGTGGCTGGCCTATGCGTTGGCGCCGTGGCTGGCGCGCTTGGTCGGCCATTTGCCGGGACGTCGGATCGGCTTCGGCGGCAACGAGGCGCGGCAGCTGATCGACGACTGGGCGCGCACGGGTCGTACAGGCCGCTACGCCGCTGCGGGCATGCCGGTCGATTTCGAAGCGCTGTTGGGCAAGCTCGAGCTGCCGATACTGGGATTGCGCATGCATGACGACTGGCTGGTGCCGCAGGCCTCGCTGTCATGGTTGCTCGGGAAAATGCCGCGCAGTCCGAACACTCAGCAAGTAATCACGGCCGGCGACCTGGGCAACGACAAGGCCGATCACTTCGGCTGGATGAAGATGCCCGACGCCATCGCCGCACACATTGCTCAGTGGTTCCAGGCGCAACCTGGCGACTCGGGTACTTGAACCGGGCGTTGAGTGCCGGCATGTGTGGCAGATCCCTCTCCCAGAGCAGGCCGATGAAACTCTTCACCCCGTTCACCCAACGCAGCGTGTCGCTGCGCAACCGCCTCGTCATTGCACCGATGTGCGAATACTCCGCCACCGATGGCTTGCCCAACGATTGGCACTTCGTACATCTGGGCAGCCGCGCGGTGGGCGGCGCCGGTCTGCTGATCACCGAAGCTACCGCGATTTCACCCGAGGGCCGCATTTCTGCCGGCGATGTGGGCATCTGGAACGAAGCCCAGCAGCACGCTTGGCAGCCGATCATCGCCTTCATCAAGGCGCAAGGCGCCGTCGCCGGCGTGCAGCTGGCCCATGCGGGACGCAAGGCCAGTTCGATGCGTCCGTGGGAGGGTGGCGGTCCGCTGGCTGCCGATGCGGGTGCCTGGCAGACCGTGGCGCCATCGGCCATACCGTTCGATCAGCATTGGCACGTGCCGCTGGCGCTCGATCGTGCCGGCATTGCCAAGGTGATTGCCGACTTCCGCGCCGCGGCTGAGCGCGCGCCCGCGGCCGGCTTCCAGCTGATCGAGCTGCATGGCGCGCACGGCTATCTGCTGCATCAGTTCCTTTCGCCGCTGAGCAACCATCGCACCGACGAATACGGCGGCAGTTTCGAGAACCGCACGCGCCTGGTGCGCGAAGTGATCACGGCCGTGCGCGAAGTTTGGCCCGAACATCTGCCGCTGTGGCTGCGCGTTTCCGCCACGGACTGGAGCGAAGGCGGCTGGGATGTCGAGCAGACCGTGCAACTTGCGCGCGAGGTGAAGTCGATGGGCGTGGACCTGATCGATGTGTCCAGCGGCGGCCTGATCCCGCACGTGAAGATTCCGCTGTCGCCCGGTTACCAGGTTCCGTTTGCGGCGCGCGTGCGTCACGATGCGGGCATCGCGACGGGCGCCGTGGGTCTCATCACCGAATCCACACACGCGGCGCGCATCATCGACGAAGGATCGGCCGACGTGGTCTTGATTGCGCGCGAAAGCCTGCGCGATCCGTATTTCCCGCGTCGTGCCGCACAGGAACTGGGCGTGACGATCAGCGCGCCGGAACAATACCAGCGCGCCTGGTAAGGAGACACCATGGAACAGCAACCGATCTTGATCGAGGGACGCGTGCACGACCTGGGCGACGGCTTCAACGTGCGTCGCCTGCTGCCGGTCTTGCAGGCGCGCCACGTGGGCCCGTTCGTGTTTTTCGATTACATGGGCCCGGTGACCTTTCTCGACGACAAGGGCATGGACGTGCGGCCGCATCCGCATATCGGTCTGGCCACCGTGACGTGGTTGTTCGATGGCGTGATCCGCCACCGCGACAGCCTCGGCAGCATTGCCGATATCCGCCCGGGCGAAGTGAACTGGATGACCTCTGGCCGCGGCATCGTGCATTCCGAGCGCACCCCGCCGGAAGCACGCGGCGGCGGATTTCGCACGCATGGCATCCAGGTCTGGGTGGCGCTGCCGCAGAAGGACGCCGAGGTCGAGCCGGAGTTTCATCACCACGGCGCCGATGAACTGCCGCGCTTGTCTCTGCCCGGAGTTGAGTTGGTGCTGATTGCGGGCACCGGTTACGGCAAGGAGTCGCCCGTCAAAGTGTTTGCTCCGATGTTCTTCATCGAGGCGACGCTGGAAGAGGGCGCCGAACTGCCCTGGCCGGAACAGCACGTGGAACGCGGTGTCTGCGTGGTCGACGGCGAAGTGGAATGGGACGGCGTCAGCGTCGTGCCCATGCATGCCGCCGTGCAGACCGGCCCGGATTCGCCGCCGCTGCGTGCGCGCACCAAGAGTCGCGTGATGCTGTTTGGCGGTGCGCCGCTGGATGGCGAGCGCCACCTGTGGTGGAACTTCGTGGCCAGCACGCGCGAGCGCATCGAGCAGGCCAAGGCCGACTGGGCGGCACAGCGCATGGGCAAGGTGGTGGGCGACGAAGAGGAGTTCATCCCGCTGCCGGCGTGATGCGCCGCATGCTGCATGCGCGCATGCATCGGCTGGCAGGGCGGTTTACGCTGAGCAGGAATCATCCAGGGCGATCCGCATGGCCGGCTATTCCAGCTTCCGCGAGTTCTATCCGTTCTATCTCAACGAGCACAGCAATGTGCAGTGCCGCCGCATGCATTTCGTTGGCAGCACGCTGGTGCTGGCGGTGCTCGTCACCGCCATCGTCACCGGCAATGGTTGGTGGCTGCTACTGGCCCCGGTGGCAGGCTATGGCTTTGCGTGGATCGGTCACTACGTGTTCGAGAAGAACCGCCCGGCCACCTTCACCCACCCGCTGTACAGCCTGCTCGGCGATTGGGTGATGTACTGGCAGATCCTGCGCGGCAAGGTAAAGATCTGATCGGACGGAATCTTGTTCTTGTGGGAGCGCACCCTGTGCGCGACTGGAACGCACGCCATCGGTCAGGCTCAGTCGCGCACAGGGTGCGCTCCCACAGAAAACCGCCGCGATCTAGCGATACTGCTGATGGCACGACTGGCAGGTTTCACCAATGGGCTTGATCGCCTTCGCCAGCGCCGCGCAATCGGCAGGCGCCGCCTGCAGGGCCGCCTGAGTCTTCTCGCGCAGCTTGGCTTCCTCGTCCTTGAACGGTTGATCGACGCCCGGGAAGGCCTCATCCAGGTCGGACTGGGTTTCCAGCAGGCGGGAAAGATGCCGCTGCACCTGCGCGGCGTCGCACTTCTGCGTTTTCACGGCGGCGCTGAGCGCGCCGGCATGGTGGGACATCAGGGTCATCACCGTATGCGAGAACGGTTCGTGCTCGTGCAGCGCGTTCATGGCGAAAACGGTGCCGACGATGCCAATGACCAGGCCGAGCACGAGCAGTAGGGCGGAACGCATGGGGTGGATCCCTGTGGGCGCAGAGTGAAGCCGCCAGCATAACGGCAGCCCTGCAGCGGCGGACAGTTCCCGATAAAATGCGTCACTTCAAGGTGTTGTCATGGCTCCAACGATGCAGACCGAAATCGCCGCTCCGGTGGCAGACCCCATCACACCGCCCGCCGATGAGGCGGGTGTGGCGTTTCCGCGCGAGCGCTTCGCCGGCGTGGAGCGCCTGTATGGCGTGGGCAGCCTCGACCGGCTGATGCACAGTCACGTTTGCGTGATCGGCATCGGCGGCGTGGGCTCATGGGCCGCCGAGGCGCTGGCGCGCACGGGTGTGGGCCATCTCACGCTGATCGACGCGGACGAGATCTGTGTCTCCAACACCAATCGCCAGCTGCATGCGCTGGATGGCCAGTTCGGCAAGTCCAAAGTGAAGGTGATCGAGGAGCGCCTGCGTGCGATCAATCCGGCCATCAAGATCGACGCGATCGAACGTTTCCTCACGACGTCCACGCTCGATGAACTGCTCGATCGCGGCTACGACGTGGTGCTCGATGCCTGCGACGCCTTCCGCGTGAAGCTGGAGGCAATTGCGTGGTGTCGTCGCCGCAAGCTGCCGATGGTGACGGTGGGGTCCGCGGGTGGGCGCACTGATCCGACGCAGATCCGCGTGCGCGATCTGTCGCGTACGGAGCACGACGCGATGTTCAGTCTGATCCGCAAGAAGCTTCGGCAGGATTTCAATTTTCCCAAGAATCCAGATCGCTACTTTGGTGTGTCGGCGGTGTATTCGCTGCAGAACGTGCAGTATCCGCAGCCGGATGGGACGGTGTGTGGGACGCGGCCGCCGGTGGCGGATGGGACGGAGGCTTTGAATCTGGCGTGTGGTGGTGGGTTGGGTGCTGCTACGCATGTCACCGGCGCGTTCGCTTTTGCGGCGGTGGGGCGGGTGATGGAGAGGCTGCTGGGCAGCTAAGTCTTTATCGCTGCGCCTTTCTTTTTAGTTCGTCATCCCGGCGCAGGCCGGAGGCGCTTTTCAACAGCCGAAGGCTGGTCATCCAGAGCCTCGGTTTCTGGTTGTCGCGTTTGGGCCAGGGTGCCGCCTACGCGGCGGGCGTTTCGAACGGCTGCCGCCGCTCGAGTCACTTTTCTTTTGCTGGCCCAAGAGATCCCACGGGACTAGCTTCGCGTCGAAAGTAACCCAAAGAAAATGGCCTGATAACGCCCGCAGCATCGTGCTGGGATAAGCCCGAACGCTCGAGGCGCGCCGTCGTGGGACAACCTCCGAGGGTACACAGGGGATACTTCAAAGCGTTGCGCAACGCGCCCGAATCCCTGAGGACTTAAAGCGGGGCCACGCTGCGCATCGGCTATCGGCTATCGGGTTTCGCGGTGCACGCCACTTCTCCCTCTCCCCTGCGGGGAGAGGGCTGGGGTGAGGGGCGGGTGCTCGCGGGGAGGCATCGACTGAGCGAGCTTTGATCTGGTTCTTCAAACCAACCTTCTCAGCACGGGCGTTTATCTTCAATCCGCCCGTGGGGAAGATGGTGTGGGGCTAATCACCACCCCATGTAATGCCCACCATTGATCGACAAATTCGCGCCCGTAATCCACGCCGCCTCTTCGCCGGTCAGAAACGCCACGGCATGCGCAATTTCCTCAGGCTTGCCGAGGCGCCCGACGGGAATCTGCGCGACGATCTTTTCGCGCACCTCTTCAGGCACGGCCATCACCATGTCGGTGCCTACATAACCCGGCGAGACGGTGTTGACGGTGATGCCGAATTTGGCATTTTCCTGCGCCAGCGAAATGGTGAAGCCGTGCATGCCTGCCTTGGCGGCGGCGTAGTTGGCCTGGCCGTACTGGCCCTTCTGGCCGTTGATGGAGCTGATCTGGACGATGCGGCCCCACTTGTTGTGGCGCATGCTTTCGATCACCGGGCGGGTGACGTTGAAGCAGGCGTTGAGGTTGGTGTTGACCACTTCCATCCACTGCGGATAGGTCATCTTGTGGAAGGTGGTGTCACGCGTGATGCCGGCGTTGTTGACCAGGATTTCCACCGGGCCCATCGCGCTCTCGATGATGCGCACCATCGCTTCGCAGGAATCGGGATCTTTCACGTCGCCCGGCACCAGCAGTACTTCGATGCCTTCCTTCGCCATCATTTCCTTCATGGCTTCGGCTTTGGACTGGTCACGATAGTTGGTGGCGACCCGGTGTCCCTGGCGCCCGAGGTAGCGAATGATGGCCGTACCGATACCGCCCGTGCCGCCAGTGACCAATGCCGTGCGTTGCGTCATGCCTGTTCTCCAAGGATGCGAGTGACCATTCAACCCCGATCGTGCAACCGGGACGCTGCCATGTCTACCACGCCATACGTGGCAAATCGTCTACGCAGAGTACGCCGACTTGCGCTTCTGTGTGGCAGTTGGACGATGAATGCGTCGACGGCCGTTTAAGCTGCCGCGCGTTCGCTGCAGTGCGGTAGTCGATCTGGCGTGAAACTGGCGAGGGCATGGGCAAGCAGGGCCGAAGGCTCACGTGCCGCCGGCGCCACCGGCAGATCCAGAAAAGCCAGCGCGCGGCGCAGTGCGGGCAGCGGGTCGGTAGGGTCCACTGGATGGGCGCGCTCGGACTTGGACAGCTTGCGGCCGTCGTCATCCAGGGCCAGCGGCAGATGCAGGTATCCGGGCGTCGGAAGCTTCAGGCAGCCCTGCAGGAAGATCTGCCGCGGCGTCGAGTCCAGCAAATCGTTGCCGCGCACCACCTGGGTGATGCCCTGGTGAGCGTCATCGACCACGCAGGCGAGCTGGTAGGCGTAGTAGCCCTCCACTCTGCGTATCACGAAGTCGCCTGCGGCCAGGCGGAGATTCTGGGACTGCGGGCCCTGCAAGGCATCGACAAAATCGAGCTCGATATCCGGCACGCGCAGACGCCAGGCCGGGGTTCGGCCTTCCATGGGCGGCGCCAGGCAGTGGCCGTCCAGATGCAGGCCGCCCGCGAGATCGTTGCGGCTGCACCAGCAAGGGAAGACGAGATCGGCCGCCTTGAGCCGCTCGAACGCTGCGTCATAGGCCGCCTGGCGGTGGGACTGGAACAGGGCGGGCGCGTCGGCCACCAGCCCGAAGGCGGGCAGGGCCGCCAGGATGCTTTCGGCCGAACCGGGCATCTCCCGCGGCGGATCGATGTCTTCCACCCGCAGCAACCACGCGCCACCGGCGTGGCGGGCGCACAACCAGCTGCCCACGGCAGCCACGAGGGAACCGAAATGCATGTGGCCGGTCGGAGAAGGGGCGAATCGTCCGCGGTAGTTCATCGGGCCATTTTACGGGCCGTCGATGGCCCGCAGGAACGCTTGGCGCGCGGTCGGCGAGTGGGTCCTTAGCTGACGCGCAGTTGAAAGCTGGACGACTGATATGAAGATTCCCGACTCACGGCCCTTGAAACCGCAAGAATTCGCCACGATCCTTTCACAGCGGCGAAAGTCGCATCCCCTTTCATGACTGCCCGAGAGACAGCCATGCGTCGCATCGCATTGTTCCTGCTTACCAATATCGCCGTCCTTTTCCTGCTGAGCATCGTCTGCCGCCTGTTCGGCATCGATCAGTGGGCTGCCGCCCGTGGTTACGGTGGCATGGGTGGATTGCTGCTCTACGCCGCGGTCTTCGGCATGGGCGGCGCTTTCATCTCGCTGGCCATGTCCAAGTGGATGGCGAAGATGTCCACCGGCGCCCGCGTGATCGAGCAGCCGCAGAACGAAGCCGAGCGCTGGCTGCTGGACACCGTGCGCCGCCACGCCCAGGCGGCCGGCATCGGCATGCCCGAGGTGGCGATCTACGACGCACCGGAAATGAACGCGTTCGCCACCGGCATGACCAAAAACAGCTCGCTGGTGGCGGTGAGCACCGGCCTGCTGCAGCAGATGGACCGCGAGCAGGTCTCCGCCGTACTCGGTCACGAGATCGGCCATGTGGCCAACGGCGACATGGTCACGCTTACCCTCATCCAGGGCGTGGTGAACACCCTGGTGATCGTCGCGGCTCGGGTAGTCGGCCGCCTGGTGGACAGCTGGATGTCCGGCGGTCGCGACCGCGAGGGTGGCGGCGGCATCGGCTACTTCGTGTCGGTGCTGGTGCTGCAACTGGTGTTCGGCCTGTTCGCCTCGATGATCGTGGCGGCCTTCTCGCGCTGGCGCGAATTCCGCGCCGACGCCGCCGGCGCCAAGTTTGCAGGCCGCGGCGCGATGATTTCCGCCCTGCAGCGCCTGCAGGTGCAGCACGGCGAGAGCACGCTGCCGCAGACGATTGCCGCGTTCGGCATCTCCGGTCCCCTGGCGATGGGCTTCAAGCGGCTGTTCATGAGCCACCCGCCGCTGGAAGAGCGCATTGCCGCCTTGCAGAATCCTTCGGCCAACGCCTGAATTCACCCGCTTTCCCACGCAGAGCGGGCATCATAAGGGGCCGATTCGTCGGCCCCTTCGCTTGTTACTCCTTCGACTGACCTTTGCATGAGTCTCTCCGCATGACCACTACCGCGCCCGAAACCCGCAAATTCGAAGCCGAAGTGGCCCAGGTCCTGCACCTGGTCACGCATTCGCTCTATTCGCACAAGGAGATCTTCCTGCGCGAATTGATCTCCAACGCCTCCGATGCCTGCGACAAGCTGCGCTTCGAATCGATCGCCAATCCTGACCTGCTCAGCGGTGACGGCGAGCTGCAGATCCATGTGAGCTGGGACCCGCAGGCACGCACCGTGACCGTGCGCGACAACGGCGTCGGCATGAGCCGCGATGAAGTGGTGGCCAACATCGGCACCATCGCCAGCTCGGGCACGCGCCGTTTCCTGGAGGCGATGAGCGCCGAGCATAAGACCGACGCCCGCCTGATCGGCCAGTTCGGCGTGGGCTTTTACTCCTCGTTCGTGGTGGCCGATCGCGTCACCGTGCTGAGTCGCCGCGCCGACCTGCCGGCAAGCGAAGGCGTGAAGTGGGAGAGCGACGGCAAGGGCGAATACAGCCTGGCCCAGGTCGATCTGCCCGAGCGCGGCACCGCGGTGATCCTGCATCTGAAGGCCGACGAGGACGAGTTCCTCAAGGGCTGGGAGCTGCGTTCGCTGATTCGCAAATATTCCGACCACGTGGCTTTCCCGATCCGCTGCCCCAAGGACGAGGACGGCAAGCCGGGCGACGAATGGGAGACCGTCAACGACGCCTCGGCGCTGTGGGCCAAGCCACGCAACGAGATTTCCGACGAGGATTACCAGAGCTTCTACAAGTCGCTCGGCCACGATTTCAACGATGCGCTGGCCTGGACGCACAACCGCGTCGAGGGCAGCCAGAGCTTCACCACGCTGTTGTACATCCCCGAGCAACCTCCGTTTGATCTGATGATGGGCGGCCGCGACGAGCGCAAGGGCCTCAAGCTCTACATCAAGCGCGTCTTCATCATGGATGCGGCCGAAGAACTGCTGCCCAACTACCTGCGCTTCGTGCGAGGCGTGGTGGATGCAGACGACCTGCCGCTCAACGTCAGCCGCGAAATTCTCCAGCACAATCGCCAGCTGGAGCGTATCCGTGCGGCCTGCGTGAAGCGCGTGCTCGACTTGCTGGAAAAGCTCTCGCGCGATGAGCCGGAGAAGTTCGCCACCTTCTACAAGGCCTTCGGCAATACGCTGAAGGAAGGCATTGCCGAAGATCCCGCCAATCGCGAACGCATCGCCAAATTGCTGCGCTTTGCCTCCACCAAGGGTGATGGCGCCGCGCAGACCGTATCGCTCGACGACTATATCGGCCGCATGCCGCTCACCCAGGACACCATCTGGTACATCACCGCCGATAGCTACACCGCCGCCATCGGCAGCCCGCAGCTGGAAGCATTCAAGGCCAAGGGCATCGAAGTGCTGCTGATGTCCGACCGCATCGACGAATGGATGCTCAACAGCCTCACCGAATACAGCGGCAAGAAGCTGCGCAACGTGGCCAAGGGCGAACTGCCGCTGGACGAGGCGGACAAGAAGCAGCAGGAAGAGGCGAGCAAGGCAGCCGAGCCGCTGGTGCTCAAGCTGAAGGAGTTGCTGGGCGACCGCGTCGGCGACGTGCGCGTGTCGGCGCGCCTCACCGATTCGCCCTCGTGTCTGGCCTTGTCCGACTACGAGATGGCACCGCATCTGGCACGCCTGCTGCGCGAGGCGGGTCACGACGTGCCGCTGGCCAAGCCGACGCTGGAAGTGAATCCGCACCATCCCTTGCTCAAGCGCGTGGAGAACGAGAGCGATCCGGCCAAGTCCGCCGATCTCGCCAACCTGCTGCTTGACCAGGCCGAGATTTCTGCGGGCGCGCAGTTGCCGGATCCGGCAGCGTTTGTGCAGCGTTTGAATCGCCTGATCGCGGGGTGACGATCTAGGGCTCGTCATGCCGGCCTGGGCCGGCATGACGATGGGGTGGCGTGGCGTTGTTCGACTTCACCAAGCCTCCCAACAAACGGCCGCTATACTGCGGCCGTTTCGTTTTCCAGGAAGCCCATGGGCGCGTTGCTACTGTTGTTCACCTGCCTTTTGCTTGGCGTACTGGTCGCGCGTTTCGCCCGAACGCCGGCCGGCCTCGTCCATGGCATCAACTGGTGGGTGATCAATATCGCGCTGCCGGCGCTGGTACTGGCGCTGGTGCCCAAGGTGAAGGTGGACACGCAGCTATGGTTTCCCGTGGCGTCCATGTGGGTGACCTTCTTTGGCGCGTGGCTGCTGTTCGCCGTGCTCGGGAAAATCCTGGGCTGGTCGCGCGAACGCATCGGCGCCCTCACGCTGGTTTGCGGCCTGGGCAATACCTCGTTCATGGGCTATCCGATGATGCAGGCCTTGCACGGCAAGGAGGGCCTGGCACTCGCCGTGGTGGCCGATCAGCTCGGTTGTTTTCCTTTGCTGGCCTCGGTCGGCGTGGCGGTGGCGTCGCTGTATGCGGGCCGATCGCCGCAGCCGGCCGTGATTGCGCGTCGCATCCTCACCTTCCCGTCTTTCCTGGCCCTGGTGCTCGCCGCGATCGTCGGCGCGCTGGGTGGCTGGCCGCCGATCGTCGATGAGGTCCTGCTGCCCGTAGGCGCCACGCTGACGCCGCTGGCGCTGTTCTCGGTGGGTTTGCAGATCAAGTTCCACCTGGGCGAGCGCCAGCTGCCGCCGTTGCTGCTGGGTCTGGGTTGGAAGCTGCTGCTCGCGCCCATCGCAGCCTTGTTGCTGGGCATGACGGCGGGCGTCGGTGGCCTTACGCTGACCGTGGGCGTGTTGCAGGCGGGCATGGCGCCGATGATTTCCGCGGCGATTCTTGCCGACGAGTACAAGCTGGAACCGTCGCTCGCCAACACCTTGCTGGGTGCCGGCATCGTGTTGTCGCTGATCACCATACCGCTGGGCAATCTGCTGCTGGGCAGCTGAGGAACGCGCATGGATCTCGCCGCGCATTTGCTGGATCTGGAGACACAGCTGCATCGACAGGACGTGCGTGCCGATGAGGCGGCGCTGCGGCAGCTGATCGCCGAAGACTTCTTCGAGTTCGGTGTCTCGGGCACGGTGTGGACACGTGATGCGGTCGTAGAAGCGCTGCGCGGTGAATCGTTTTCGCCGCGTGAGGTCAGCGATTTTCGGCTGACGATGCTGGCTGCGGATGTGGCCTTGGTGACCTACCGTGGGCATCGCTTCGCCACGCCGCAGCGCCCGGCGTCGGATTCGCTGCGCAGCTCGATCTGGCGCCTGCGTGATGGCCAGTGGCAGATGCTCTTCCACCAAGGCACCCCCTTGTAGGAGCGCACTTGTGCGCGACCGCAGCGTTTCGGTGTAGCTCAGTCCTGAAGGCTTTCGCGAAAGGCTGTCGCGCACAGGGTGCGCTCCCACAGAGGGCGCGGGTGATTGGGGGCGCCCGGTGCGCGACCGCGGCGCTTCGGTTTACCTCAGTCCTTGATGTCCGCGCGAAAGGCTGTCGCGCACTACAAAAAAGGCTGCGTGGCTGGTTGTAGGAGCGCACTTGGGCGCGACCGCAGCGCTTCGGTTTAGCTCAGTCCTGGATGTCCGCGCGAAAGGCTGTCGCGCACAAGGTGCGCTCCTACAAGGGGACCGGATGCGCGATAATTGAGGGCATGTCACGGCCCGAATCTTCTTCTGCAGCCCCTCTACGCGCCGATGTGTGGCTCTGGGCGGCGCGCTTCTACAAGACCCGCAGCCTTGCCAAGCAGGCCATCGAAGGTGGCAGGATCGACCTCAACGACGGCAGCTGCAAACCCGCCAAGGCGGTGCATGTGGGCGACGTGTTCCGCATCAATCGGGGCGAGGAGCGGCTGGAAGTGGAAGTTCTGGCGCTCTCCGAGAAACGAGGCCCCGCTCTGGTCGCGCAGGCGCTCTATCGCGAAAGCGAGGCCAGCATCGCCGCGCGCGAGGCGGCGAAGGCTCAGCGTAAGTTACTGGGCACCATGGCTCCTCCAGGGCGTCCGGATAAGCAGGCACGTCGAGAATTGCGACGGCTTAAGGATTCCATGTGAGTCACCCATCTCAGAACGCAGCGCCGTTCTGGGTAAGCATGTCCTCCAAGGAAAGCTGCGCGGGCGCGTGGTTTTCTCTTAGAAATAAGCAGTGGGAGGGCGACAATGGCGGGCATGGGATTCCTGAAGCGACTGCTTTCGAGCGCAACGCCGGGGCAGGTCGAGCAGACGTGGCGCAAGACCACGCATGGGGCACGAATACTGGTGGTGGACGATTCGGCGACGATACGCGCCGTGCTCGGCCGCATGCTGGAGGTGGAAGGTTACGAGGTGGTGCGTGCGGCCGACGGCGAAACTGCGCTGGAGATGGCGCGTGCCGAGCCACCGGCGATGATCTTTCTGGATATCGTGCTGCCGGGCATGAATGGCTTTGCCGTGTTGCGCGCGCTGCGCCACGACCCGGCCACGCAGCACGTGCCGATCGTGATGATCAGCGGCAACCAGCAGGCGACCGAGCAGTTCTACGTGCAGCGCTTTGGCGCGGACGATTTCATCAGCAAGCCGTTCGGTCAGGCGGAAGTCGCGCGCAGCATCGATCGCCTGGTGGGCTTCGGGCGGCTGTCCGCACGCGAAGCGGCCAAGGTGGTGTCCTTGCCGGTGTCGGTGCCGGTGGAAACCATTCCAGCCTTGCTGGCCAATGCCACGGACGAACCGGTCCTGGTGACGGTGCCCGAAATGGCGGCCTGAGCGTTCTCTTCGTAGGCGAAACAGAGGGCGGCGCTCGCAAGAGACGCCGCCTTCGTTTTTTCCAGCAGCTTAGAGCGTGATGCCAACCGCCTTGGCGACGCCTTCGCCATAGGCCGGATCGGCCTTGCTGAAGTGGGCGATCTGACGACGGATGATTACCTCCGGCACACCGCGCATCGACGCGGCGATATTGCCGAATAGTTGTTTCTTTTGATCCGGACTCATCAAGCGGAACAGATCGCCCGGCTGCGTATAGTCGTCAATGCCGTCGCGATCGATGTAGCGATCCGCATCGCCGGAGATGGCCAGCGGCGGCTCCTGCACCGACTTGTCTTCGACCGGGCCATGGAACGAGTTCGGCTCGTAATTCACGCTGCCGCCACCGTTGCCGCCGAAGCGCATCTGGCCGTCGCGGTAGTAGTTGTGCACCGGGCAGCGCGGGCGATTGATTTCCAGCGCTTCGTGATTGGTGCCCAGGCGATGACGTGCCGTATCCGCGTAAGAGAAGATGCGAAATTGCAGCATCTTGTCCGGGCTAAAGCCGATGCCGGGAATCACATTGGCCGGCGAGAAGCTCGATTGCTCCACTTCGGCGAAGTAGTTGTCCGGATTGCGATTGAGCTCGAGCACGCCCACTTCGATCAGCGGATAGTCCTTGTGCGGCCATACCTTGGTGAGGTCGAACGGGTTGTACGGCGTGTTCTGCGCCTCGGCTTCGGGCATCACCTGCACGTACATCGTCCACTTCGGGAAGTCCTTGCGCTCGATCGCTTCGTAAAGGTCGCGCTGGTGCGACTCGCGATCGCGTCCGATCACGCCGGCTGCCTTGTCGTTGGTCCAGTTCTCGATGCCTTGCTGGGTCTTGAAGTGGAACTTCACCCAAAAGCGCTCGCCCAGGTCGTTCCAGAAACTAAAGCTGTGGCTGCCGAAGCCATGCATATGACGCAGCGTCGCCGGCAGGCCGCGATCGCTCATCAGGATGGTGACCTGGTGCAGCGACTCGGGCGACAGCGACCAGAAATCCCACATGGCGGTGGGGCTGCGCAAATTGGTCCGCGGGTGGCGTTTCTGGGTATGGATGAAATCGGGAAACTTGTATGGATCGCGCACGAAGAATATCGGCGTGTTGTTGCCAAC
This sequence comes from Dyella sp. 05T440, assembly GCF_056395965.1. NCBI lineage: Bacteria > Pseudomonadati > Pseudomonadota > Gammaproteobacteria > Lysobacterales > Rhodanobacteraceae > Dyella > Dyella sp. 05T440. The sequence continues at coordinate 147,988 of NZ_JBFTKN010000010.1, forward strand.
CAGATCCCAGTTGCCTTCTTCGGTGTAGAACTTGATGGCGAAACCACGCACGTCGCGCTCGGCATCCGCGGCGCCGCGCTCGCCTGCCACGGTGGAGAAGCGCAGGAACAACGGCGTCTTCGTGCCGGGCTTGAACAACTTGGCGCGGGTGTACTTGGTGATGTCGTGCGTGATGGTCAGCGTGCCGTGCGCTGCGGAGCCGACGGCGTGCACCACGCGTTCGGGAATGCGCTCGCGATTGAACTGCGCGTGCTTCTCGAACAGCTGGTGGTCCTGCACCAGCAGCGGGCCGCGGGGACCGGCGGTCAAGGCGTTCTGGTTATCGGGGACGGCTGCACCGGATGAGGTGGTGAGGGTCTTGCGGCGGTCGGTCATGCGTGGCTCCTTGCACGTGGGTGAATGGCTGCGTGCACCCGACTCTAGGTAGCTGCTCCCATTTGTGGAATTCGATAGTTTTGATGTCGCCCATAGCTGCGGCCTATGGAGAGAGGCTCGTGCCGTGTACCCGCTGGCTTGGACATTGAAGCAGGGCGACCGATGACGTTGCATCACGGCTTTCACGCACACACCACCATGCCTGTCTGACGATGCCTGCCTCTTGATCCCAGCGGAGAGTCGTCGTGGCAGAGCACATCCAGGAAGGCGACATGGTTTTCGTGGCCGACGGCGAAGATGGCATCGGCTCGGTACGCCGGCTGCTGGCAGGCGGCCATGCACTGCTGGTCTATATCGAGAACGGCGGCGACTTCGAGATACCGGTGAGCGCCGTGCGCGCCGTGCATTCAGGCAAGGTCGTGCTCGACCTCGATCATTTGCCGACGCCGGTGCTCGAAGCGATCGGCAACGCCCGCAAGTCGGAATATCCGCACTAGATCCGGCTGTGTGATATCGACTCGCTCTCCTGCGAGCCGATGTCCGCTGCCTCTCAGGCCAGCGACTTGAGCCGATAAAGCGCTTCCAGCGCCTCGCGCGGCGTCATCGCATCGGGATCGATGCCTTCCAGCGCACGTTCAACCACCGACGGCGCCGCGGCGAACAAGCCCATCTGTGGCGACTCCTGAGCAGGCGTCTTGGTTTCCGTCGCCGAGGCGTGCTGATACATGCCGCGTTCCAGCTCAGCCAGCGTGCGCCGCGCGTCGGCGATCACCGACTTGGGCAGGCCGGCGAGCGCGGCCACCTGCAAGCCGAAGCTGCGATTGGCAGGGCCTTCCTTCACCGCGTGCATGAACACCAGCTGCTCGCCGTATTCCACCGCGTCCAGATGCACGTTGGCGATCGTGGCGTATTCGTTGGCCAGCTCGGTCAACTCGAAATAGTGCGTGGCGAACAGCGTGTACGAGCGGCTGCTGGCGGCCAGATGCACTGCCGCCGCGCGTGCGAGCGCCAGGCCGTCATACGTGCTGGTGCCGCGGCCCACTTCATCCATCAGTACCAGGCTGTGCTCGGTGGCATTGTGCAGGATGTTGGCGGTTTCGCTCATTTCCACCATGAAAGTGGACTGGCCGCGTGACAAGTCGTCGCCCGCGCCGATACGCGTGAACACACGATCGATAGTGCCGATCACCGCACGCGACGCAGGCACGTAGCTGCCGATATGCGCCAGCAGCACGATCAGCGCGTTCTGGCGCATATAGGTCGACTTACCGCCCATGTTCGGGCCGGTGATCACCAGCATGCGACGGCTGTCGTCCAGCATCAGGTCGTTCGGTTCGAACGGTTCTTCGCGTACTTTCTCCACCACCGGATGGCGGCCGCGCTCGATCGCGATGCCGGGCTCGTCGGTGAGTTCGGGCGCGCTCCAGTCCAGTGCCATGGCGCGCTCGGCGAGCGTGGCCACCACGTCCAGTTCGGCCATGGCGGAGGCGGCGCTCTTGAGTGGCTCCAGTTGCGCGGTCAAGGTATCGAGCAGCGCTTCGTACAGCGCGCGCTCGCGCATCAGCGAGCGTTCCTTGGCCGAGAGCACCTTGTCCTCGAAGTTCTTCAGTTCTTCGGTGATATAGCGCTCGGCGTTCTTGGTGGTCTGGCGACGCGTGTAATGCGTGGGCGCTTTGTCGGACTGGCCCTTGCTGATCTCGATGTAGTAGCCGTGCACACGGTTGTAGCCCACCTTCAGCGTGGTGATGCCGCTGGCGGCTTTCTCGCGTTCCTCCAGCTCGACCAGGTATTGGTCGGCATGGGTGGCTAGGCGCCGCAGTTCGTCGAGCTCCGCGTCGTAACCATCGGCGATGACGCCGCCGTCGCGCTGCAGGACGGGCGGTTGTTCCACCACGGCCCGGCCGAGCAGCGCTGCCGCGTCGGCGTGATCGCCGATGCGCTCGACCAGCGCATGCAGCAGCGGGCTGTCGAGCGGCGCGATCAACGCACGCAGCAAAGGTGCAGCGGCCAGGCCATCGCGCAGGGTGGACAGATCGCGCGGACGCGCCGAACGCAGCGCCACACGCGCCAGGATGCGTTCCAGGTCGCCGATGCCGCGCAACTGCTCGCGCAAGGGCTCGTGCTGGCGTTGATCGATCAGGCTGCCGATGGCCTGATGGCGTGCGCGCAACAGCTCGCGCGAACGCAGCGGGCGATTGAGCCAGCGGCGCATCAGGCGCGCGCCCATCGGGGTGACAGTTTCGTCGAGTACACCGAGCAAGGTGTGCTCGGTGCGCCCGCTGGGATGCGTATCCAGTTCCAGATTGCGGCGCGTGGCGGCGTCCAGCGCAATGGTGTCGCTGGCACGTTCCACCGACATGCCGGAGAGATGCGGCAGCGCGCTCTTCTGCGTTTCTTCCACATAGCCGAGCAGGCAGCCTGCGGCGGCAATCGCGAGCGGGAGCCGATCGACGCCGAAGCCGCCGAGATCGCGTGTGCCGAAGAAGCGGTTGAGTTCGCGCCTGGCGGCATCGCCGTCGAAGTGCCACGGCGGACGCTTGCGCAGGCCGGGCAGGGTGCTGACCAGTTTCGGCCACGCCACGTCCTCTCCGACCAGGGTTTCCGCCGGCTGCAGGCGCGCCAGTTCGGAAGCGAGCGCTTCGGCGCTGGGTACTTCGCTGAGCAGGAAACGGCCGCTGGCCAGATCCACCCAGGCCAGGCCATAGGCGCCGTGCGCGCCGGCGGCGATGGACATCAGCAGGTTGTCGCGGCGTTCTTCCAGCAGCGCGGCATCTGTCACCGTACCCGGCGTGACGATGCGCACCACCTTGCGTTCCACCGGACCCTTGGAGGTGGCCGGGTCGCCGATCTGCTCGCAGATCGCCACCGACTCGCCCAGCCGCACCAGGCGCGCCAGGTAATTCTCGGCCGCGTGGTAAGGCACACCAGCCATGGGGATCGGCTGGCCGCCGGACTGGCCGCGCTGGGTCAGCGTGATGTCCAGCAGCCGCGCGGCTTTGCGCGCGTCGTCATAGAACAGCTCGTAGAAATCGCCCATGCGAAAGAACAGCAGCACATCCGGGTGCGCCGCCTTGGCGCCCAGGTATTGGCGCATGAAGGGAGTGTGGCTTTCGAAATCCTGGGCGACCATAACGTGCTGTTCTGTCGGGCCTTAAGGTGAAACCGGCCGTGGAGGGAGGGCGCTGCGCGCCATATGAAAAATGCCCGCCAAGATAACCGAATTGGCCCGGCAAGTATCCCGCGAGACGCAGCGCGACTCCTGGGCTTGGCCGGCCGCCGACGCTTGCCGCGGGCGTCCTTGTGATGTGCGGAATCGGCTGTGTAGGATCGACCGCCATGCATAGACGCCCACGATCCGCGACTTCACTGGTGACAGCGCTGCTGGTCGCGCTGTCTGCGTCCACCGCGTTTGCCACCGACAAGCAGGCCAAGCCGTCGCCTGCCGATGCGCTGACGCTCTACGCCGGCGCCACCGTCATCGATGGCACGGGAGCGGCGCCACGTGCCGATCAGGACATCCTGGTGCGCGGCGAACGCATCCTGGCGGTGGGGCCGCACGGGTCGCTGGCGGAGGCGAAGGGCGCTACGGTGAAAACCGTCGACCTGCACGGCCGCTACGTGATCCCCGGCCTGATCGACAGCCACGTGCATATGGCCACGCCGCCCGATGCCAAGCGTGCACAGGCCATCCTGCGGCGCAATCTCTACGCCGGCGTCACCGCTGTGCGCGACATGGCAGACGATCTGCGCTCGGTCGGCGAGCTGGCCCGTCAGGCGCGTGCCGGCGAGATTCCCTCGCCCGACATCTACTACGCCGCCGTGATGGCCGGCCCGGAGTTCTTTGCCGATCCACGCGTGGCCGCCGCCAGCTACGGCGTCAAGCCGGGCACGAGCCCATGGATGCAGGCCATCGACGAGAAGACCGATCTGCGCGAAGCGGTGACGCTGGCGCGCGGTACATCGGCGACCGCCCTCAAGGTCTATGCCGACCTGCCGCCCGACCTGGTGAAGGCAATCACGGCTGAGGCGCATCGCCAGCACATGATGGTGTGGGCGCACAGCGCCGTGTTTCCCACGAGGCCGGTGGATGTGATCGACGCTGGTGTGGACGTGGTCAGCCACGCCTGCTACCAGGCATATCAACTCGAACCGGTGATGCTCAAGGCCTATGAGGATCACACGCCGTTCCACGAAAACCTGCTGGCCAAGGACGGCGACGATCCGGTGATGGCCGGTCTTTACCAGGACATGCTCAAGCACGGCACCATCCTCGACGCCACCGGCAGCCTGTTCGTGCGCTACGACGCCGAACGCAAGACGCATCCCGAGCGCAAGCCACTTCGCTGCACCGGACCGACCACCATCCGATTGGTCCGCCAGGCGTGGCAGGCGGGCGTGCCGATCTCGACCGGCACAGACAGCGACCCGGGTTTCAAAGACGTTTGGCCGTCCGTTTACGAGGAGATCTTTTTCCTCACCCACGACGTGGGCATGCCGCCGCTGCAGGCCATTCGTTCCGCGACGCTGATCGGCGCCGAAGCGGCCGGGCAGGCAAACGACATGGGTTCGATCGAGGCAGGCAAGCTGGCGAACTTCGCCGTGTTGTCAGCCGATCCGCTGAAGGACATCGGCAACCTGCGCAGCATCCGCATGACGGTAAAACGCGGCCATGTGTATCCGCGTGCCGACTATCGACCAGTGACCAAGGAAGAAATGGGCAATGACGACGATTGATCGGCGAACCTTCCTGACCGGCCTGAGCTGGGCTGCCGCCGCTTCCATGCTGCCGTGGGATGCGCGCGGCGCAGAGGCACCGCGTGCAACCGCGGCCGATGGCGGCATCATCATCAACGCGCTGGGTGGCCTGGGAGATCCCAATCGCGCGTCCGACGCATTGGTGCCCGAGCTCACCCCGCGCGTGCTGGCCGAAGCGCATGCATCAGGGCTGACGGCGGTCAACATCACCTTGGGTTATGTCTCGGGCCCCGACGATCCATTCGAGGCCAGCGTGCGCGATATCGCCGCCACCGATGCTCTGGTGCGCAAGCACGAGCGCGACGTGCTGAAGATACTCACTGCCGCCGACATTCGCCGCGCCAGGGCCGAGCACAAGATCGGCCTGATTTACGGCTTCCAGAACGGCGCCATGATGGGCAAGGACGCCACACGCGTCGACATCTTTTCGGACCTTGGCGTGCGCGTGTTCCAGCTCACCTATAACCCGGCCAACCAGCTGGGTGATGGCTCGATGGCGAAGGAAAACCGTGGACTGACGCCCTTCGGTCGCGAGGTAGTGGCGCGGCTCAATGCGTGTCATGTGATGGTCGATCTGTCGCACAGCGGCGAGCAGACCTGCCTCGAGGCCGCCCGCGTATCCACCGCGCCGATCTCGATCAATCACACCGGTTGCCGCGCGGTGACCGACCTGCCGCGCAACAAGACCGACGCTGAACTGAAACTGGTGGCGGAGCGGGGCGGCTTCATCGGCATCTATTTCATGCCCTTCGTCAACGCCTCGGGACACGCGCATGCCGAGGACGTGGTCGCCCATATCGACCACGCGGTGAACATCTGCGGCGAAGATCATGTGGGCATCGGCACCGACGGCTCGGTGACCCAGATCGATGATCTGCATGCCTATCAGGCGACGCTGGCCAAGGAGATCGCGCAGCGTCAGGCGGCCGGCATCAGCGCGGCGGGCGAGCGGCCGGATACTTATCCCTTCGTGGTCGACCTGCGCGGGCCGCAACAGTTCCACAAACTGGCGCAGCTGCTTGCCCAGAAGGGCTATTCGACGGGGCGCATCGAGAAGATCCTGGGCCTGAATTTCCTGCGCTACGCCGAGTTGGTCTGGGGCAGCTGAGCGCCTCCATCCTCCCGGACGGGCCAGCCCATCGATCCTTGGACTCTTGGCGCGGTGCCCCCATCGCGGTAGAAGAGTCCACTTCCGCCTGTCCCCCCGGAATCCCCATGAGCTTGTCTGTTCCCACTGATGCCGATCTCTATGCCCTGGCCGAACAGGTGGCCGCTGCGGCCCTCCAGCGGCGTCTGATGCTGGTCACCGCCGAGTCCTGCACCGGCGGCTGGGTCGCCAAGGCGCTCACCGACCTGTCGGGCAGCTCTGCCTGGTTCGACGCGGGTGTAGTCACCTATAGCTATGGGGCGAAGGAGGCCTTGCTCGGCGTCAATCCGCGCACGCTGGAGCGCACTGGCGCGGTCAGCGAGGAAACCGCGCTGGAAATGGTCTCGGGCGCGCTGGCCCGATTTGGCGCCGGCATGGCCGTAGCCGTCACCGGCATTGCCGGACCTACCGGCGGAACTCCGGAGAAACCCGTCGGCACCGTCTGGATCAGCTGGAAACGGCGCGGCGGCTACGCCCACGCCAGCCTCTTCCAGTTCGCCGGCGACCGCGAAGCGGTGCGCCGTCAGACCGTGGCCGCGGCGCTCAATGGCGTCATCAAGGCGCTGACGGACTGAGTCGAAAGCCGGCCACTGGGTCGCTTGACCGGTGTGGGATACTCGTCAGTCACAGATCGCAGCCCGTGAGACAAACCGCGGGCATCATGTCTTCATTCACTGCCACTCCGGGATTCAAGACGATGGATGACAACAAGCGCAAGGCGCTCACTTCCGCCCTCGGCCAGATCGAGAAGCAATTTGGCAAGGGCGCCGTCATGCGCCTGGGCGATCGCGTCGACGACGCCATCGACACCGTGTCCACCGGCTCGCTGGGCCTGGATATCGCGCTGGGCATCGGTGGCCTGCCGCGCGGCCGCGTCGTCGAGATCTACGGTCCGGAGTCCTCGGGCAAGACCACGCTGACCCTGCAGGTCATCGCCAACTGCCAGAAGAACGGCGGCACCGCGGCGTTCGTGGACGCCGAGCACGCGCTCGATCCCACCTACGCCGCCAAGCTGGGCGTCAACGTGGAGGACCTGCTGGTCTCCCAGCCCGACACCGGCGAACAGGCGCTGGAAATCGCCGACATGCTGGTGCGCTCCGGCGCGGTGGACGTGGTGGTGGTCGACTCGGTTGCCGCGCTCACGCCCAAGGCTGAAATCGAAGGCGAAATGGGCGACTCGCACGTCGGCCTGCACGCCCGCCTGATGAGCCAGGCGCTGCGCAAGCTCACCGCCAACATCAAGAAGTCCAACTGCCTGGTGATCTTCATCAACCAGATCCGCATGAAGATCGGCGTGATGTTCGGCAGCCCGGAAACCACCACCGGCGGCAACGCGTTGAAGTTCTACGCCTCGGTGCGCCTGGATATCCGCCGCATCGGCGCGGTGAAGAAGGGCGAAGAGGTGATCGGCTCGGAAACCCGCGTCAAGGTGGTCAAGAACAAGGTGGCGCCGCCGTTCCGACAGGCTGAATTCGAAATCCTTTATGGCGAGGGCACCTCGCGCGAAGGCGAAATCATCGAGCTGGGTGTGGCGCAGAACCTGATCGACAAGTCCGGCGCCTGGTACAGCTACAAGGGCGACCGCATCGGCCAGGGCAAGGAGAACGTGCGCCAGTTCCTGCGCGACAATCCGGCCATCGCCAATGAAGTCGATGCCGAACTGCGCAAGCGTCTGCTGGTGTCGAACGGCACTTCGCCGCTGCCGGCGGTGGAAACCGAGGAAGCCTGATCGGACATCAGGCACCCGCTGGGCCGCAACCATGCGCGCTCTAGCGGGTACCCGTTCCAGATCAGCCGGAAGGGCGGCGCGCGTCGCCCTTCTGATGGCAAGACCATAGGTCACGCATGCCGCGAGAACCCGGTGACAAACCCAAAACCTCAGCCTATGACCGGGCGTTGGGGTTGCTTGCGCGCCGTGAGCATTCCCGGCGTGAGCTGAAGCTCAAGCTGCGGCAGAAGGGCTACGAGGGCGACGAAGCCGGCGAGGCCATCGACCGGCTGGGCGAGCAGCACTACCAGGACGACGAACGATTCGCCGGGTCGCTGGTGCGCAGCAGAGCGTCCCAGGGTTACGGACCCATGCGCGTGCGTGCCGAACTCAAGAGTCACGGTTTGTCCGACGCCCGCATCCGGGCCGTTCTGGACGAAGCAGGCGTGGATTGGGACGCCAACGCCCTGAACGTGCTGCGGCGGCGTTTTGGCGGCAAATCGCCGCCGGATCACGCAGAAAAGGCACGTCGGGCGCAATTCCTCTTGCGCCGGGGCTTTCCCGCCGCCACAGTACGGAGTGTTACCCACGCCGACGTGGACGACGCAGCCGACGACGCCTGACCTCCCCACTGCTGGGACGGGAGAGTGTCGCTTCGGCGGTGCTTCCCGGCGTGACCCATCCGCCAGGTCCTCCCCAGCCGCATGAAAACCGCCGAAATCCGCTCGACCTTCCTCGACTATTTCCGTTCGAAAGGGCACACCATCGTGCCGTCCAGCTCGCTGGTGCCGGCCAGCGATCCGACGCTGCTGTTCACCAACTCGGGCATGGTGCAGTTCAAGAACGTGTTCCTGGGCAGCGAAAAGCTGCCGTACGTGCGCGCCGCCGATGTGCAGCGCTGCCTGCGTGCGGGCGGCAAGCACAACGACCTCGATTCGGTGGGCTATACCGCGCGTCACCACACCTTCTTCGAAATGCTGGGCAACTGGTCGTTCGGCGACTATTTCAAGCGCGATGCCATTGCCTATGCGTGGGAGCTGCTGACCGACGTCCTCAAGCTGTCCAAGGACAAGCTGTGGGTCACCGTCTATCACACCGATGACGAAGCCTTCGACATCTGGAACAAGGAAGTGGGCGTGCCGGCCGAGCGCATCGTGCGCATCGGCGACAACAAAGGCGCGCCTTACGCTTCGGACAATTTCTGGCAGATGGCCGACACCGGTCCCTGCGGTCCGTGCACGGAAATCTTCTACGACCACGGCGAAGACATCGCCGGTGGCCCGCCGGGCTCGCCCGATGAAGACGGCGATCGCTACATCGAGATCTGGAACCTGGTGTTCATGCAGTTCGACCGCGCGCCCGACGGCACGCTGTCGCCGCTGCCGGCGCCGTGCGTCGATACCGGCATGGGCCTGGAACGCCTGGCGGCCGTGCTGCAGCACGTGCATTCCAACTACGAGATCGACCTGTTCCAGCACCTGATCAAGGTCGCTGCCGAACTCACCCGCACCAAGGATCTGGCCAACAAGTCGCTGCGCGTGATCGCCGATCACATCCGCGCGTGCTCGTTCCTGATTGTCGATGGCGTGCTGCCGTCCAATGAAGGTCGTGGTTACGTGCTACGCCGCATCATCCGTCGCGCATTGCGCCACGGCTGGATGCTCGGCGTGCGCGGCGATTTCTTCTGGAAGATGGTGCAGCCGCTGGTCGAGGAAATGGGCGAGGCCTATCCGGAACTGGCCCAGAAGCAGGCCTTCGTGGAAGACGCTCTGCGCACCGAAGAGCGCCGCTTCGGCGAAACGCTGGAAAACGGCATGCGTCTGTTCGATGCGGTCGCAGCGAAGTCCAACGGCAGCATTCCCGGTGCCGATGCTTTCCGTCTGTACGATACCTACGGTTTCCCGGTCGACCTCACCGCCGACATCGCGCGCGAGCGCGGCCTCACGGTGGACATGGATGGCTTCGAGCAGTCCATGAAGGAACAGCAGGAACGCAGCCGCGAAGGCGGCAAATTTGAAGCCAAGGGCCAGATGCCGGCCGAGCTGGCCAGCCAGCTGCCGCCGACCGCTTTCCTGGGCTACGACGCGCTGATGAGCCAGGGCAGCAAGGTGGTCGGCATCGTGCGCGGCGGCAAGCAGTACGACCAGCTGGGCGAGGGCGAAGAAGCCCTCGTCATGCTCGACCGCACGCCGTTCTACGCCGAGTCCGGCGGCCAGGTGGGCGATACCGGCGTGCTGGTGAACACGACGGGCTCGTTCGCGGTGGCCGACACGCTCAAGATGGGCGGCGTGTTCTTCGGTCATGCCGGCCGTTGGAACGGCAAGCAGGCGCTGCGCGTCGGCGACGTGGTCGATGCCAATGTCGACGGCTCGCGTCGTCAGGCCATCGTGCTCAACCACTCGGCCACGCACTTGCTGCACGCAGCGCTGCGCAAGGTATTGGGCGAGCATGTGACGCAGAAGGGTTCGCTGGTCGCACCCGAGCGCCTGCGTTTTGACTTCTCGCATTTCAAGCCGATGAGCGCGGACGAACTGCGCCAGATCGAGACGCAGGTGAACGCCGAAGTGCGCCGCAACGCGGCTGCCGAAGTGCATCACATGGGCTACAACGAGGCGATCGAGTTCGGCGCAATGGCGCTGTTCGGCGAGAAGTACGGCGACGAAGTGCGCGTGCTCAAGATGGGCGAGTTCTCCACCGAGCTCTGCGGCGGCACGCATGTCGGTCGCACCGGTGACATCGGCTTGTTCAAGATCGTCAGCGAAGCGGGCGTAGCCTCCGGCGTGCGCCGTATCGAAGCTGTTACAGGTGCGGGCGCGTTGGCTTATGTGGCCGACGAGGAGCGTCGCCTGGGCGAGTTTGCGCAGCTGTTGTCGTCCAATGGTGACGATGCCGTGGAGAAGCTGCGCCAGCTGTTCGACAAGCAGAAAAAACTCGAGCGCGAATTGGAGTCGCTGCGCGCCAAGGCCGCCGGTTCGGCGACGGCGGATCTCGCCTCCACGGCGAAGGACGTGGCCGGCATCAAGGTCATCGCCGCACGCCTGGAGGGCCTGGACGCCAAGGCACTGCGCGACAGCATGGATCAGCTCAAGCAGCAGCTGAACGATTGCGTGGTGCTGCTGGCCGGTGCCGCTGACGGCCGCGTTTCTCTGGTCGCAGGCGTCGGCGGTACGGCGCTGGGTCGGGTCAAGGCCGGCGACGTGGTGGCGCATGTCGCCAGCCAGATCGACGGCAAGGGCGGCGGTCGTCCCGACATGGCCCAGGGCGGTGGCAACGACACTGCCGAATTGCCCGGCATTTTGGAGGGCTTGGCCGACTGGATCGGTCAGCGCCTGGCGTCCTGAGCGGGTCAACCACCGGGAGTCCGTTGCCGTTTACGCATTGCGCTGCCATCGGACGCTCGGCTAGTATCCAAATACTGCTGACACCGATGGTTGCGCCGGTGTCGCTTGACATGGCATCACAGGGGATGCCTCGTCTGTGTAACCGGGAAGGCGGTAGGGCCTTCGGCGGTAGCATCGTCGAAATGTCCAGATGGTGAAGCTCAGGGGTGAGGCATAACCGTCTGTTGGCCTGTGACCAAAGTATTCATGGAGTGGCAAACATGTTGATTCTGACCCGCAGGGTCGGTGAAACCTTGATGATCGGTGACGAGGTGACCGTTACCGTTCTCGGCGTCAAGGGCAACCAGGTGCGCATTGGTATTAATGCGCCGAAGAACGTTGCCGTGCATCGCGAAGAGATCTATCAGCGGATCAAGAACGAGCACGAGCCGGACGGCACAGCCTCCGGCGGCACTGGCGAACACTGACAGGCAAGAAACGCTTTACCTCGAGCGCGCCGGTTAGTATCCTTGCCGGCTCCGCAGAGATGCGGACGAAAAACGGAGAGATGCCCGAGAGGCCGAAGGGGCTCCCCTGCTAAGGGAGTATAGGGTCAAAAGCCTTATCGAGGGTTCGAATCCCTCTCTCTCCGCCAGATACGCAAAAAGCCCCGCGAGGGGCTTTTTGCGTATCTGGCGGAGAGAGAGGGATTCGAACCCGCCGGTTCGACAAAATTGTCAGGAACAATTTTGGACAGCCGAAGGCTGGCCCCGTAGCGCGGAAGCGCGAAGGGGTGAGGCCCGTCGATGCGCCGAGCATTCCCACCCCCAACGTCACCGCGCCCTGCAACGAAGGCACAAGCTTTTCGAGCATCCAGCCACACCGCTTGAGACGCCCACTCAAGATCGCATTCATCTCCCGTCTCACCTTCTGAACCCTAACGAACCCACCCCTCACCACCGCGTATAACCTCGCCCCATCTCCCGCGTTATGGTCAGCAGGTCCCCGCACTGGGAGTGGCGTTATGGAATGGCTCAAACCCCGCCGACGCGCAGCGCCGCAACGCTGCCTATTCCTCGCCGCCCTGGCACTCGCCACCGCCGCAGCCCTCCCTCTGAATGCGAGCGCCGAAGTCTCCGTCGGCGTCTCCGTCGGCATCGCACCACCACCCCTGCCGATCTACGTGCAACCAGACATTCCCGCACCCGGTTACATCTGGGTGCCGGGCTATTGGGCTTGGGATGGCGACGGCTATTACTGGGTGCCTGGCACCTGGGTCTATCCGCCCTACGTCGGCGCGCTATGGACCCCGGGTTACTGGGGCTGGGGCGGTGGCGTGTACGTGTTCCACCGCGGCTACTGGGGCCCGCACGTGGGCTTCTACGGCGGCATCAACTATGGCTATGGCTACACGGGCGTCGGCTACGCCGGCGGCTATTGGCGAGGCCGCGCGTTCTACTACAACCGCTCGGTGAACCACATCGACAACGTGCACATCACCAACGTTTACAGCCGCACGGTGGTGAACAACAACTTCAATCGGGCCAGCTTCAATGGCGGTCAGGGCGGCATCGCCGCGCGACCTTCATCTCGGGAGTTGGGCTACGCGCATGAGCAACACGTCGCTCCGGTTGCCGCGCAGGAGCAGCAGCGGACGCTGGCTAGCCAGAACCAGGGCATGCGTGCCTCCTTCAACCACGGTGCGCCTGCAGTAGCCGCCACGCCGCGCGCGGGCGCCTTCAATGCGGCGAGCGGAGCGGCTCATGCGCCGGCAGTCCAGGCGGCGCCGGCTGCTGCCCATGCAGCGCGCGTTGCTGCGCCGGCGGCCGCATCGAACAATCCCATGGCGCTGCACTCGGCGGGCTTCGCGCCGCATGGCAGCAGGGGGACGACAGCAGCTGGCGGCGCGCCTGCCTACCATCCATCAGCGACGACGAGCCACGCGGCGTATACGCGTGGGCCTTCCAATCCTCCGGCGGGCTATCACGCAAGCAGTCGCCCCCAGCCGGCCTACGCAGCGCATGCGTCGCCGATGCCGGCCTATCACCCGCAGGCAGCTCGTCCGGTCGCCGCACCGCATCCCCAGGGGCGTGCGCCGGCAGGGGCGCCCCATGGTGGGCCGGAACATCGCTGACCGGCCGGCCGCGGGAACAATCTGAAAAAAGCCAGCTGCTTCTTTTAGCCGGCGTCCTACGTCGCAAACAGCGAGGAATGATGGCCTCCTGCCCCTAGAATGGCGTGCGGTTCTCCAGGACCGCGAACGGATACGGGAGTAGCCGTTCCACAAAACCATCGAAACAAGGAGAGGGGAGTCGATGTTCAAACGTATCGTATTTGCAGCGCTGCTGGTGGCGTCAGGCAGCGCCATGGCGTCGAAGGATCTGAGCAATATTCCGCTGGTGTGGTCGCCCACGCAGAGCTTTGCGGAATTTGGTGCGGTGGACTTGAACGGCATCGGCAAGGTGAAGGTGCAGTTCAACGGCTTCACCGACGTGCGCAAGAATCCGCCACTGATCGCCGAGAACCATGAGAAGGAACCGGCGCGCCAGGTCACCACGAAGGACAACGTGGCGGCGTTCGTTACCGACCACGTGAAAGATACTTTCAGCAAGGCCGGCATCAACGTGGTCGATAGCGGTGGTGACGTGATCGTGTCGGGCGAGATCCGCGACTTCTTCGTCAACGAGACCGAGCAGTACGTGGGCAATGTCACCGTCTACGTCACGATGACGAACCAGTCTGGCAAGGTGCTGTGGCAGGGCGTGGCTGGCGGCGGCGCGAACAACTTTGGTCGTTCGTACAAGGCGGACAATTACTACGAGACCTTGTCCAACGCCGTACTGAAGCTCAGCAACAGCATGCTCAACAGCCAGGGTTTCCGGAGCGCGATGCAAGCGCCCTGATGGCGGGAGAGGGACGATCACTCGCCGCGCGCGGCGGGTGATCGTTCGACGTCAGGAGAGCGCGAGTCCCCGCAACTCCACGCCTTCAGGCGAGACACGCAGCACCGAGCCGTGCTCGTACCAGTCGCCCAGCACGATGCGTTCCGCCGTTTGGCCGTCCAGATCGAATCGATGGATGGCGGGGCGATGGGTATGCCCGTGGATCAGCCGCGAGACGCCGGCCTTGCGCATGGTGTCCGCCGTCGCATCGGCATTGACGTCCATGATGGTTTCCATGGTGGCGCCCGTATGCGCCTTGCTGTCGGCACGTGCCTTGGCGGCAAACGCGCGGCGCGCTTCCAGCGGCATCGCCAGGATCTGCGCCTGCCACTCCGGCGTGCGCACCTGCTTGCGTACCGCCTGGTAGGCGAGGTCGTCGGTGCACAACACATCGCCATGCATCAGCAAGGTGGGACGACCATAGAGCTCGTGAACGGTACCGTCTTCGAGCAGCGTCATGCCAGCGCGTTCGGCAAAGGTCTGGCCGAGCAGGAAGTCGCGGTTGCCCACGATGAAATATACGGGCACGCCATGGTCGCGCAGCGCCTTGGTGGCGCGGGCGATGCGGCTGGGGAGTTCGGCATCGTCGTCGTCGCCGATCCACGCTTCGACCAGATCGCCGAGGATATAGACGGCGTCGGCGGAGCGCGCCTCGTCGCTGGCGAGAAAATCTTCGAACAGGCGAGTGATCTGCGGACGGCTATCGTCCAGATGCAGATCCGCGATGAACAGTGTTGCCATGTTGCGTCAGCCCTTCTTGCTGCCCGGCTTCTTGGCCGGCTCGGTGGCGGGCGCGGCGGGCTTGGGCGGGGTGGCCGGAGCGGCGGCCGCTTCTTCGCCAACCACGTTGGCGCTGTCGATCACCACCAGCGGATTGGGCACGTCGCCGGCAAACGGGCCGAGCCCGCGCGTCGGCAGCGCAGCCATCTTGTCGACCACGTCCATGCCCTTGATGACCTTGCCGAACACGGCATAGCCCCAGGTCAGGCCGCTCTGGTTGCCGACGAAATCGAGACGGCGGTTGTCGACCAGGTTGAAGAAGAATTGCGCCGTGCCCGAATTCGGATCGGCGCCGCGCGCCACTGAAACCGTGCCGCGCACATTGGACAGGCCGTTGTCCGCTTCGCTTGGGATCGCCGAGTGGGTGCGCTTGGCCTGCAGGTCGCGCGTATACAGGCCGCCCTGCACCAGGTAACCGGGGATGGCGCGATGGAACACCGTGCCGCTGTAGAAACCGTCGCGGACGTACTGCAGGAAGTTCGCCACGCTCTTGGGCGACTTGTCGGGGTAGAGCTCCAGCGTGATGTCGCCCTGCGAGGTATGCAGCACCACTTCCGGATGCGTGACGGCAGGTGCGGCCGCGGCAGGCTTGTTGGCCTGGGCGAGCAGCAGGGACGAGGGCAGCAGCAGGAGCGCGGCGAGCAGGAGTCGGGTCATGGCAGGTCGGGCGGCGTGTGGCATCAGGACATCATACGCGGCGAAGAGGCTCCATGGCCGGGCCGACCGGCGGCCCGTACCAGCAGAGCTCAGGATGGATGGACTTCGAGCAGCAGACCGAGCTCGTTCAACGGAGCCTGTTCCTGGTCCAGGTCGGCCTCGCTCAGTGGATGCTGGTCGATCCAGGCGGCCGGCACGGTGAGGCGCAGGCGTTGCGTGGTGGCCGCCAGCTGCATCTGGGGCAGCGATTCGGCCCGGCGTGCGCGCCGGAACAGCACGCCCAGGCGGAGCAGGGCGGTGATATAGCGCGCCAGCTGCCGGTAGCGCTGCGGCAGCGCCGAGAAGGTGGCCTTGTCCGGCTTGCGGCGGTGCGACTCAACGATGGCCGCAAGGAGTTGCTGCTCCTGTCGCGAGAAACCGGCGAGATCGGCGTTGCGCAAAATATACGCGCCGTGATGGTGATGCTGGCTGTGCGCGATGGCGAGGCCGATTTCGTGCACGCGTGCCGACCACGACAGCCACTCGCGCGCTTCGGCGTCGAGCTTCCAGATGCGTGCGATCTGGTCGAAGAACATCAAGGCCGTCGATTCCACGCGACGCGCCTGCGCGCGATCGACGCCGTAGCGGTTGGCCAGCGCGTCGATGCTCGCCGTGCGCGGATCGCTGCCGCCGGCGCGGCCGAGCAGATCCCACAGCAGGCCTTCGCGCATCGAACTTTCGCAGACGCGCAGGCGCTCGATGCCGAGGGCTTCAAAGGCCGCTTCGAAAATCACCACGCCGCCGGCGATGACGGGAGCGCGATCGTCCGCCAGGCCCGGCAACTTGAGTGTTTCGATCTGACCCTGGGCGAGCAAGGCGTCGCGCAGCTGGGCCAGCGACGCCGGCGTGATGCCGTCATCGGAAAAGCGCATGGTCTGCACCACCGAGCCAATCGCCTTGGCGGTGCCCGACGAGCCGAACGCCTCGACCCAGCCGGACTCGCGGTAATCCTCGGCGAACTGCTGCAGCAACACGCCGATTTCATTGTTGGCGCGCTGCCAGCGCTTGCGGTTGAGCTTGCCGCCAGGAAAGAAGCGCAGGGTCGAGGCAATGCAGCCCGCCTGCACGCTTTCGGTGTGCATGGGCGCGAAGCCACGACCGATGATGAATTCCGTACTGCCGCCGCCCACGTCGATCACCAGTCGGCTTTCGCGCGAAGCGGGCAGGTCGTGCGATGCGCCGAGAAAGATCAGGCGGCCTTCTTCGCGTCCGGAGACGATTTCCACCGGATGGCCCAGCGAGGCCTCGGCGGCGGTGAGGAAAGTTTGCGGCGAGGCGAGCCGGCGCACGGTATTGGTGGCCACCGCACGTACGCGGCTGGACGGCACGCCGGCAATGCGCTGGCCGAAGCGGGCAAGGCAATTGAGCGCCCGGGCGCGATGCTCGGCATCCAGGGTGCCGTCAGCGCGCAGGCCGGCGGCCATGCGCACGGTTTCACGCAGGCGATCGATCACACGGGGCTCGCCGTGTTCCACGCGCGCCACCACCATGTGGTAGCTGTTGGAGCCCATGTCGACGGCAGCGATCAGTTCGCCGTCCTTGATCTGGATCTGATCGCCTTGACTCATGCGGGGCTCGTTCCGGGCTGCAGAGTGTGAATTCTCTCACGCGGGAACCGGGGCGAGTAGCGCAAATTACGTTGGGCTACACCGTGCCGGGCGTCAGCTTCTCCAGCAGCGACTGCTGCGCGCTGTGCGGCGGCTGGTCGCCGGGCTGCGCGCGGGTGTAGCGGCCGTCGCCATCGAGCAACCATGCCTCGGTATTGTCAGCGAGGTAGTTGGCCAGGGTTTCGTCGTAGACGCGCGCGGCGTGCACCGGGTCGAGTATGGGGAAGGCCACTTCGATGCGACGCTTGAGGTTGCGTTCCATCCAGTCGGCGCTGGCGCAATAAATCTCGGGCGCACCATCGTTGCCGAACCAGTAGACGCGGCTGTGCTCGAGGAAGCGACCCACGATCGAGCGCACGCGAATGCGTTCGGACACACCGGGGATGCCCGGCCGCAAGGTGCACGCGCCGCGCACGATCAGGTCGATCTCCACCCCTGCCTGCGAGGCGCGATAAAGCGCCGAAATGACATGGGCTTCGTTGAGCGCATTGAGCTTGGCCACGATGCGCGCCGGCCGCCCCGCTTCGGCGTGTGCCGTCTCGCGCTCGATCTTGGCCAGGACGCAGCGGTAGAGCGTGAAAGGCGAATGCAGCAGGTGCTTGAGCTCGATCATCGGGCCCAGGCCCGAGAGCTGCTGGAACACCTTGTGCAAATCCTCGCCGATGCCCGGATGCGAGGTCATCAGGCCGATGTCGGTGTAGCTGCGGCTATTGCCCTGGTGATAGTTGCCGGTGGAAAGATGCACGTAACGGCGCAGCACTTCTTCTTCGCGGCGCACGATCAACAGCATCTTGGCGTGCGTCTTGTAGCCCACCACGCCGTAGACCACTTGCACGCCGGCTTCCTGCAGGCGCGTGGCGAGGCGGATGTTCGCCTCTTCGTCAAAACGCGCGCGCAGTTCGATCACCACGGTCACGTCTTTGCCGTTGCGCGCCGCTTCCACGAGCAGGTCCACCAGTGGCGTGTCGGCGCCTGCGCGATAGAGCGTCTGCTTGATGGCCAGCACAGCGGGGTCCTGCGACGCCTGGCGCAACAGGTCGACCACGGTGGCGAACGATTCGTACGGGTGATGCAGCAGCACATCGCGCTGGCGCAGCACTTCGAACTTGCAGCGGCTGCCGTTGAAGGCGGCCGGCAGCTGTGGGATGAAACGCGGGAACTTCAGATCCGGGCGATCCAGGCCGTCATAGATGGTGCCGGCGCGGATGATGTTGACCGGACCGTCGCAGCGATAGACGTCGGTTTCTTCCAGCTCGAAGTTGGCGATCAGCATGGCCACGATCGCCTTGGGACAGTCGTTGCCGATCTCCAGCCGCACCGGTCGCGCATAGCCGCGGCCGATCAGTTCTTCGCTCAGCGCGCGGGCGAGGTTTTCCACCTCGGCCTCTTCCACCATCAGCTCGCTGTTGCGGGTGACGCGGAACTGGTAAGACCCGGCTACCTTGAAGCCGGGGAACATCAGATCGACGAAACCCTGCAGCAGTTCGGCCAGGAAAATGTAGTGCTCGCCGCCGTCGCACACTTCGCTGGGCAGGCGGATGATGCGCGGCAAGGAGCGCGGCGCGCGCACGAGTGCCATATGGCCTTCGCGACCGAATGCATCGCGGCCCTTCAGCACCACGGCGATATTGAGCGTCTTGTTGAGGATGCGCGGGAACGGATGCGCCGGATCCAGGCCCAGCGGCGACAGCACCGGCATCACTTCATTCTCGAAGTAGCCCTGCAGCCACAAGCGTTGGCGCGGCGTCCAGCGATCGCGCGTTAGAAAGTGGATGTTCTCGGCATCGAGCGCGGGGCGCAGTTCGGCCTGCCAGGTTTCGTACTGCAGGTCGACCAGATCCAGCACGCGCTTGCGGATGCAGGTGAGCAATTCGCCGGAGGAGATGCCGTCCGGGCCGGGCGCGGCCGAGCCGAACATGTGGTGGTGCTTGAGCATGGCCACGCGCACCTCGAAGAACTCGTCGAGGTTGTTCGCCACGATGCTCAGGAAGCGCAGACGTTCCAGTAGCGGAATACGCTCGTCGCGCGCCTGCGCCAGTACACGGAAATTGAATTCGAGCGCAGCCAGCTCGCGGCTGAGAAACAGCTCGGGAGCAGCGCGGTCGATGACGGGAGGAGGGGTGGCAGGCTTGCGACGCATTCGTGCATTCTGGCCGATCCCGCACTTTGTTACATGGCGCAGTGCCGCGTAGTGTGACGGCCGTTCAGCTGAGACGCCGGGGCGCCCGCGGATACCGCTTATTCAGGGTCGCCCACGCCCGGCGCGAGCAGGCGTTCGGCGCTGAACCAGCAGGCAAAAGTCGAGCCCTGTCCCGGTTCGCTCTGGATGTCCAGGCGCGCCTGATGCAGGTTCAGCACGTGCTTGACGATGGACAGGCCCAGGCCGGTGCCGCCGCTTTCGCGTGAGCGGCTGGAGGAGACACGGTAGAAGCGTTCGGTGAGACGCGCCAGGTGCGAAGCCGGAATGCCGTAGCCGGTATCGGTGACGGAGTAGACCGCGCCCTCGGACGTGCGGCGCCAGCGGATGGTGATGCGGCCGCCGGTGGACGTGTAGCGCACGGCATTGCTCACCAGGTTGGAGAAGGCGCTGTGCAGATCCTTCACCGAGCCGAGCAAGTCGGCTTCGGCGGTGGATTCCATGGTGATCTGGTGGCGGCCCTGGCTCAGCGCCTCGGCCTCCTTGCGGATGGTGGCGAGCAGCGGGGTCATCTGCACGCGCTCGTCCTGCACGTGCTCCTGGGTTTCCAGGCGCGAGAGCGTGAGCAGGTCTTCGACGATCTGACCCATGCGCTTGGATTGCGCACGCATTTCGTTGAGCACGGGCGCGAGTTCCGGCACGTCTTCCGGATCGATCAGTTCGAGATAGCCGTGGATCACCGTCAACGGCGTGCGCAATTCGTGCGACACGTTGGCGACGAAATCGCGGCGGATCTGTTCCAGGCGCGTGAGATGGCTGATGTCGCGTGCCAGCAGCAGGCGCTGGCGACGACCGAACGGCAGCAGCGTCACGTTGATGTGGCGGTTGGGATGGCCTGGCGCGGCCACGTCGTTGAGCGGCTCGCGTGCGCCTTCCTTCAACCAGGTGGCAAGTTCGGTGGTGCTCAGGCGTTCGTCCAGATGCGCACCGCGATCCTGCGGACGGCGCAGGCCGAGCAGGTCTTCGGCAGCATGGTTGAACCAGCGGACGTGTTGCTCGTTGTCGAGCAAGACGACCGCATCCGGCAGACTGCCGGCGGCACTGCGCAGGTCGCGCAAACTGGAAGCGATTCGGCGGGAGCGCGTCATGAAACGGTCATGCTGGAGAGAGGTCAGCCTAGGATCTTGCGTCATCATGAGCTGCGCTTGATGACGGATTCGGGTCACTAAAAAGACGATTTCCACGACGGCGACCAGCGCCAAACCCGTGGCTACGTGGCCTCCCGCAAGCCAGCCGGCGACAGCGCCCAGCAGCAGTCCGGCGCTCAGCGCGGCCGGCAGCTTCCAGGGTCGGTCGAAGGTTGTTGGCATAGGGAGGATTCAGTCGTGCCGGGCTGGCGGTGCGCCAGCATCGGCAAAAGCCTGCGATCCCGCAATAGGAAAGTCAGACGCTGGCGGAGAATCGATAACCCGCTCCGCGCACGGTCTGCACCATGTCATCGAGCTTCCATGGTTCGAGCGTCTTGCGCAGGCGGCGGATATGGACGTCCACGGTGCGTTCTTCCACGTACACGCTGCCGCCCCACACATGGTCGAGCAGCTGTGCGCGCGAATATACGCGTTCGGGATGCGTCATGAAGAAATACAGCAAACGATATTCGGTGGGCCCGATGGTCACCGGCTCATCGCCGGCAAACACGCGGTGCGCCGGACCGTCGATGCGCAGGCCACCCAGCTCCACCATGCCCGAGCCGTCGTCGCCCTGGCTGCGGCGCAGTACCGCTTTGATGCGCGCCACCAGTTCGCGGGTGGAGAAAGGCTTGACGACATAATCGTCGACGCCGGCCTCCAGCCCGTTCACGCGGTCCATTTCTTCGCCGCGCGCCGTGAGCATGATGATCGGAACCTCGCGGCTCAGCTCCTCTTTGCGCAGGCGGCGGGCCAGTTCGAGGCCGCTGGTACCCGGTAGCATCCAGTCGAGCAGGATGAGGTCGGGTACCTGTTCGGCAATGGCCAGTTGTGCCGCACGCGCGTCAGCGGCGTGGATGGCGTCCATGCCGGCCTTGCGCAGGGCAAAGGCGACCATGTCGCGGATCGAAGCTTCGTCTTCGACAATCAGAATGCGCTTATGCACGCTTGAGGTCCGCTGGGGGAGGGGCTGTGACGCATTTATTGCAGCGGTCCAATGTTACGCCCGGATGACATTTCACGCGGTCGCAACAACATGGCGTGTCTAGCGTCTCAGGTTTGGCTGAAATCAGCGCACCGAATTGGTGGCGCCAAAGCAGAGCCGGCCCCGGCAATTCACGTTGTTTTGCAGCTGCTGGCTGCGGCCGTCGGGGTTGTCGTCGGTCTGCACGCGGCGCTTGCGCAGTTCCATCACCAGGGGCGTCAGGTCGTTGATGCGGGCCTGGATGCGGGCTCGGGCGTAATAGTCCAGATCGGGGCGTTTGAGCAGGTTCTTGAGCTGTTCCATGGCGTCGAAGGGGCGGCCGGACAGGTAGGAGGCATCGGCATAGGCCTCACCGGAGCGCACGCTGTCGCCGGCTTTATCCGCCGCACGAGCATAGGTGCGGTAGAGCTCGGGCTCGTCGTTGTTGTCCAGCATCGGCAGCACCATGCTGGCCGCCTGCTTGGCTTCATCCTGCGAACCGCCCTCGGTCAGTGCCTTGGCATAAGCCATGGCGATGGCTCGATTGCGTGGCGATTGCTGGTTGAGCTCGGCATACAGGGTCAGAGCCTCCGCGCGGCGGCCCGCCTGCAGCTTGGCGTCGGCCATGGCCAGGCGTACCACCTGGCTGTCGGGATGCGCGCTGAGCACCGGCTGCAGTTCGTCCACGGCTTTGGCGCCGCGATTGCTGCGGATGAGGGCCAAGGCATAGCCGTAGCGATTGGATGGCGTATCGAAGCTGCGCTCGTTCTGCAGGTTGGTGGCGTAGTAGGTGGACAGCTGGCCGGCGTCGCCGGAAAGCACGCGGACGCGCTCGCGCATCAGCAGGTACACGTCGAGACCGCCCTTGTTGTCGCGGGAGGCGATCGCGGTAGGGTCTTTGACAAAGGAGATGGGCGCCGTGCTTTTTTCCCACTGCGCCTTGTCCAGCGTGGGGCCGTTCGGCCGCTGCTTTTGCTGGGCGATCAAGGTGCCGGCGCGCGCCTTGGCGTCGCTGATGCGGTCCATGCTGACCGGATGGTCCTGCAGCAGCGCGGGTACGTCGCCGAGGTCGCCGCCGGAACCGACGCGCAAGGTGTCTTCCATGCGGCCGAAAAACGAGGCCATGGCGTTGGGGTCGTAGCCGACGTTGGCCAGCGTCTGGATGCCGGCGCGATCCGCTTCGATTTCGTCCTTGCGGGTGAAATTGATCTGGCGCTGCATCAGCAGCCCCTGGCCGCCCATCATGATCGCACCCGCCGCATCGCCCGCACCGGCGCCGGCGCCGGCCGCAATGGCGCCAAGCAGGATCAGCGCCATCAACGGCGTGTCCTTCTTGGAGGCTTCGAAGGCGCGTTGCAGGTGGTTTTGCGTGATATGGCCGATTTCGTGGGCGATCACGCCGGCCAGCTCGCTCTCGCTGTTGGTGATGATGATCAGGCCCGAGTTCACCGCGATATAGCCGCCAGGCGCGGCAAACGCGTTGATCACGTTGTCATTGGCGATGAAGAACTGGAAATGTTCCTTCGGTTTCTCGCTGCCGGAGACCAGGCGGTAGCCCAGGTCGTTGATGTAGTCGTCCAGCATGGGGTCGTCGACCACCATGTTCAGCGCACGCATCTGGCGCAGCATGGCGGCGCCGTAGTCCTGGGCTTCCTGCGGCGAGATCAGGGCGTTCGCCGAACTGCCCAGATCGGGCAGGCGCACGTCCTTGTCCTGCGCGGCGGCGCTCAGCGTCAGGCCGGCGCAGAGCAGGGCGGCCAGCAGGCGGGTGGGCGTGAAGCGGCTCATGGGCGTCCCGCCCGCGGGCTGTGCGTCGTCATTGTTCCGTTTTCGTTAGCCCGCCCTGCGGCATTCCGCCCCCGTTTTACGGGGAAACGGATTGTCTCCGGGGAGGGGCGTGGTGCCATGCGCATAGGTCAGCGACAATAGCATTAGTGACACCAGCTTACGGTGTCAGTTCACTGTTGTTTACACCCCTGGCGGACCCCATGTAGGGCTGCCGTAGGGTTCCCGGATTTTCGAGGTGTGTTGTGCCCAAAATTGAGGTCTATTCCACGGCGGTATGCCCGTACTGCGTGTCTGCCAAGAACCTGCTCAAGTCCAAGGGGCTGGAGTGGAGCGAAGTACGCATCGATACCGACCCGGCGCAGCGTGACGCCATGCTGGCCCGGAGCGGCGGTCGTCGCACCGTGCCGCAGATTTTCATCAACGACCACCATGTGGGCGGTTTCGACGATCTGGTCGCAGCTGACCGCAGCGGCAAGCTTGCCCAACTGCTGGAGATCAATGCATGAGCCACCTGAAGGACGAGGCCGGCAAGGACCGCGTTGCCGAATTCACCGCGTTTCGCCAGCGCATGAACGAGCGCATTTTGTCGGAGGACAACCAGGTCGTCCGCCGCTTCTTTGCGCTCGATACGCAGACCTACAAGCCCGGCGCGCTGGACGTGAAGACCAAGGAGCTGCTCGGCCTGGTCGCCTCCATGGTGCTGCGCTGCGACGACTGCATCAGCTACCACGTGGCCCAGTGCAAAGAAGCGGGCGTCACGCGCGAGGAATTCTTCGAAACCTTCAGCGTCGGCCTGGTGGTGGGCGGCTCCATCGTGATCCCGCACCTGCGCCGGGCGGTGGACTTCCTCGATCAGCTGGAATCGGACCAGGGCGCCACGCCGGCTGCGGACTGCGCCAGCCACGCCTGATATTGCTTCGGGGCGGCTCCCTCCTTGCCGCCCCGTTGACGCATGCGAGTTTATTCAATGCTGCGTGCGAGGATTTGCAACGGCGGCCAGGGCTTGTGCTCTGGCCGCTTGGCGACGCATCGGGGATAATCGACGGGTTTTATAACCCTGTCGTACCCCGCCACAGGGTTGCTCGATTCATATCCCAAGGAGTGTCCCCATGAGCAAGACCATTGCCGTGCTTCCGGGCGACGGTATCGGCCCCGAGATCATGAACGCCACGTTGCGCGTGCTCGACGCCCTGGACTGCGGCCTGTCCTACGAGTTCGTCGATGCCGGCATGGTCGCGCTGGAAAAGAGCGGCGACCTGCTGCCGCAGCCGACGCTCGACGCCATCGCCAAGCACAAGGTGGCCCTGAAGGGCCCGCTGACCACCCCGGTGGGCGGTGGCTTCACCTCGATCAATGTCACCCTGCGCCGTCATTTCGACCTATACGCCAACGTGCGTCCGGCGATCAGCTTCCCGGGCACCAAGGCGCGCTTCGACAACATCGACATCATCACGGTGCGCGAGAACACCGAAGGCGCATACCTGTCCGAAGGCCAGTCGATTTCCGAAGACGGCGAAACCGCCATCTCGATGATCCGCAACACGCGCAAGGGCTCCAGCCGCATCGTGCGCTACGCCTTCGACCTGGCCGTGAAAAAGGGCCGCAAGAAGGTCACGGCCGTGCACAAGGCCAACATCATCAAGACCGCCTCGGGCCTGTTCCTCAACGTGGCACGCGAGATCGCCAAGGAATACCCGCAGATCGAGTTCAACGAGATGATCGTGGACAACGCCTGCATGCAGCTGGTGATGAAGCCCGAACAGTTCGATGTGATCGTCACCACCAACCTGTTCGGCGACATCCTCTCGGATCTGTGCGCCGGTCTGGTCGGCGGCCTGGGCCTGGCCCCGGGCGACAACATCGGCACCGAAGCGGCGATCTTTGAAGCGGTGCATGGTTCGGCGCCCGACATCGCCGGCAAGGGCATCGCCAATCCGTGCGCACTGCTGCTCGCCGCGGCCGACATGCTCGATCACCTGGGCATGGTGGAGAAGGGCGACAAGGTACGCAACGCCATCCGCGACACCATGACCAACGACCGCGACAGCGTCACGCCGGACATCGGCGGCAAGGGCACCACGTCGAGCTTCGGCGACGCCATCGTCAAGCGCGTCAAGGCTTGATTGGCTTCATGCCATAAGGAAAAAGCCCCTCAGCGAGGGGCTTTTTTTGCTTCAGGCCACCTGTTTCGCCGCCGGCTTATAGCTGCCGGCCGGCGTCTGGAACGCTACGTTGATGCGGTTCCAGGTGTTGATCAGGCCTACCAGCAGGGTGAGGCTCAGCAGTTCCGCTTCGCTGAACGAGGCACGGGCGCGCTCGTAGACGGCGTCGGACACACCATGCTCGCCGAGGCGCGTGACTGCCTCGGCCCACTCGAACGCTGCGCATTCGCGCTCGCTGTAGAACGACGCTTCGCGCCAGCCCGGGAGGACGTAGAGGCGCTGCTCGGTTTCGCCGGCGGCGCGCGCATCCTTGCTGTGCATATCCATGCAATAGGCGCAGCCGTTGATCTGCGACACGCGCATCAACACCAGCTCCACCAGCGGGGCTTCCAGGCCGCTTTCATGCATCGCCGCACTGAAGTCGAGCAGCGGCTTGAGGGCCTGGGGGTACTTCATAAACGAAAGACGCTTGGACATGACGGGTTCCTTGGCATGCGGCCACCGTGGCCGCTCATGACAAAGACGTACCAGCCTGCGGATTCGTGACAGCTTCCAGGCGCGCGAGTTTGTCCGGGTTGCGCAGCGAGTGGATGCTGGTGATGCGCTCGCCGTCCGTTTCGATCCACGCGACCGTCGAGAGCTTGGTATTCACCCAGGTCAGCAGCGCGGGCGCCCCGTTGAGCCACTGCAGCCGGTGCACGATCGAATAGTCGCGATAGCGCTGGGCGATGATGGCGTACAGCCGCACGATGCGGTCAGCGCCATGCAGCGGGCGCAGCGTGGCGCGAGCCTTGCCGCCGCCATCGGCCAGGTGGACGGCGTCTTCGGCAAACAGCGCCTGCAGGGATTGGACGCTGGCGCTTTCCAGCGCATCGCGAAACTTGGCCAGCAGGCGGCGCTGCACGTCCGGCGCATGGGTGAAGCGCGGGCGTCCTTCGCGCAGGCGCTGGCGTGCGCGATGGACGCGCTGGCGGCAGGCGTCTTCGCCGATCTGCAGCATCTGGGCCGTTTCGCCGTGGCTGTAATCGAACACCTGGACCAGCAGGAAGGCGGCGCGTTCTTCCGGACTCAGGCGTTCTAGCAGGGCGAGGAAGGACAGGCTGAGACTTTCCGTGCGCTCCAGCACCGCTTCCGGCTGCTGCGTCTCTTCCACCAGCGGCTCGGGGAGCCAGGGGCCGGTGTAGTGCTGGCGTTCGGTCTTGGCGCGGCGCAGGCGGTCGAGCGACAGCCGGGTGGTCACCGTGACCAGCCACGCCTCGGCGTCGTCCAGGGCGGTGGCGTCCTGCTGGTGCCAGCGCAGCCAGGCGTCGTGCAACACGTCCTCGGCATCGGCCTGGGTGCCGAGCATGCGGTAGGCCAGGCCCAGCAGGCGCGGACGGTGGTGCTGGAAGGTGGTGGTGGCAGCGTCCATGACGTTCTCCGACAGGAAGACACCTCAAGGACGCGCGAGTATCGCGATTCGTGACCGCTCAGCGAAAGAACGGCCAGGGCGCCAGGAAGATGATCCAGATCAGCACCAGCATGCCGATGTATTTTGCCGTGCGGAACAGCTTGGGATGTTTCTTCTTGAACGCGCGATTGCGATCGCGGCTGCGCTGGTTGAGCGCAAACATGCGGTTGACGAAGCCGGTCTTTTCTTCCGGCGATTCGGTGTTGGGGGACGCGGTGATCTTGCCCATGAAGGCACCCACGCGGTGATTGATGGCATTCATGAAGCGCGTGCGCAACGGACGCTCGACGTCGGCGAACAGGATCACGCGCGTCTGGTCGGTGCGGTTCTCCGCCCAGTGCACGTAGGTTTCGTCGAACACCACGTCCTTGCCATCGCCCCAGCTGTGCATCTCGCCATCGACAAAGATGCGGCAGTCTTCGGAGTTGGGTGTGATCAGGCCCAGGTGGTAGCGCAGCGAACCGGCGAACGGGTCGCGATGCGGGTTGAGCTTGCTGCCGGGCGGGAGCAGGGCAAACATCGCCGCTTTCACGCTGGGAATGGCATTGAGCAGGGCTACTGTCCGGGGGCACAGCGTTTCGGCCGAGGCCAGCGGCTCGCCGTACCACTTCAGATAAAAGCGCTTCCAGCCCTGCTTGAAGAAGCTGTTGAAGCTGGCGTCGTTGTTCTTTTCCGCGGCGCGGATAAAGCCCTCGTCGAACAGGTGCAGTGCTTCTTCGCGTATGGCCTGCCAGTTGGCCTGCAGCAGATCGAGCTGGGGAAAGCCGCGGCGATCGAGGATGGGGGTGGCGGGCACTGCCGAGAACGCGTACATCAGCAGGTTGTACGGCGCGAACACCGCCGAGTGATCCACCAGTTGACGATCGAAGCGCAGCCTGGCGCGACCGCGCAGATGCACCAGCAGCACGCACAATGCGAACAGTGCGAACAGGATCAACAGTACGAGGCGCGGGGCAAGGATCATGGACGAGTCATGGCGGCGAGCGGAAGCCGCCATTCTACTCCCTGGGGCCGTACCCACCCGGACGCCGATTCAGCGACCGTGCGGATTGGCCGCATCAATGGCCGAGCACGTGAACCTCGCCGCCGCCCGGGCGATAGCTGCGTTCGAGCGCGCGCTGCACGTAGGCCACGGCGCGACGCACGGCCGAGCGCGGCGCATGGCCCTTGGCCAGCTCCGCCGCGATGGCCGAGGCCAGCGTGCAGCCCGTGCCATGACCTTCGATGGGGAGACGCCGATGGCGCAGCTCCATCACGCCGCTTTCGTCGTAGAAACGGTCGATCACCTGGCGTTCGTCCGAATGGCCGCCTTTGAGCAGCACGGTACGGGCGCCGAGCTTGAGCAGGGCCTTGCCGGCACGGTCGAAATCCTGCGCCTTGCGCAATTTTTTACCCAGCAAGGCTTCTGCCTCGGGCAGGTTGGGCGTGAGCACATCGGCCAGCGGAATCAGTTCTTCGACCATGGCCTCAACCGCGTCCTCATCGAGCAGTCGCGCACCGCTGGTGGAAATCATCACCGGGTCGACCACCAGCCACGCGGGTTTGCGTGCGCGCATCTCCTTCGCCACGAGCCTGGTCACCGAGGCGCTTCCCAGCATCCCGGTCTTCACGGCGCCGATGGCGAAGTCGTCGAACACGGCGTCCAGCTGACTGCGGATGTGTTTCAGCGGAACCGTGTGCACGGCGGTAACGCCTTGCGTGTTCTGCGAGGTGATCGCCGCGATCACCGAGAGGCCATGCACTTCGCGAGCGTGGAAGGTTTTGAGATCGGCCTGGATACCGGCGCCACCACCCGAATCGGAGCCGGCGATGGTGAGGGCGATGGGCGGGGCGATGTGGGGCATGGTGTGTCTTGGATTTGGATATGGGTGTCTTCGAATTCTGCTGCGCGCCAAATGACGGGCGTGTCGAAGAACAGCGCATCATAGGCGCTAATTGTGGGAGCGCACCCTGTGCGCGACAAGCCTACGGAGCGGTGACGACCGGAGTGCCGTCGCGCACAGGGTGCGCTCCCACAGTGAGGGAAGTTGCTCCGATGGTCGTCGGAGCAACTCGGTTTCTCTTACAACGCTTCCGACGCAAAATCCGCCAGGCGCGAACGCTCACCGCGACGCAAGGTGATATGCGCCGAGTGCTCCCAGTGCTTGAATCGATCCACCGCGTAAGTGAGGCCCGAAGTGGTTTCCGTGAGGTAGGGCGTGTCGATCTGCTCGACGTTGCCCAGGCAGACGATCTTGGTGCCGGGACCTGCACGCGTAATCAGCGTCTTCATCTGCTTGGGCGTGAGGTTCTGCGCTTCGTCGATGATCAGATAGCGCGAAAGGAAGGTGCGGCCGCGCATGAAGTTCAGCGAGCGGATCTTGATGCGTGAGGCGAGCAGGTCGTTGGTGGCCTGGCGTCCCCAGCTGCCGCCTTCCTCCGGATTGGCGAGCACTTCGAGGTTGTCGGTGAGCGCTCCCATCCACGGCGTCATCTTTTCTTCTTCCGTGCCGGGGAGGAAGCCGATGTCTTCGCCCACCGAGACGGTGGCGCGCGTCATGATGATTTCGCGATAGCGCTGCTGGTCCATCACCTGCGCCAGGCCGGCGGCAAGCGCGAGCAGGGTCTTGCCGGTGCCGGCGGTGCCGAGCAGGGTGACGAAGTCGACATCCGGGTCCATCAGCACATTGAGCGCGAAATTCTGCTCGCGGTTTCGCGCCGCGATGCCCCACACGGCGTGATTGGCGTGGCTGTGATCGTCCAGCAACACCAGGGTGGCCTTGGCGTCGTCCACATGCAGCACGCGCAGTTCCACGCTGTTGTCGCCAGGCAGGAACAGGCACTGATTGGGATACCAGTCTTCATCGTCGCGACGGTCGAGTTTGTAGAAGGTGCGACCGCGTTCGTTCCACGACTGCACTTCGGGGTGCTTGTCCCAGAAATCCTCGCCCAGCTCGGTGGAGCCGGTGTAAAGCAGCGCGAAGTCATCCAGCGCGCGGTCGTTTTCATAGTCTTCCGCATCGATGCCGTAGATCTTGGCCTTGATGCGCAGGTTGATGTCCTTGCTGACCAGCACGACCGAGCGGTCGGGATTCTGGTCGCGCAGTTCGATCACCGCCGACAGGATCAGGTTGTCTGCCTTGCCGTGGCCGTTGGTGGTGCGCTGCTGGAAATACAGCCTGCCTACCGCGCCGCCGCGTTTGAGATTGACCCCTTCGGGGTTGGACAACTCCAGGCCGTTGCTGATGCCGTGGCCGTTGCCACGCACGATCAGTTCATTGAGGAAGCGGCTGACTTGACGACCATTGCGCGAAACCTCGGAGGCGCCCTTTTTCTTTTCGTCCAGTTCCTCCAACACCGTCATGGGGATGAAGACATCGTGTTCTTCAAAGCGGAACAGCGAAGTCGGATCGTGCAGCAACACATTGGTGTCGAGAGCGTAGATGCGCTTGCTTCCGGTCATACGGAAGAAACCTCTTGAGAGTGCGAGGTGGAAGAACCGCGGCATGCGGCGTGCCGCGGGAAGTCGGCCGATGGGCCGGGATGCCATGCACGATAGGGAGTCGTCCCGGCGGGACGGGCAGCGGCATGGCGAAAAAGGAGATCGCGGGTCACTGGGCGGGGATGGCGTCGAGCACGGCCTGGGCGTGCCCTGGGACTTTCACGTTGCGCCATTCCTGGGCCAGCCTGCCTTCGGGATCGATCAGGAAGCTGCTTCGTACAACACCCATATGACGTTTTCCGTACAGCACCTTCTCGTGGATCACGTCGAAAGCGTTGCACCAGGTCTCATCAGGGTCGGAAACCAGAGGAAACGGCAGTTCCTGCTTGGTGGCGAAGTTGGCGTGGGATTTCACCGAATCACGCGAAACACCGATGATCTGCGCGTGACGCTTTTTGAACTTCGGGTAGAGGTCGCGGAAATCCTTGGCCTCATTGGTGCAACCGGGGGTACTGTCCTTCGGGTAGAAGTACACCACCACCCACTGGCCTTTCAGGCTGTCCAGCTTCAGTTCGCTGCCATCGCCGGTGAGGCCTTTGAGTTTGGGGACTTTCTTGCCAACTTCGGGCATAGGTTCTCCTGCGAGGCCGCGGCCGGCTTCGACTGGGTGTCGTCAATCAAGGGAAACGAGACAGCGGAGGTGGGTGCAAAGGCGGTCAGGGCTCGCCCTGCGATCGGTGCAAATCGACCCGCCTGCTGCATGCCATCTCTCCGGTACTGCTCTTGAGGTCAGAGACTAGCGCTTGCCGTGTAGGGAATGACAGTCCTTGCAGCAGGGCGCCTCAGGGAGCATGCTCAAGGACCCGGCGAGCACGCCGGAAAACCGGTTTTCCGCGCGACATCCGCCGCTCAGAATTTCACCGGATCCATGATGGCGTCGAGATTCAGGCCATCGCAGAACTCCAGGAAGTCATCGCGCAGCGCGGCAATATGCGTGGCCGCCGGAATGCCGATGGTGATCTGTGCCTGGAACATGTCCGCACCCGTCTGCATCGCCTGGTAACGCAGCGAGCTCAGCTGCTCGATGACGATGTCGCGGCGGTCGAAGAAGTCGATGATCTTCACCAGGATGCCCGGGCGATCGGCCGAGATCACCTCGATCAGATACGGAAGCAGGTGCGAGTGGTGCTCGCGCGGACCGGTGCGATAAAACGACAGGCGCAGATCTTCGTCCCGGGCCGTCTTGGCCAGCGCGGTTTCGAGTTTGGCCACGGCGTCCCATGCGCCGGTGGCGAGCAGGGTCAGCGAGGTATCGGCGCCGATCGCCGACACCCGCGCATCGGCGAGGTTGCAGCCGGCTTCGGCAATACGCTTGGCCAGCGTCAGCAAGGGCGCGCTTGTGGAGGGAGTCAGGGTCTGGATCAGCAGCTGGTTGTCGCTGCCGGTGCGCGCGGAAGAACGATTCAAGGAGTCCACCTGTGGCGCTCCCGCACGATGCGGGTCAAGAAAGCACGTCGGTTGAGCTTACTTGCCGCTGCCAGAGACTCGCAAGTAAGTCCTCTGGCCGGCTGAAAGTCGCTTTTTGACTGCCTGCCAGGCCGGGCGTAACATTTTGGCGGTCGCGCCGCCGTCCTAGGGGCTCATCAATGGGGAGCGGATTATGAAGCACGTGCATGCGTGGTTGATGGTTGCCGCCATGGCAATCCCGTTTTCGCAGGCGCTGGCGTATGCCAAAAATCCAACGCCGCCGGACGTCAAGGCAGATACCAAAGAGAAGTTCGAAGGGGTCATGGACCATGTCCATCAGGAGATGGGCGCGGGCGGACGTTTCGAGTTCCTGACCGCGGAAGAGCGCGAGACGGTCGAGCACGATATGAATGACATGCATGGCTTGTTCGACCGCTTCGGCAAGGTCGATGCGATGGACGACAAGTCCAAGATCCAGCTCTACAACGATCAGTCGGAAGTGAACGCGCTGCTCACCAGGCGCGACGGCGAACGCGAAATCTGCACGCACGAGCAGCCGACGGGATCTCATCTTCCCAAGACCACCTGCCGCAACTACGCCCAGATAGAGCGCGAGCGGCGGGACATGCTCAACATGAAGGATGCCATGCTGCATACGATGCGAGAGGCGGCTCCGTCCTCGGCGCTGGGTACGCATTGACGCATCGGGATGGCGTTTGTTTCGGCTAAGACAACCAGGGGGTTAGATCATGAAGTTGGTGCGTGCGCAGCTTGCTGTTGCGGTATTGGTGTTTCTTGTTCCTGCGACTTCGCTGCTGGCGAAGAGCCCGCCACCGCCTGACGTCAAGGCCGATACGAGGGATACATTCGCCCCTGTGGCCGACCACGTGCGCGAACAGATGCAGGCAGGCGGCCGCTTTGAGTTCGTCAACGCTGAGGAGCGCGGCACCGTCACCAAGGACCTTGGTGATATGCAGTCGCTCCTGGATCGGTTCACCAAGGTCGACGCCATGGACGACAAGTCCAAGATCCAGCTCTACAACGACCAGTCCGAGATCAATGCGATCCTTACCCGCCGCGACGGCGACAAAGAGATCTGCGTACACGAACAACCCACCGGGTCCCATCTTCCGAAGACCACCTGTCGCAAGTACAGCGATATGGAGCGCGATCGCGCGGCCACGATGCAGATGAAGGATGAGATGTTGCATACCACCATCCCGAAACCCCTGCTGATCGGTCCGAACGCCCATTGAGGGGAAATCCAGGACTGCGCCCGCTC
Organism: Dyella sp. 05T440; assembly: GCF_056395965.1. Classification (NCBI taxonomy): domain Bacteria; kingdom Pseudomonadati; phylum Pseudomonadota; class Gammaproteobacteria; order Lysobacterales; family Rhodanobacteraceae; genus Dyella; species Dyella sp. 05T440. Next base: position 181,176 of record NZ_JBFTKN010000010.1, read on the forward strand.
CATGGTCTTGGGCGGGCCGTCCAGGGTGAATTCGGACGCGGGATGGCGCTGGCAGGGCCGGCCCAGGGCTCTGTATTGGCTGAACAAGCTTTTCCGGTAACATGCCGGGTTTGAGTTTCAGGCGGAGCCGGTCTTGAACATTCGCGGAAGCATCTGTGCGCTGGTCACGCCGTTCGCGGCGGACGGGGCGCTTGATCTTGCGGCTTTCGCAAAGCTGCTTGACTACCAGATCGACGGCGGAACCGAAGGCGTGGTCGTGGCCGGTTCAACCGGCGAGGCCCATATGCTCGAGCACGACGAATACGAGCGCCTGCTCGCGTTTGCCGTGGAACGGGTGGCCGGCCGCATGATGGTCCTTGCCGGTACCGGCGAGGCGGGCACGGCCAAGACCGTGGCGCTCACGCGGCGTGCGAAAGCGCTGGGTGCTGATGCGGCCCTGGTGGTGGCTCCGTATTACGTGCGACCGACCCAGGAAGGCCTGCGTCGCCATTTCCTCGAAGTGGCTGACCATGGCGGCCTGCCGGTGGTGCTGTACAACGTGCCGGCGCGCACGGGTTGCGACCTGCTGCCGGCAACGGTGGCTGAACTGCGCGACCACCCGGCCATCGTGGGCCTCAAGGAAGCGCTGGGCACCGATGAAAGGATTCGCGCCATCGCGGAACTTGCGCGGCCGGATTTCGTCTATCTGTCCGGTGACGACGGCACGGCCTGCAAGGCGATGCTCGCTGGCGCGGCGGGGACGATCTCGGTGGTAGCCAATCTGGTGCCTCGCGCGTTTCGCATGTTGTGCGATGCCGCCACGGCAGGCGATCGGGCTGAAGCACAGCGTTGCGACGCCGTGCTGGCGCCGCTGGTTTCGGCGCTCAACTGCGCGCCGAACCCGATTGCTGTGAAAGCCGGATTGCCGCCGCTGGGCTTGGGATTGGCGGCGCCACGCCTGCCTTTGGTTGAATTGGAGGATGGTCCGGACCGCGCGCGACTTCGCGAAGCGCTGGCGGGTCTGGCATCCTTGGCGAATGCGGCCTGACATTTCGGGCAACTGATACTCCTACGGAATCTGCTTACATGAAGAAATCCCCGCTTGTCGTGGCCCTGCCGGTACTGGCCCTGTCTGCCTTGCTGCTCTCCGGCTGCGGCATGTTCCGTTCGCAGAAGGCCTGGGAAACGGCCAAACAGGAGTCGCCGCTGGAAATTCCGCCGGGCCTGGATACGCCTTCCACCAGCGCCGCGCTGGTCATTCCGGAAGCGGGCGCCAACAACCCGACCTCCAATGGTGCGACCGCTCGGGTCGGCAGCAGCAGCGCCCAGATCGCTGACGGCTTTGTGCTGAACGACAGCATCGACAACACCTATCGTCGCGTGGGTCAGGCCCTGGAGAATGGTGATATTGGCCAGGTGGTGGGGCACGACGATGACGCGCACACCTATACGCTTAGCGTGGTCGCATCGGATCAGCCGACCCAGAAGAAGGGCTTCTTCAGCAGCATGTTCAACGGCAAGTCCAAGGAGTCTGCGGATGCCCCGGGCGCCAAGCCGCGCCAGGTGCTGCTGACCGTGGGCACCAGCGGCGAGAAGGCCAGCGAAGTGCGCGCCCAGGGCGATGCCGCCGCGGTGGCCAAGGTGATCGATACCCTCAAGGGTCGCATGGGCGGCGGTTGATCCGTTGCCTTACGGCCAATAAAAACGCCGCCTCAAGGGCGGCGTTTTTTTATGCGCGAACCGGGGTGTCCTGCGGAGGGGTACAGCGTCCGGGACGGCGTTCAGCGTTCGAGCAGGTCGAGCTTGTTGGGCTTGTTTTCCCAGTCCTTGGCGTCGGCGAGGCCGTCCTTGCGCTCGGTGATGACCGGCCAGCTCTTGGCCAGCGCCGCGTTCAGCGCAGTGAAGCTTTCCTGTCCGGCGGGCACGTCGTCTTCCGGATAGATCGCGTTGATCGGGCACTCCGGCTCGCACAAGGTGCAGTCGATGCACTCGTCCGGATCGATCACGAGGAAGTTGGGGCCTTCGTGGAAGGCGTCGACGGGGCAAACTTCGACACAGTCGGTGTATTTGCACTTGATGCAGTTGTCGGTGACGACAAAAGTCATACGCTCTCGTGCCTGTCTTGAATGAGCCGGGGCCCGTGCCAGGCCGGAAGTGGCGCTCCCTACGAGGTTCGAACTCGTGTTCCCGCCTTGAGAGGGCGGTGTCCTAGGCCACTAGACGAAGGGAGCGAAATGCACCGGAGCGCGCTAGTATAGCGGAATTGCTTCGCCCGGCAATGCCCTCAGGGGCTCAAGGACCGACCGGGCGGACGGCCACCGGCCCTATGGGGCATGGTGGAATGTGGAGGCGGCGGAACGATGCCGCATTGATCGCTTTGAATGGCGCTAAGCGCCTGCAAGGATCCAGACCGCTTGAATCACGACGCAAGGACCAACGCCACGCCTGCATTGCGCATCATCCCGCGCGAGCAGCACGTGATTTCGCGCAAGAACATCAGCAAGGCAGCGCTGCGCGTGCTCTATCGCCTCAACGAGGCCGGCTACCAGGCCTATCTGGTGGGAGGCGCCGTTCGCGACCTGCTGCTGGGCGGTCATCCCAAGGACTTCGACGTGGCCACCAACGCCACGCCCGACGAGGTCAAGAAACTCTTCCGCAATTCGCGCCTGATCGGCCGCCGTTTCCGGCTGGCCCACGTGGTGTACGGTCCGGAAATCATCGAAGTGGCCACCTTCCGTGGCACCGGCGAAGAAGAAGGCGAGGGCGATCGCCACATCGTCGACGGCCGCATCGTGCGCGACAACGTGTGGGGCTCGATCGAAGAGGACGCGATCCGTCGCGACTTCCGCGTCAACGCGCTGTACTACGACATCAGCGATTTCTCGGTGCGCGACTATGTCGGCGGCATGCAGGACGTGCAGGACCGCGTGCTGCACCTGATCGGCGATCCGGAAACGCGCTACCGCGAAGATCCCGTGCGCATGCTGCGTGCCGTGCGCCTCGCGGCCAAGCTCAATTTCCGCATCGACGCGGCCGCCGCGGCGCCGTTCGACGAGCTCGGGCCACTGCTGGCCGACGCTGCGCCGGCGCGCTTGTTCGACGAGTCGCTCAAGCTGTTCCTGTCAGGGCATGGCCTCAAGAGCTTCCACATGCTCGAACAGACCGGCCTGCTGAAGTTCATGTTTCCGGCCACGGCACGCGCGCTCAAGCGCGGCGACAAGGCGCTGCGTGCGCTGATCGAGCAGGGCCTGGCCAATACCGATGCACGCGTCGCCGAAGGTAAGTCGGTGACGCCGGCCTTCCTGTTCGCCGTGCTGCTGTGGGGCGAAGTGCGCGATCTGGCGCATACCTGGATCACCAAGGGCATGGAGCCAGTGGCCGCGTGGGAACGCGCCGCCACCCACGTCATCGTCGAGCAATGCCAGCGCGTGGCGATCCCGCGTCGTTTCACGCTGACCATGGAAGAAATCTGGGGCATGCAGCCGCGCTTTGAACAAGTGCAGCGCAAGCGCGTATTCCGCCTGATGACGCATCCGCGTTTCCGTGCCGCCTTCGACTTCCTGCTGCTGCGTGCGGAGGAATCCCCCGCGGTGCGCGAGCTCGGCGCATGGTGGCAGCACGCGCAGCAGTTGCCGCACGAAACGCTGGCGGCGGCCTTGTCGGGCAGCGCGTCGGGTTCGGCAGTGGAAAGCGCTGCGCCGGCCGCCAAGCCGCGCAAGCGCCGTCGTCGCAAGCCGAGCTCGAAGGCGGGCAACAAGTCGGATCCCGCGTGACGGTTGCGTTCATTGCGTTGGGCAGCAATCTAGGCGACGCGCAAGGACACGTGCTGGGCGCGTTCGGCGCGCTGGATGCACTCCCGCAAACCCGCTTGCTCGCCCGCTCAGCGCTGTATCTCACGCCTCCCTGGGGCGTGCTCGATCAACCTGCCTTCATCAATGCGGTCGCTCAGATCGATACCGGACTGACGCCGCACCAGCTGCTCGATGCCTTGCTGAAGATCGAGCGCGATGCCGGCCGGGTGCGCGATGGCGAGCGCTGGGGCCCGCGCACGCTTGATCTCGATGTGCTGCACATGGACGGCGTCGTGCTATCGGACGATCGCCTGACGCTGCCTCATCCGCGCATGGCTGAGCGTGCTTTTGTACTGTTGCCACTGAACGACCTGGCGCCGACGCTGGAGTTGCCGGGCCAGGGCAAGGTGGCGGATCTGCTGGCAGGCATCGAAACCACCGGTTGCGAGCGTCTGCCTTGAGCCCTTCACGCCACACGCGGGATAATCCGCGCCTGCCTCCGTTCTAGGGAATTGTCGTGTACTCGCAAAAAGCGAACGCCCCCACGCGCAAGCCGGTCACCGTGCCGGCGTTGCGCGCGATGAAGGAAGCAGGCCAACGCATCGTCATGCTCACCTGTTACGACGCGAGTTTCGCGGCGCAATTGGAAATGGCTGGCGTCGACGTGGCGCTGGTGGGCGACTCGCTTGGCATGGTGATCCAGGGCCACAAGAGCACGCTGCCGGTGACGCTGGACCACATGGTCTATCACACCAGCATCGTGTCGCGCGGACTCAATGCCACTTTGCTCATCGCCGACTTCCCGTTCATGGCCGATCGCGATGTCGCCCACGCGTTGGAAGCCGGCGCGCAGCTGGTGGGCGAGGGTGGCGCTGCGATGGTGAAGATCGAGGGCGCCTCGCCGCATATTCTCGAAGTGATCACCGCGCTGGTCGAGCGCGCCATTCCGGTATGCGCGCACCTGGGCCTGACGCCGCAATCGGTGCACAAGTTCGGCGGTTTCCGTATCCAGGGCCGCGCGCAGGACGCCGCCGACCGCCTGGTCGAGGACGCCAAGGCGGTGGAAGCCGCGGGCGCCGACCTGCTCGTGCTGGAAGGCATTCCCACCGCACTGGGCGAGCGCATCACGCAGGCTGTGTCCATTCCTACCATTGGCATCGGCGCCGGCCCGCATTGCGACGGGCAGGTGCTGGTGATCCACGACATGCTGGCGGTGACGCCCGGCAAGCGACCCAAGTTCAGCAAGGATTTCCTCGCAGGACGCGACTCTGTGGCTGCGGCGATCGCGGCCTATGCCGAGGATGTGCGCAGTGGCGCCTTCCCGGCGCCGGAACATTGCTTCGACTGAGGCAGCAGAGCTCAAAGACATGCAGACTGTGCAAGATGCCGCGGCGCTCCGCGCCACCATCCGCGGCTGGCGCGGCCAGGGCCTTACGGTGGGTTTCGTGCCCACCCTGGGTAACCTGCACGCCGGTCACCATTCGTTGATCAAACTGGCCCGAGCCCGCGCCGATCGGGTAGTGGCCAGCGTGTTCGTCAATCCCACCCAGTTCGGCCCGAACGAAGACTTCGAGCGTTATCCGCGCACCCTGGTGCAGGATCAGGTGGGGTTGGCCGAACAGGACTGCGACCTGCTGTTTGCCCCGGAAGTGCCCACGCTGTACCCGTTCGGCGCGCAGAACAGCGTGAGCATCCATGTGCCGCAACTCACCGAAACGCTCGAGGGTGCCCATCGCCCGGGGCATTTCGACGGCGTGGCTACGGTGGTGTGCAAGCTGTTCAACCTGGTGGAGCCGGATCTGGCCGTGTTTGGCCAGAAGGATTTCCAGCAGCTCAAGGTGATCGAGCGGATGGTTCGCGATCTCTCGCTGCCGGTGAAGATCATTGCGGCGCCCACGCTGCGTGCCGAGGACGGCCTCGCCTTGAGCTCGCGAAACCAGTACCTCTCGGCCGAGCACCGCACCCTGGCGCCGCAGATCTACGCCACCCTGCAGCAGATGCGCGATCTCATCGCCAAGGGGCACGCCTGGTCGGTGGTGGAGCAGGCGGCGGCTTCCAAGCTTGCCCGGGCCGGTTTCGACCCTGATTACGCCGTCATTCGGCGCTCCGAAGACCTGGCTGAACCGGTCGACGGCGAGACCGAAGGCCTGGTCGCCCTGATCGCGGCCCGGCTGGGCTCGACCCGCCTGATCGACAACTTGCCTTTCGACTGACCGACCCCATCAAGGGCCTGCCGGGACCCCATGTTGCGACGCGGCGCGTCTCGGCGGGATAATAGTGGGCTACGCGGGCAATTCCTGCCGGAAACTGAAGTCATGAACCTGAACATGCTCAAGGCCAAGATTCACCGTGCGACGGTGACCCATGCCGAGCTCCATTACGAAGGCTCCATCGCCATCGACGGCCTGTTGCTCGATGCCTCCGGCATTCGCGAGTACGAGCAGATCCATGCGTGGAATATCAACAACGGCAAGCGCTTCGTCACTTACGCGCTGCGCGCCGAGGAAGGCTCGGGCATCATCTCGGTGAACGGCAGCGCCGCGCACCGCGCACAGCCGGGCGACCTGGTGATCATTGCCGCGTTCTGCCAGCTGTCCGAGGCCGAGCTCGAGCAGTTCCAGCCGACCCTGGTGTACGTGGACGCCAACAACGCCATCTCGCACACCAATCGGTCGATTCCCAAGCAGATGGCCGCGGCCTGACGCTTTGCGCCTCGCCTCAGGGCGGGGCCTGGGTGCGGTGCAACAATCTGCTGGCAAAGGGTGCGCGAAGCTGCGTAAGATCGACGTCCCCCTTCGCCGAGCATGAGTTCCCATGTCGTCCGAGCGCCGTCCGTCTTTTCTCGCAGAACACGTTGACCGGCTCGCAGGCACGCACCTGCGGGAATTGCTGAAGGACGCCGCCCGCGGCAAGCGCCTGCGCCATCGCCTCGGGCCAATCCTGCTGGACCTTAGTCGCCAGAAGCTCGACCAGGCCGCGTTAGACGCTCTCGGCGCGCACGTCGAAGCCAGCGGCTGGCAGGTAGCGCGCGATGCGATGTTCTCCGGCCAGCCCATCAATACCTCCGAAGACCGTGCGGTGCTGCACACCGCGCTGCGCGCCGGCGGTTCGCAATTGCCTTCGCCCGCACCGCGCGATGCGCTCAAGGAAATCGACGCCACGCTCAAGCGCATCGATGCGCTGGTCAAGGCCGTGGAGCTCGGCGACGCCAGCGCCTTCGGCGTGGCGCCCGGCATCACCGACATCGTGAACATCGGCATCGGCGGCTCGGACCTCGGGCCGCGCCTCGCTGCCCGCGCGCTCACGCCGTATCACGTGCCGGGGCTGCGCAGTCATTTCCTCACCAATGTGGACGGCCAGTCCGCCTACGAGCTGATGCATCAGCTCGATCCCAAGCGCACGCTGGTGATCGTGGTCTCCAAGACCTTCACCACGCAGGAAACCTTGCTCAACGGCAACGTGATGCGCGAGTGGATCAGCCGCGCCTACGACGGCGACCAGGCTGCCGTGTCGCGCCACTTTCTCGCCGTGAGCGCCAATGTCGCCGAGGCGGAAAAGTGGGGCATTCCGGCGGCACAGGTTTATCCGATGTGGGATTTTGTCGGTGGCCGCTTTTCCGTGTGGTCGGCCGTGGGCCTGTCGCTCGCGCTGGCGATTGGTTCGTACAACTTCCATGAGTTGCTCAAGGGCGCGGCGCTCGTGGACGACCATTTCCGCAGCGCGGCGTGGTCGGAAAACCTGCCGGTGCTGTTGAGTCTGGTCGAGTACTGGAACCGCGACGTGCAAGGTCGCGGCAGTCGCGCTGTCATCCCGTACGCGGACCTGCTGACTGATCTCACCTCCTATCTCCAGCAGCTCGAAATGGAGAGCCTGGGCAAGCAGGTCACCAAGCAAGGCCAGCCGGTGGCGCAGCCGACCTCGGCGGTGGTGTGGGGCAGCGTGGGCACCAATGCGCAGCACGCGTATTTCCAGTCCCTGCACCAGGGCACCGATGTGGTGCCGCTGGAGTTCATCGGCGTGGTGAAGCCGGCGCACGATCTCACCGCAAACCACGAGGCGCTGTTGTCGAACTTGCTCGCCCAGGCGGCTGCGCTTGCGCTGGGCAAGACGTTCGACGAAGCGCTCGCCGAAGCGAAGTCGGGTACTGACGAAGAGCGTCGCGTGCTGGCCGCGCAGCGCACTTTCCCGGGCGATAGACCCAGCACGGTGATGCTGCTGGACGCGCTCACGCCGGAAAGCCTCGGTGCACTGATCGCGTTGTACGAGCACAAGGTGTTCATGCTTGGCCACCTGTGGGGTGTCAACGCGTTCGATCAGTGGGGCGTGGAGCTGGGCAAGTCGATTGCGCGGCAGATTCTGCCGGCGTTGGAAGAGGGCGGGGCGAAGAAGGTCGCAGGACTGGATTCGTCCACGCAGGCGCTGATTGAAGAAATCCAGGCACGCCGCAAGGTCTAATAAATAGGAACTGTGGGAGCGCACCCTGTGCGCGACAGGCCCGATCCCGCACTTCATCCGAATGAGGCGCATTGCCCAGCGCCACCGCGATATTGCGCAGCCAGCCTTCGTAACCGGTGCGACGGATGGCCATGCCTTCCGTGCGCTGCAGAAATTCCTGCTCGCTCCAGCCGAACAGCTCCACCAGCTTCGCGCCATCAAGCCGATGACGCGGCGCGAAATCCGGTTCAGTCGCATCCTGCGCAAACTTGTTCCAGGGACAGATCAGCTGGCAATCGTCGCAGCCGAAAATGCGGTTGCCGATCGGCTCGCGTAGTTCCTCGGGAATACTTCCGCGCAATTCGATGGTGAGATACGAAATGCAGCGTCGCGCATCGAGCTTGTATGGCGCGACGATCGCCTGGGTAGGGCAGATATCGATGCAGCGACGGCAGCTCCCGCAGTGCGCGCTGGCAGGTGCGTCCACCGGCAGTGGCAGATTGGTGTAGAGCTCGCCGAGGAAGAAGTACGAACCGGCGCCGCGGTTGATCAGCACGGTGTGCTTGCCGATCCAGCCCAGTCCCGCATTTCGGGCGAGCGCTTTTTCGAGCACGGGGGCCGAATCGACGAAGGCGCGATAGCCGAAGTCGCCGATGGCGCCATGAATGCGCTCGGCCAACTTCTGCAAGCGGTTGCGCATGAGCTTGTGATAGTCGCGGCCCAACGCATAGCGCGCGACATAACCAGCCTCGGCATCGCCCAGGACATTCCACGCGTTGCGCGTGCCCGGCGGAATGTAATCCATGCGCACGGAAACGACGCGAAGCGTGCCCGGTTCCAGTTCCGCCGGACGGCTGCGTTTGTCGCCGTGGCGGGCCATGTAATCCATCTCGCCGTGATGGCCGTCGTCCAGCCAACGCTTCAGGTGCACCTCGTCCTCGCCCAGCTCGGTGCCGGCGATGCCGCAATCGGCAAAGCCGAGCTCCTGCGCCCAGCGCTTGATATCGAGCGCAAGCGCAGCGTAGTCGGCAGGTGGAGCGGCAACGGAGGACATGCGGCTATTGTAGGCGGTATGTGCGCTAAGGCCTGCGCCGGCATGCCTATAATTCCCCGCATGACTGCCCACGCCCATCGTCACGAGCTCTATACCGTCGAACAGGTGCGAGCGCTCGATCGCCGCGCCATCGAAGAGCTCGGCATTCCCGGTTACGAACTGATGCAGCGCGCCGCCGCTGCCGCGCTGGTATGCCTGCGCCAGCATTGGCCGCAGGCGCGGCGCATCGCGGTGTACTGCGGCCCCGGCAACAACGGTGGCGACGGCTTCCTGCTGGCGGCGCTGGCGCGTGAGGCCGGACTGCATGCCGACGTTTTTGCGCTGGGCGAGAGCCGTGGCGACGACGCTGGTCGCGCGCGTCGCGAGTTCGAGCACGGCGGCGGTACGGTGCACGTGTGGAGCGACGCCGTCGCGCTTCCGTCGGTCGATGTGCATGTCGATGCCTTGTACGGCACCGGCCTGCAACGCGCGCTGGCAACCGAGGTCGCTGCGCTGGTCCGGCACATACATGCGACCGGCGCGCCGGTGTTGGCGTTGGACGTGCCCTCGGGCGTCAATGCCGATACCGGTGATGTGCCGGGCGAGGCGGTGCAGGCCAGCGTCACCGTGACCTTCATCGCGCCCAAACGCGGGCTCTATACGGGGCTGGCGCCGGGCTATGTGGGAACCGTGCAGTTGGAGTCGTTGGGCTTGCCGGAAACGCTTTGGCAGCACGCCCGTGCGGATGCAGAACTGATGCAGCCGTGGACGCTGCCGCCGCGTGCGCGACAATCGCACAAGGGCAATAACGGGCACGTGCTGGCCATCGGCGGCGATCACGGCACGGCCGGTGCGATCCGCTTGTGCGGCGAAGCGGCCCTGCGCGGTGGCGCCGGACTGGTCAGCGTCGCGACCCGTGCCGAACATCTGATCGCACTCAACAGCGCCCGGCCGGAGCTGATGGCCCATGAGGTAAACGGGCCGCAGGCGCTGGAGGCCTTGCTGCCGCGTGCCAGCGTGCTCGCCGTGGGACCCGGACTGGGGCAGGGAGCGTGGGGGCATGCACTGTGGTTGACCGCGCTCGACGCCGATCTGCCGCTGGTGCTCGATGCGGACGGCCTGAATCTGCTCGCGCTTGAGCCGTGCGAGTTCTCCCGCCCGGCGGTGATCACGCCGCATCCCGGCGAGGCAGCGCGCCTGCTGGGATGCGATACCAAGGCCATCGCGGCCGACCGTTTTGCGGCCGTGCGCGAACTGGCCAGGCGCTATCGGGTCGTCGCGGTGCTGAAGGGCGCAGGTAGTCTGGTGGCCGATCCGCACGGGCGTGTTGCCGTATGTCCCTGGGGCAATCCGGGCATGGCCAGCGGCGGCATGGGGGATCTGCTGACCGGCATCGTCGCCGCGCTGCTGGCGCAAGGCTGCGACGCCTGGCAGGCCGCGACACTGGGTGTTGCCCTGCATGCCCGCGCGGGCGATCTGGCGGCCCGTCACGGCGGTGAGCGTGGATTGATCGCCAGCGACTTGCTGGAGCCGCTGCGCCGGCTGCTCAACGGAATCGACGCATGACGGAACCGAGCTGGAATCTCCCCGACGAAGCCACCACCGCCGCGCTGGCCACCCGCCTGGCCGGCGCGCTCGATGATGGCCTGGTGGTCTATCTGCATGGCGACCTGGGCGCCGGCAAGACCAGCTTTGCCCGTGCACTGCTCGGCGCCCTGGGCGTGGGCGAGCGCATCAAGAGCCCGACCTATAGCCTGGTCGAGTCCTATCGCGCCAACGGACGGCCGGCCTGGCATCTGGACCTTTACCGCATTGCCGATCCCGGTGAGCTGGAATGGCTGGGTCTGGACGCGCTGTCCGATCCCTCGGCCCTGGTGCTGGTGGAATGGCCCGAGCGTGGTGCAGGCGCCTTGCCGGCCCCTGACCTGGTCGTGCACCTCAGTTATGCCGGGAGCGGGCGCCATGCCCGCATGGAAGTGCGCACCCCCCGCGGCGCGGCGGTCACCTCGCGTCTGGCCTGACGTAAACGCGGCCCGAATCACCTAAGTATCGGTACTTGCTGAGATTTTTTCCTCGGCAGGCATAAGGGAATTCGCCTTCAGTTTGCGTGGCTTGCGGCCGATAGCTGGATGTCGCCTGACAAAACTTACGCAGGTTATGGATATTCAAGGGAAAACCTATTGCAATCCCCGGGCGGGTGGGCTTCAATTCCGCTCCATGAAGGGATATAGGACGCATCCTGCTCTGCTCAGTGCCGTGGCCATGCTGGCCATGGTGCCTTTTTGCGTGGCCAGAGCGGCCGATGTGAAGTCCGCCCGCGTCTGGGCAGGCCCCGAATACACCCGCGTGGTGCTCGATGTTTCCGGCCCGGTCACCTACAAGGTCGACCAGGACGGCGACGAGCTTACGGTGGACATCAACGGCAGCTCGGTCGTTGGCGGCTTCAATTACCCGGCGGCCACGGGCCTGTACAAGGGCATGAGCGGCGCCAAGCAGGGCAATAACGTCCGCCTGACCGCCAAGGTCGATCCCTCGAGCAACGTCAAAAGCTTCCTGCTCAAGCCGCAGGCGGAGTACGGCTACCGCTTGGTGGTCGATCTTTATCCGGGCAGCGGCTCGGTGGCTAAGGCCTCGTCGCCGGAAAAGCGGCCTGTACCGAATATTCCCATCCCGGCTGCCGCCCCATCGGATGACGACGGCGACAGCGCCTCCGCCTCGGCTGCCGCAGCGCCCGAAGCTGCTCCGCCACCGGCTGCCATGCCGCCGCCGGCACCCATGCCCGAGTCGCGCAGCTCGACCCGCTCCTCGTTGAAGCCGACCCAGAGCGGCATGGCCTCGACGCGTGCGGCAGCCAGCCTGCTCAATGGCGAGCGCAAGGTGGTGATCGCCATCGATGCCGGTCATGGCGGCGATGACCCGGGCGCTCACGGTCCGGGCGGAACGCTGGAGAAGAACGTCACCCTCGCGGTGGCGCGCCAGCTGGCGGACCAGATCAACCAGCAGCCCGGCATGCGAGCTGTGCTCACCCGCAACGCCGACTTCTTCATCCCGCTGGCGCAGCGTTACCAGATCGCGCGCAATAACTCGGCCGACCTGTTCGTCTCGATCCACGCCGACGCCTTCATCAACGGCGACGCCAAGGGTTCGTCCGTGTGGGTGCTCTCGCCACGCGGCAAGACCAGCATGGCGGCGCGCTGGCTGGCCGACGGCCAGAACCGGGCCGACCTGATCGGCGGCGTGACGCTGGACGACAAGAACGACGGCCTGGCGGCCGTGCTGCTCGACCTGCAGCAGGGTTATTCCATGCAGGCCAGCGAATCGGTGGCAGGCAACGTGCTGAAGGCGCTGGGAAATCTCGGCCCCACCCATCGCGGCTACGTGGAGCGCGCCAACTTCGTGGTGCTGCGCTCGCCGGATGTGCCCTCGATCCTGGTCGAGACGGCCTTCATCAGCAATCCGGACGAAGAGCGCAAGCTGCGTGATCCTTCGCACCAGTCGCGCCTCGCCGCGGCGGTGATGACGGGCGTGCGCGGCTATTTCGAGGCGACGCCGCCGCCGGGCAGCTGGTTTGCCGCGCAAGCCTCGCGTCGCAACGGCATGGCGAATGTCGCCAGCTCGCAGGGCGACGACGAGACCGCTGCCAAGGCCACACGTGCCGTGGCACAGGCGATGGCCTCCACTCCCGGTGCCGGGAGTCGCGCCGATGATGGTGTGCAGGACCTGCACCGGGTGGAGCGGGGCGAAAGCCTGCGCAGCATCGCCAAGCAGTACGGCGTCAGCGTCAACGCGATCAAGAACGCGAACAAGTTGGAAAGCGATAGTTCGGTACGCGTGGGCATGATGCTGGCCATACCCGCCGGCTGAAGCGGCTGCTCAAGGAATCACCAACAACGCCGCCTCCGGGCGGCGCTCTGCTTTCGCCGGGGGCCGTCAGGTTCTAAGCTTCGCCGATGCCAGTCATTCGTCCCCTGCCTCCCGAACTCATCAATCAGATCGCTGCCGGTGAAGTGATCGAACGGCCTTCTTCCGTCGTGAAGGAACTGGTCGAAAACAGCCTCGACGCCGGCGCCACGCGGATTGAAGTGGATATCGAACAAGGCGGTTCCCGCCTGATCCGCGTGCGCGACGACGGTTGCGGCATCGTGCCCGACGAGCTGGCGCTGGCGGTGGCCTCGCACGCCACCAGCAAGATCGGCAGCTTCGACGATCTCGAACACGTGGCCAGCATGGGTTTTCGCGGCGAAGCGCTGGCTTCGGTGTCCTCGGTGGCTCGTTTTGCGCTGACCTCGCGCGCGCAGGGACTGGACACGGCGTTCCGCATCGAAGTGGATGGCGGCAAGCTGCAGGCGGCACGTCCCGCGCAGCATCCGCAGGGCAGCAGCGTGGAAGTGCGCGACTTGTTCTACAACGTGCCCGCACGCCGCAAATTTCTCCGCGCCGAGCGCACCGAATTCGCGCATATCGACGATCTGCTGAAATCGCTCGCCCTGGCGCGCGGCTCGGTGGAATTTCGCCTGAGCCACAACGGCAAGCCGGTGCGCATGCTCAAGGCCGCGCGCGACGAAAGCGCCGCCTTGCAGCGCGTGGCCGAAGTGCTGGGCGAGGAATTCCCCGCGCAAAGCCTGCGTATCGATCATGCAGCGGCCGGGCTGCATCTGTCGGGCTGGGTGGGTCTGCCCACCGCCTCGCGTTCGCAAGCTGATTCGCAGTACTTCTACGTCAACGGCCGGCTGGTGCGCGATCGCATCGTGGCGCATGCGGTGCGCCAGGCCTATGCGGACGTGCTGTTCCATGGCCGTCATCCGGCGTTCGTCTTGTATCTGGAACTCGATCCGGTGGGCGTGGATGTGAATGTCCATCCGGCCAAGAGTGAAGTGCGTTTTCGCGAACAACGGCTGGTGCACGACTTCCTGTTTCGCACCCTGCACGAAGCGCTCGCGCAGACGCGTGCAGGCAACGTCGGCCTGCCTGCTGCCGAGTCGCCGATGGCGGGAGCGGCGCCGTCGTACAGCTACAGCATGGCCCCGTCGTCGGGATCGGCCAGCGCCGCGCCCGCATGGCCCAATGCCTTGAGCCAGAGCCGCTTGAGCCTGGGCGTGCGAGACGAGCCGCTCGCTGGCTACGCCGCGCTACTGGGCGAACCCGCGACCGTGTCCACGCCGTTGTCGTTCGCTGCCAATGCGCCGATGCCGGACGCGTCCGAAGAGGAAGCGCCGCCGCTGGGCTTCGCCATCGCGCAGCTCAAGAGCATCTACATCCTGGCCGAAAATGCGCATGGCCTGATCCTTGTGGACATGCACGCCGCGCATGAGCGCATCACCTACGAAAAGCTCAAGGCTGGTCGCGTCTGCAGCAACCTGCGTTCGCAGATGTTGCTGGTGCCGATGAATGTGGCAGTGAGTGCGAAAGAGGCCGCCGCGGCCGAGGAACACGCCGAGGCCTTGGCGGAATGGGGCATGGAGCTCTCGCGCAGCGGTCCGTCCGGTGTGGTGGTGCGGCGCATTCCCGCCCTGCTGGAAGGCGCCGATGTAGCGCAGCTCTGTCGCGACGTGCTTTCCGAGCTGGCCCAGCACGGCAGTTCGCGTCGCCTGCAGGAGTTGGAGAACGAGCTGCTCTCGACCATGGCCTGCCATGGCTCGGTGCGTGCGGGGCGCCGCCTCACCATTCCGGAAATGAACGCGCTGCTGCGCGAAATGGAAGCGACGGAGCGCTCCGGGCAGTGCAATCACGGACGTCCGACCTGGACCCAGCTGAGCCTGCCCGAGCTGGACAAGTTGTTCCTGCGCGGTCGCTGACGAGTTTCTGTACCGAGCGGCGCTTGCCCGGTTTGTAAATGGACGGCCATACTGCTGTTTCATTCCGACGGGGCCTGCCATGTTGCGTACCGCCGTTCTTGCCTTTGCCTTGAGCCTTGGAGTTGCCACCGTGCAAGCTCAGACCCCTACCTCCGCTGCGGCGACGGATTTCTCCCAGCAAAACGTCAACTGGCAGAACAAGCGTCTTGCCGGCCTCACCGCACCCAATGGCTGGCTCAGCCTGATCGGCCTGGAGTGGCTGAAGGAAGGCGCCAATCGCGTGGGCAGCGCGGCCGACAATGACATCGTGCTCACGGCCGGTCCGGCCCACCTGGGCGTGGTGACCCTGGCCAAGGACGGCAGCATGCACATCGTGTTCGACAAGCACAGCGCGGCCACCGTGGATGGCAAGAGCGTGCCCGAAGCGGCGCTGGTCGACGACATGCACGCCGGTGACAGCGCGCCGTCCGTGGTGGCATTCGGTTCGGCCAGCTTCCTGGTGATCGAGCGCGACGGCCGCAAGGCCTTGCGCGTGAAGGACAGCAACGCCGACACGCGCACGCACTTCCTGGGGCTGGATTACTACACGCCCGATCCGTCGTGGCGCATCGAGGCTGACTGGGTGCCGTTCGACCCGCCGCACGAGCTGGAGATCGGCTCGGTGCTGGGCACGGTCAACAAGGAAAAGGTGCCGGGCAAGGCGGTGTTCCATCGCGACGGCCACACCTACGAGCTGATGCCGATCCAGGAAGAACCCGATTCGCTGTTCTTCGTCATCGCCGATCGCACGTCCGGCAAGGACACCTATGGCGCAGCCCGTTTCATGTATGCGGATCTACCGAAGGACGGCAAGGTCGTGCTCGACTTCAATCGCGCCTACAACCCGCCGTGTGCATTCACGCCGTACGCCACCTGTCCGCTGGCTCCGCCGGAGAACCGTCTGGATCTGGCCGTGACCGCGGGCGAGAAGAATTACCGCGGCAGCCATCACTGAGCGCTGCCCGATCCGCGCCATGACAACGACGGCCAGCCCTGCGCTGGCCGTCGCTTTTTGCGTTAGCGACCCTTGAAGTCCGCCTTGCGCTTTTCCAGGAACGCCGTGGTGCCTTCGCGCATGTCCTCGGTGGCGAAGGCCAGCGCGAACGCCTGCGTTTCAAACTCCAGACCCTGATCGATACTCGTTTCGCCACCCTGCAGCACGGCGTCCAGGATGCCAGCAGCGGCGAGCGGCGCGGCGGCGGCCAACTGATCGGCCATGGCGTTGACCGTTTCATCCAGCGCCTCAGGCGCGACCACGCGGGTCACCACGCCCAGCTCATAGGCGCGCTGGGCGTTGATGGTGGCGCCCAGCAGGCACAGCTCCAACGCCGCGCCACGACCGGCCAGGCGCAGCAGGCGCTGGGTGCCGCCGAAGCCGGGGATCAGTCCCAGGTTGATTTCGGGCTGGCCGAACTTGGCCTTTTCGCTGGCCACGCGCAGGTGACAGCACATCGCCAGCTCCATGCCGCCGCCGAGGGCGAAGCCCTGGATGCGCGCGATCACCGGCTTGCCCAGTCGCTCGACCAGGCTCATCAGTCGCTGCCCGGTGCGCGAGAAACTCTGCGCCTGGACAGGCGTATAGCCATTCATCTCGGCGATGTCCGCACCGGCCACAAAGGCCTTCTCACCCGCGCCGGCCAACACGACTACCCGCACCGCATCGTCCTGGGCGGCCTGGGTGAAGGCCAGCGTCAGCTCGTTGAGCGTCTCCCGATTGAGCGCATTGAGCTTGTCCGGGCGATTGACGGTGATGGTGCGCACCGCGCCGCGGTTGGCGATTTCCAGGTTGCGATAGGCCATGATTCGACTCCGGCGGAAAAGGCGCCATGGTAGCAGCGGGAACCTTTGCCGCCTCCGGCGTTCGAAGGCACAGACGCCGGATGGACCGGCGTCGCTGCACGATTCGCCCGGACCGCTTACGATGGCCAGGTTGCAGCCGCAATGGAGGAAGGCATGGCACAACTGCGTTGGCTAGCTCTGGGCATCCTGTGTTGGGGTGGTCTGGCGCATGCTCAGGTCAGTGGCGCCCCGCAGGATCAGTCGCAGGTCAAGCTGGACAAGACCAAGCTGTCCTACGCCATCGGTTTCCAGATCGGCAGCCAGTTCGCCAACGGCGATCCGGACGTGGATATCCCCACGCTGCTGCGCGCGATCCAGGACGCCTACGCCAAAAAGCATCCCACCGTGTCGATGCGCGACATGCACGACCAGCTGCGCGAACTCGACGAGCAGATGCATAGCCAGGCGCTGGCGCAATTCAAGCGCGTGGCGGAAACCAATGCGCGCAAGAGCGCCGATTACATGGCGCGCAACCGCAGCAAGCCGGGCGTGATCCAGCTGCCGTCGGGCATCCAGTACGAAGTGGTGAAGCAGGGCACCGGCACCAGGCAGGTACCGGAAGGCTCGGTGGTCACCGTGAACTTCCGCGCCATGCTGATCGACGGCACCGAGTTCGACAGCTCATGGGCGCATGGTTCGCCGGTGAGTTTCGTGGTGAACAACAAGGTGATCCCGGGCTGGCAGGAAGTGATCCAGCGCATGCACGTCGGCGATCTGTGGAAAGTCACCGTGCCGCCTGCCATGGCCTATGGCATCAAGGGCGATCCGCCGCGCATCGGGCCGAACGAAGCGCTGGTGTTCGAAATCGAGCTGCTCGAGATCAAGTAATGGCATCCGCTTGAACGCTGCCGCCCATGGCGGCGTTCGAATGACGGCCTGCGCCCCTTGCGATAGACTGGGGGCTTCGCTGGCACACTCCGTGCCGCGCTGATAGTTCCTCGCAGCATGACAGCGGCAGACGGCACCCCTGGTCCATCCGGCAATCCCCTCAGTCCTTGCATTGGCATCTGCCGGCTGGACGAACGCGGCTATTGCATCGGCTGCCTGCGCACAGGTGTTGAAATCGCCGGATGGCGGGCCATGGATGACCAGGAGCGACTTCGCTACATGCGCGACGTGCTGCCTCCGCGGAAACGACCGTGATGGGTGAGCTGCTGACCGACTTGAGTCACGCAGTATTGCCCTTGTCGTCACCGCCAACGGGCCGGGGTTGGAATCATTCGGACATGGTCCAGTTGATCGGCGACACGCCGCGTCGCCCGGCCGCCGTACTGGTTGGTGTACGCGACGGCGTGCAGCCGCGACTGGTGTTGACCGTGCGTACCGACCATCTGCAGGATCACGCGGGGCAGGTGGCGTTTCCCGGCGGTCGCACCGACCCCGGCGATGCCGACGCGATTGCCACCGCCTTGCGCGAAAGCGAAGAAGAAATTGGCCTCGAAAGCCGCCTGGTGACACCGCTGGGTTTTCTCGATCGCTTCGAAACCATCAGCGGTTACAGCGTCACGCCGGTGGTCGCGCGCATCGACGGCGACGCGCGCCTGTATCCCGCGCCGGCCGAAGTGGCCGAAGTATTCGAAGTGCCGCTGTCGTTCTTCCTTGAACCGCGCAATCTCAAACGCTACACCATGGATTTCCGCGGTCACCGCCGCGACATGGTGGAATTCGTGCATGGCGGCCACCGCATCTGGGGTGCCACTGCCGCCATGGTGTTCAATCTCCTGCAGAGGATGGGACGCGCATGACACTCAAGACCACCTTGATCGACGTCAAGGAACTGGTGGCGCTTGCACCAGCCGATGTGTTGATCGTCGATTGTCGTTTCGACCTGATGGCGCCCGGTAGCGGCGAACGTGATGTCGGCAAGGGTGAGCGTGATTATCGCGAAGGGCATATCCCTGGCGCGGTTTACGCGAGTCTGGACAGCGATCTATCCGATCTCTCGCGCAAACCGCTGGGTTTGGGGAGACACCCCTTGCCGCTGGAAGCCGCGTTCTCCGAATCCCTGTCGCGCTGGGGTTGGCGCGAAGGCATGCAGGTCGTGTGCTACGACGCCGCCAACGGTTCGCTCGCTGCCGCTCGCCTCTGGTGGCTGTTGCGCCTCTCTGGCATCCGCGACGTTGCCGTGCTCGATGGCGGTTTCCAGGCCTGGGTGGCTGCGGGCATGCCGGTCGAGTCGGGCGATGTGGTTCGCGAGCCGCAACCGGTCAGCCTCTATTTCGATGCCGAACAAGCCATCGTCGATCACGCCGCGCTGCGCGGCGATGCGCAGCGCGTGTTGCTCGATGCGCGTGCTGTTCCGCGTTATCGCGGCGAGGTCGAGCCCATCGATCCGGTAGGTGGCCATGTGCCCGGCGCGCTCAATCGGCCCTTCTCGGAAAATCTGCAAGAGGATGGCCACTTCAAGTCGGCCGATGTCCTGCGCCAGGAATTCCAGACACTGCTCGGCGCGCATGCGCCCAGCGACGTCGTGCATATGTGCGGCTCGGGCGTCACCGCCTGCCACAACCTGCTAGCGATGGAGCATGCAGGCCTCACCGGCTCGCGTCTTTACGCGCCGTCGTGGAGCGGCTGGGTGAGCGATGCGAGTCGGCCCGTAGCCAAGGGCGCTGAGCCCGGCTGAGCCTCGGTTTTTGTAGGAGCGCACCCTGTGCGCGACCCGGCGCCGCATGGCGCCGTTCGCGTACAGGGTGCGCTCCTACAAGGTCAGTCTTTCTTCTTCAGCCGCGCAACCAGCTTTTCCAACACAGCCTGCGTTTCCGGATGGAAATACGCATCGAGGAATCCATCGATCGGCAATTGCTCCGGACGCGCCCATACGGCCGTAAGGTCGGCACGTGCAATCGCACGCGTCTTGAGCATGGCGTTGGAGGGCAGGGCGAGCATGCCCTGCATCCACACCACGGCACGCGTCACCACCTGTTCGACATTGGTGAGTTCGTCCACCAGGCCGACCGCCAGCGCTTCGCTGGATTCGATCATGGCGCCCGCCACCATCAGGCGTTCGGCGCGATACGGTCCAACGATGCGACGCAGCGCCATCTGGATGCTTTCCGGCACCACCAGGCCTACCTGCACTTCGTTGAGACCGATCTTGAACGGACCTTCGGCCATCACGCGGTAGTCGCAGAATAGCGACAGCACCGCGCCGCCGGCCGGACTGTGGCCGGTGATGGCCGCAACGATGGGAATCGGCGACATCGCCAGGGTCGACGCCGTCTGGAAAAACTCGCGCCAGAATTCACGCACGCCGTCGCGATCGCGACCCAGCAGCGAAGGCACATCCACGCCAGCCGAGTACATGCCAGGCTGGCCGGACAGCACGATGCCGCGCGCGCCGCCGGCAACAGCGTTGTCCACCGCATCGCGCAGCGCACGAAGCAAGTCGACATTGAGTGCGTTTACCGGCGGACGTGCCAGGTTGATTTCGACGATGGCGTCGTGCGTGATCAGGTTGAGCATGGCAGTGGCCGGATGAGTTGGCAGGAGTGGAGGACGAGAGTAGCAAAGACGGCTGGCCGCCGCTTTCCCTTGCTACTCGCGCCTCTTCACTGGCAGCTCACCCTTGCGGATGCTCGTCCGCCATCCACTGGTAGCGCACCGCGTAATCGAGCGTGGCCTTGCCGTTGGCCGGCACCGTCACCTTGAACTCCAGCGTGTCGGTGGTCTGCGCACTCGGTTTGATGCTGGAGGAGGCGAGCGTCCACTGGCGCCAGCGCTGGGGATGCTCGCGCACAGTGACCACGCGCGGCGTGTCGCCGGCATTGGTGAGCGTGATGCGGAAGGCCTCGTCCAGGCGGTGGCCGTTCTTGTCCACGGTGAAAGTGGTGCGCTCGCGGCTGGCGCGCAAATCGAACGCCATGCCCAGGGTGATATGCGCGTCGCTGCCCTTGGGCGTGTCGTTGACGCGACCGCTGCCAATGAGTTGCGGCGTGCCGTTGCGATCCATCGACAGCACGCGCAGGTTGCCGGCGGGGATGCTGTCGAATGCGCGGAATTGCAGCGTGCTGGAAATGCCTTCAGGGCCGCCGTTGGTGAAAACATCCTGGCCGATCATGGGCTGCGGTGGGACCCAGGCGGTCCCCGTTTCAAACAGCGACGTGCGTTCGCAGGCGATGGTCCGCGTGTCGTACAGCGGTACCTGGCTCACGCTGCCATCGGGCAGGTCGACCGTGCCGGGCAAGCTGTAGGTGCGGTAGTCGGCCAGCGTGGATTGCTCGGGCAGCGCGGCATCGGCCGTCTTGGCGCGCGCGTTGAACATCATCGGGCGCGGTCCCGAGGATTGGGCCAGTTGTGGCTCGCCGGCCACCAGCATCAGCTGCACGTTGTTCCAGTCGCGACCGCTGCGATTGGCGATGCTGGCGCGCGATTCGAACTGCATCTTGCAGCCGTCGCCTGGCGCCAGCGTGCCGACGTAGGCGGCGCGCCAACCCAGGCCCGAGGTGGAATAGCTCAACGTCGCATTGGCCTTGCCGGCGCGACTGGCATCCACGCGCAGTTGCAGGCCGGAGCCCACCTGGAACACGCCGCGCGCCTTGACCGCGCCGTATTCGTGGATCAATGCAACGCGTTCGTTGGCGCTGGACGTGTCGCGCACCATCAGGCCGCTGGCGTCGGCGCGCAGCAGGGTGCCGCTGGCCAATACTTCGCCATTCGTCCCATACACGTCGACGGGTTGTCCGATCAGGCTGCCCAAGGCGGCGTACTGGCCCTGGCCCAGGCGTAGACGTTGCGACAGCACCTTGGCGGCGTCGCCGTCGACGGTCAGTGCAATGGCTTCCGGGTCGACGTATTGCGGCAGTCCATCGAGGCTTATGTCCTGTGTGCCGGCCTTGAGTTCGAGCTGGCGCGTTTCGCGCGCCACGGCATGGCCCGATGGCACGGAGCCGTTGTCGCCCGCGCTGTACAGCGCGTTGTCGTCGCTGCGATAGAGCGTCAGTGAGGTTGCCGCCGGTGCGGCAAGGGCGCCCGCGCTGGTGCTGGCGAGGATGGCAAGGGCGAGGGTGCGAAGCGAAACAGGGATCACGGTCGAACTCCTTTCGGGTGGTCGCCGCTGATAGTACGGATGCCGCATGAAGCTGCGGCATCCGTGGTGCCGGTGGGCTTAACCCCGAATGCCGGCTGGGTCGTTCAAGCGCCGGCTTGCGCGGCGTCGCGGATCGATGGCGGCAACGGCACCGGCTTGCCGGTGGCGGGATCCATCCATACCAGCACGACCTTGCCGTCGCTATAGAGCGCATCGTTGCTGGCGTCGACGATGCGGTGCGCCAGCGTGATCGAGCTGTTGCCGAGCCGCTCGCAGAACAGCTGCACGTTCAACTGCGCAGGCCATTCGATCGGGCGGCGATAGTTCACTTCGCTGGCGGCCAGCACCGGCATCGAGTGCTCGTTGAACCAGCCTGGCACGTGCTGCAGCCACTGCAGACGCGCTTCTTCCAGGTAAGTGAGGTAGTTGGCGTTGTTGACGTGATTGAACGCGTCAAGATCACGCCAGCGTACGCCAATCGGGGCGACGAACAACGGCGTGTTCGTCGCCTCGGTGGCCTGGGCATCCGTCACGGCCGCGGCGCTTTCCTGCGTCGTGGCCTTGCGCGTGCGCTGCTCAGGCACGGGTTGGGTGGAACTCATGCAGTCTTCTTCCGTAGTGCAGGTTTGCTCTTGCCATTGCTCTGGGCCTTGGCCGCCTTGGCGGGCTTCATGTCCAGATGCGGGGCAAGGAAGTGTCCGGTATGCGAGCCTGCTGTGGCAGCCACGGTTTCCGGCGTGCCGGTGACCAGGATGCGACCACCGCCGGCGCCGCCTTCCGGGCCCAGATCGACCAGCCAGTCGGCAGTCTTGATCACATCGAGATTATGCTCGATCACCACTACCGTGTTGCCCTGGTCCACCAGCTTATGCAGCACGTCGAGCAGCTGCTCGATGTCGTGGAAGTGCAGGCCGGTGGTCGGCTCGTCAAGGATGTACAGCGTGCGGCCGGTATCGCGCTTGGACAATTCCTTGGACAGCTTCACGCGCTGCGCTTCGCCACCCGAGAGCGTGGTCGCGCTCTGGCCGAGCTTGATGTAATCCAGGCCCACGGCGCGCAGCGTTTCGAGTTTGCGTGCGATGGTCGGCACGTTTTCGAACAGCTTGAACGCATCTTCCACCGTCATGTCGAGCACGTCGGCAATCGTGTGGCCCTTGTAATGCACTTCCAGCGTTTCGCGGTTGTAGCGCTTGCCGTGGCAGACGTCGCAGGGCACGTACACGTCCGGCAGGAAGTGCATCTCCACCTTGATCATGCCGTCGCCTTCGCAGGCCTCGCAGCGGCCGCCGCGCACGTTGAAGCTGAAGCGGCCCGGCGTATAGCCGCGCGCACGCGCTTCGGGCACCTGCGCAAACAGTTCGCGCAGTGGCGTGAACAGGCCGGTATACGTGGCCGGGTTGGAACGCGGAGTGCGACCGATCGGCGACTGGTCGATGTCCACCACCTTGTCGAACAGTTCCAGCCCTTCGACCGACTTGTACGGAGCAGCCTGCTCACTCGAACCATTGAGTTCGCTGGCGGCGAGACGGAACAAGGTGTCGTTGATCAGGGTCGACTTGCCCGAGCCGGACACACCGGTGACGCAGGTGAACAAGCCCGCCGGAATGGCCAGGTCGACGTTCTTCAGGTTGTTGCCGCTGGCGCCCTTGAGGTGCAGCCACGAATCGGCATCCAGCTGCTGGCGGCGTTCCTCGGGCACACGGATGCCACGCTTGCCGGACAGGAACTGGCCGGTGATCGAACGCGGCGACGCAAGCATGTCCTTGAACGATCCCTGCGCCACGATCTCGCCGCCGTGCACGCCGGCGCCGGGACCGATGTCGAGCACGTGGTCGGCCATGCGGATGGCGTCTTCATCATGTTCGACAACGATCACCGTATTGCCCAGATCGCGCAAACGCGTCAGCGTGCCGAGCAGGCGTTCGTTGTCGCGCTGGTGCAGGCCGATGGACGGCTCGTCGAGCACGTACATCACGCCGACCAGGCCGGCGCCGATCTGCGAGGCGAGACGAATGCGTTGCGCCTCGCCACCCGACAGCGAATCGGCCTGCCGATCCAGCGTGAGGTAGTTGAGACCCACGTCATTGAGGAAGGTAAGACGCTCGCGAATTTCCTTGACGATCTTCACCGCGATCTCGCCGCGCCAGCCGGTGAGCGTCAGCTTCTCGAAGAACGCCAGCGTGTCATCGATCGAGCGCGAGGTGAGCGAGGGCAGCGCGTGGTCGGCGACGAACACATTGCGCGCCGAACGGTTCAGGCGCTGGCCTTCGCAGTCGGGGCAGGGACGGTCGCTGATGTACTTGGCCAGTTCCTCGCGCACCGCCGGCGACTCGGTTTCCTTGTAGCGGCGATCCATGTTCGGGATGATGCCTTCGAACGCGTGCTCGCGCGTCACCCGGCCACCACGTTCGGTGATGTACTTGAAGGCGATCTTGTCTTTGCCGCTGCCGTACAGGATGGCCTTCTGGACGTCCGCAGAGAGCTTGCGCCACGGCGTGTCCACGTCGAAGCCGTAGTGCGCGGCGAGCGACAGGATCAACTGGAAATAATGCGCATTGCGGCGATCCCAGCCGCGCACGGCGCCACCGGCCAGCGACAGCTCCGGATGCGCCACCACGCGGGCAGGATCGAACACCTGGGTCACGCCCAGGCCGTCGCAGGTGGGGCAGGCGCCCACCGGCGAGTTGAACGAGAACAGGCGCGGCTCAAGCTCGGGCAGCGAGTAATCGCACACCGGGCAGGAGTAGCGCGAGGACAGCAACTGCTCGGGCGCCTTCGCATCATCCATGTCGACCACGATCGCGATACCGTCGCCCAGGCGCAGCGCGGTTTCAAACGATTCGGCCAGGCGCTGCTTGATGTCGTCGCGCGGACGGAAGCGATCGATCACCACTTCGATGGTGTGTTTCTGGCGCAGCGTCAGCGGCGGAACGGCATCGAGGTCGTAGACAGTGCCGTCGACGCGTGCGCGCACGAAGCCCTGCGCGCGCAGCTGATCGAACACCTGCACGTGCTCGCCCTTGCGCTCACGGATCACCGGTGCGAGCAGCATGAAGCGCTTTTCGCCATCCAGCGCGAGCGTGCTGTCCACCATCTGGCTGACGGTCTGCGCTTCGAGCGGAATGCCATGGTCCGGGCATCGCGGCGTGCCGACGCGCGCGTACAGCAGGCGCAGATAATCGTAGACCTCGGTAATCGTGCCCACGGTGGAGCGCGGATTGTGCGAGGTCGATTTCTGCTCGATGGAAATGGCCGGCGACAGACCCTCGATGTGGTCGACGTCCGGTTTCTCCATCATCGACAGAAATTGCCGGGCGTAGGCCGACAACGATTCGACGTAGCGGCGTTGACCTTCGGCATAGATGGTGTCGAAGGCCAGCGATGACTTGCCCGAACCGGACAGGCCGGTGATGACGATCAGCTTGTCACGCGGCAGATCGAGGTCGATGTTTTTGAGGTTGTGCGTGCGCGCGCCGCGAATGCGGATCGTATCCATATCGCCCGGAGTCGTTGGGGGAGGGAAAACTGTACTATATCAAACTTGTCAGTACGCTTATTACTGACGGATGCCACCCAACAAACTCTTAAGAGAAGATCCGGCCGAGTATGGCTTAATGGAATCTTTGGCCGGTTTCCGGCCGACCTGCGAACAGAGAGTGCGGATGGGCAAGCTGAAGAGATGGGGTGTTGCCATGGCGCTTGCAATGGGCATGGGACAGGCCATGGCGTCGTCGGCGCCGGCTACGGAAGATCAGGTTCGGCAGCTGATGGAAGTCGTCGGTGTCGGCAAGATGCTGCTGCAGATGAACACCCAGGCGGTGACCACTTTGCAGCAGTCCATGCCTTGCGTGCAGCCTGAGTTCTGGCAGAACTATATGGACGCCAACCAGACCCAGCTGTTCATCGGCCGGCTGGTGCCCGTCTACCAGAAGCATTTCACCGCTGACGAGATGTCGGGCCTGCTGAAGTTCTATCGTTCGCCGCTGGGCCAGAAGGTCATCAACGAGATGCCTACCACCATGGCCGAGGCCAACCAGGCCGGCCAGCAGTGGAGCCACGAGCGCAGCGACCAGATGGTCAGCGAGCTCAAGCAGATGGGCACGCTGGACGGTTCGGGCCGCTGCCCGGGCAAGGTATCCACCACGCCGATCACGGGTACGGCGCTGGAGGGTGCGGCGGCGATCCAGGCGGCCGAGAACGGCGAAAAGATCAAGCCCAGGCAGGCGACCGAAGGCGGCGATAAGGCCGAGGCCAAGCCGGCGGCGAAAGCCTCTTCACACGCCAAAGCCCCGGCCAAGAAGACCACCAGGCCCGCCCCGAAGAAGACCACGCCAGCCAAGGCGCCGGCCAAGCCAGCCGCCAAGACCCCGGCCAAGACCGAGGCCAAGACCGAGGCCAAGCCTGCGCCGGCCAAGACCGACACCAAGCCGGCGGCCGCGACTGGCGGATCGACTGGTCAGTAATTGACCAGGCCGCCAGGGCTTCGTTATACTCCCGAGTTCACCGGTGCCTGATGGGTCCGGTGAACCCAAGAGAATAACGACAGAAGGGATAATCCCATGAGCTATGCAGTCATCAAGACCGGCGGCAAGCAGTACCGCGTTCAGCAGGGCGATGTCCTGCGCGTGGAGCTGTTGAACGCCGAAGAAGGCGCCGCCTTCACTTTCGATCAGGTCCTCCTGGTCGGCGCCGGTGAGTCGATCACCGTCGGTGCGCCCATCGTGGCCGGTGCCACCGTCAGCGCCACCGTGCGCAAGCACGGCCGTGCCGACAAGATCCGCATCATCAAGTTCCGCCGCCGCAAGCACCACAAGAAGCAGCAGGGACATCGTCAGCATTTCACCGAAGTCGAGATCACGGGCATCAACGCCTGAGCAACTGGAGCATTGAGTCATGGCACATAAAAAAGGCGTAGGTTCCAGCCGCAACGGTCGCGATTCGAACCCGAAGTATCTCGGCGTGAAGATCTACGGCGGCCAGGCTATTGAAGCCGGCAACATCATCGTGCGTCAGCGCGGCACCAAGTTCCATGCCGGTACCGGCGTGGGCCTGGGGCGCGACCACACGTTGTTTGCGCTGGTCGACGGCACCGTCGAGTTCAAGGTGCGCGGCGAGAACAACCGCCGTTTCGTCAACGTCATCAAGGGTTAATTCCCCTGCGACGTTGCAGCGAAGGCCCCGCTTCGGCGGGGCTTTTGTTTTTTGAGAGCAGGGCATAGGGAATAGGGAGTAGGGAATCGGCCGGGCCGCTTCGCTATTCATCACGGTCCCGAGAACCCTGCTTTTACTACTCTCTATCCCCTATTCGCTCCCCCAGGCACCCCATGAAATTCGTCGACGAAGCCATCATCAATGTCAAAGCCGGCGACGGCGGCAACGGGTGCATCAGCTTCCGTCGCGAAAAATTCATTCCCTTCGGCGGCCCCGACGGCGGCGACGGCGGCAGCGGCGGCTCGGTGTGGCTGGTGGCCGACGAAGGCCTCAACACCCTGATCGACTTCCGCCACCAGCGTTCGTTCAAGGCCGAGCGCGGCCAGAACGGCATGGGCAGCCAGATGTACGGCAAGGGCGGCGAAGACACCTATATCCGCGTGCCCGTGGGCACGGTGGTGATCAACGTCGACACCGACGAAACCATCGGCGACCTCACCGTCAACGGCCAGCGCCTGCTGGTGGCGCAGGGCGGCAAGGGCGGCCTGGGCAATATCCACTTCAAGAGCTCGGTGAACCGTGCGCCGCGCAAGTCCACGCCGGGTACGCCGGGTGATCTGCGCGAGCTGAAGCTGGAGCTGAAGCTGTTGGCGGACGTGGGCCTGCTGGGTTTTCCCAATGCCGGCAAGTCCACTTTCATCCGCGCCGTTTCCGCCGCCACGCCGCGCGTGGCCGATTACCCGTTCACCACCCTGCATCCGAACCTCGGCGTGGTCAGTCTGGGTACGGATCAGAGTTTCGTGATCGCCGATATCCCGGGCCTTATCGAAGGTGCGGCGGATGGTGCGGGCCTGGGCATCCAGTTCCTGCGTCATGTGTCGCGCACGCGACTGCTGCTGCACGTGGTGGATATCGCGCCGATCGACGGTTCCGATCCGGTGGAGCAGGTGCGTGCGATCGAGCAGGAGTTGGAGAAGTTCGATCCCGAGCTGCTCGAGCGTCCCCGCTGGCTGGTGATGAACAAGGCCGACGTGCTGCCTGAGGATGAGCGCCAGGCTGTCGCGGCTGACGTTATCGCCCGGTTGGAATGGAAGGAGCCGTCGTTCCTGGTCTCGGCCATTTCGCGTGAGAACACCATGCCGGTGTGTCAGCAGGTGTGGCATTTCCTTGAGGCCGAACATATGGCGCGGATGGAGCGCGACGATATGGTGCTGGGGGATGTGAGGTTGCGTGGGGAGTGAGGTGGCGGGTTTCGCCTTCTTCTAAAAAAAGCGGCCTTTGGGCCGTTTTTTTTGGGGTCGCGGAAGTGGTTCTGTCTTGCCGTTTCGGTTTTTGCTCGACCTTCCGGTGTAGCCCGGATTTGCTCGTCATCCCGGCGCAGGCCGGGATCCAGAGCCTCGGTATTTGGTTGTCGCCTCTCCGCCAGCGTGCCGCCTACGCGGCGGGCGTTTCGATCGGCTGCCGCCGCTCGAGTCACTTTTCTTTTGCTGGCCCAAAAGAAAAGTAACCCAAAGAAAATGGCCTGATGACGCCCGCAGCATCGTGCTGGGATAAGCCCGAACGCTTGAGGTGCGTCGTTGTGGGACAACCTCCGAGGGTAGACAGGGGATACTTCAATGCGCTGCGCAACGCGCCCGAATCGCTGAGGACTTAAAGCGGGGCCTCGCTGCGCTTTGGCTTTATCCCATGCATGACGCACTCGTGCCGCGCCTGGCGCTTGCCTGTGGGAGCGCACCCTGTGCGCGACAGCCACGCTGGGGTGTACCGCTCCGTTGGTTTGTCGCGCACAGGGTGCGCTCCCACAAAGAGCCGATCGATACCGGCCTGCGCGATCCCTTGTAGGAGCGCACTTGTGCGCGACCGCGGCGCTCGGATGTACCGCTCCGTCGGTTGGTCGCGCACAAGTGCGCTCCTACAAAAGACCTGCCCGACCCAGTAGCGCCTGGCGTTGTTCGGCTCTTGATGTGGCTCTTCGCCCTCGGGGTCCCCGTAACCCGCCCGCGCACCTGGAGGGCCGCAGGCCCGGAAGGCGCGTCATCCGGGGTGCCGTTTCTTTTGGTTACTTTCTTCTTTGGGCAAGCAAAGAAAAGTAACTCGGGCCGCGGCAGCGGCACGAAAGCCCGCGGCAGGCGAGCCAGATCGCGGGAACACGACAACCAAAACCGAGGCTCTGGATGACCAGCTGTTCGGCTGTTGAAGAGCGCTTCCGGCCTGCGCCGGTATGACGAGCAAGGACTGAGGCTCAGGATGCCCAGCTATTCGGCTGTTGAGGGGCAACCTCCGGCCCGTGCCAGGGCGCCAGGCAAAAGAAAACCGGCTAGTGCCGGCCACTTCCCCAGGCACACAAAAAAGCCGGCTTCCGCCGGCTTTCTCGCCAACCCGAGATTCAGGTAACGAAGCTGGCTTACGCCAGCTCGTGGATCTTTGCGTTGAGGCGGCTCTTATGGCGAGCAGCCTTGTTCTTGTGGATCAGGCCGCGGGCAGCGTAGCGGTCCATGACCGGCTGGGCAGCGGCAAAGGCTTCAACGGCGGCAGCCTTGTCCTTGGCCTCGATGGCCTTGACGACCTTCTTGAGGGCGGTGCGCACCATGGAACGGGCGCTGACATTGCGCAGGCGGCGCTGCTCGGACTGGCGCGCGCGCTTCTTCGCGGACTTGATGTTGGCCAAGGTAGAACTCCGAAATGAATTGCTGGGTTGGAAAAAGACGGCAAGTATGCGGCTAATGAGCCGTTGCGTCAACAGCTTAGCCGTTTGTCAAGGCGCTCCGCGGGGCGCCATGCCACCGCCATGGTGGCCAAGGGGAACGGTCGGCCTCGATTATGCCACGTCTGCGCTGTCATCTTTCCATTCGGGGCTGTCAAACTACGCGCCTTTCGCCGCCGGGGCAGAGGGGCTCCGGTGCGCAGCGCGTCTCACCAGCATAGGTACGGCCTCAAGGCATGAAGTCTCCCAGCATGTTCCGCGGGCTGCTGTCATTCAGCAGCATGACCATGATTTCACGCGTACTCGGGCTGGTCCGGGACATGTCGATCAATGCCACCTTCGGCGCCAATGCGGCCACCGATGCGTTCTGGGTGGCGTTCCGCATTCCCAACTTCATGCGCCGCCTGTTTGCCGAGGGCTCGTTCTCGACGGCCTTCGTGCCCGTTTTCACGGAAGTGAAAGAGAAGCGCAGCCATGAGGATCTGAAGCAGCTGATGTCACGCGTGTCCGGCACGCTGGGCGGGGTGCTGCTGGTGATTACGGCGCTCGGCGTGATTTTCGCGCCCCAGGTCGCTGCGCTGTTCTCGCAGGGTGCTGCCGACACGCCGGAAAAGTTCGCGCTGACGGCGCAGCTGCTGCGCCTGACGTTTCCGTTCCTGCTGTTCGTCTCGCTGACGGCACTGTGCGGCGGGGCGCTCAACAGTTTCCACAAGTTCGCCTTGCCGGCGCTCACCCCGGTGATCCTCAACCTCTGCATGATCGGCGGCGCGCTGTGGCTGTCGAAGTTCGTGCATCCGCCGATCATGGCGATGGGTTGGGCGATCCTGCTGGCGGGCCTGCTGCAGTTGCTGTTCCAGCTGCCGTCGCTGCGCGGACTGGACCTCCTGACGCTGCCGCGTTGGGGCTGGAGCCATCCGGATGTGCGCCGCATTCTTACGCTGATGGTGCCGACGCTGTTCGGCTCGTCGATTGCGCAGATCAATCTGTTGCTCGATACGGTGATCGCGGCGTATCTGATGACGGGTTCGCAAAGCTGGCTGTCGCAGGCCGACCGTTTCCTTGAATTGCCGCTGGGCCTGTTCGGCGTGGCGCTGGGCACGGTGATCCTGCCGTCGCTGTCGCGTCACCACGTGACCACCGACAAGGACGGTTTCTCCAAGGCGCTGGACTGGGGCTTGCGCATCACCTTGCTTATCGCCGTGCCGGCGATGTTTGCGCTGATGCTGCTGGCCAAGCCGCTGGTGGCCACCTTGTTCCAGCATGGCCAGTTCACGCCGTTCGATACGCGCATGGCGACGCTGTCGATCACGGCGCTCAGCTTCGGCCTGCCGGCATTCGCCTTGGTGAAAGTGGCGCTGCCTGCGTTCTATGCACGCCAGGACACCCGTACGCCGGTGCGCGCCGGCGTGGCCTCGCTGGTGGCGAACATGGTGCTCAATGTGATTTTTGTGGCGATGCTTTACGTGTTGTGGGCCACGCCGGCACAGCGCGAGCTGCCTCGGCTGGATGGCATTGCCGCG
Source organism: Dyella sp. 05T440 (assembly GCF_056395965.1). NCBI lineage: Bacteria > Pseudomonadati > Pseudomonadota > Gammaproteobacteria > Lysobacterales > Rhodanobacteraceae > Dyella > Dyella sp. 05T440. The sequence continues at coordinate 212,487 of NZ_JBFTKN010000010.1, forward strand.
GTGCCGGGCCTGCACATGGCGCTGGGCATGGCCAGTGCGCTGGCGAGCTATATCAACCTGGGTCTGTTGTGGCACTGGTTGCGCAAGGCCGGCGTGTATCAGCGTCAGCCCGGATGGGCTCGTCACATGTTGCGGCTGGTGCTGGCATGCGCCGTGATGGTCGTCGTGCTGGTGGCAGGCATGTGGGTGTGGCCGGACTGGACCGAGGCGGGCAAGTGGACCCGCGCGTGGCACCTGGCCGTGCTGGTGGCGGCGGGCGGCGGCGCCTATGCCGTGACGCTGTTTGCGGCCGGGTTCCGCTTGCGCGAATTGCGTGGCGTCTGAGGCTTCGTTCGAGCCGAAACACCCAGCTTCAGCCGCTATACTCGCCCGATGATGAGACTTTCCAGGGATGTCGCCGGCCCCAGTCTGGCGCCCGGCGGCAGCGTCGTAGCCGTCGGCGCGTTCGACGGCCTGCACCGCGGTCACCAGGCCCTGCTTGCGCAGGTGCATGAACGCGCCGCCAAGCTTGGGCTCACGGCTATCGTGGTTAGCTTCGAGCCGTTGCCGCGCGCTTTTTTCTCACCGGAGCCGGTGGCCAGGCTGTCCAGCGTTCGCGAAAAACTGCGCGGGTTCGACGAAGCTGGCATGGGGCAGGTGCTCTTGTTGCGCTTCAATCGAGCCCTCACCTCTATGTCGGCGGAGGATTTCATTCGCCGCGTACTGGTGGACCGGCTGAACGCGCGCGAGGTGTGGGTAGGGGCGGATTTCCGCTTTGGCCATAAGCGCAGCGGCGACGTGGCGATGCTGGAGCGGGTGGGTCCCGAACTGGGATTCACCGCCCGCACCATGCCTTCGGTGCTGCTGGATGGCGCGCGGGTATCGGCCACGCGGGTCCGCATGCTGCTGGCAGCCGGCGAGTTTTCCGGCGCGGCGCCGCTGCTGGGCCGGCCGTTCGTGATCGAAGGCAAGGTGGAATACGGCAAGCAGTTGGGTCGCCAGTTGGGCTATCCCACCGCCAATATCCACCTGCGCGACCGCAGCAGCCCGGTACACGGCATTTTTGCGGTACGCGTGGGCCTTGGCGAGAGCGAGTGCAGCTGGCCCGGCGTGGCCAGCCTCGGCGTTCGTCCCACCGTGAACGAGGTGCCGGAGCCGCTGCTGGAAGTGCACTTGTTCGACTTCGAGGGCGATCTCTACGGCCAGCGCATGGCGGTGGAATTCGTCGCCAAGCTGCGCGATGAGCAGAAATTCGACAACCTGGACGAGTTGACCGTCCAGATGGCCAAAGACGCGCGCCAGGCCCGTGAGTTGCTGGGCATGAATCCGCGTCTCAGCGAGGCGTAACTGCCTCAAATCCGGTAACGTTGGCGCTTTCGCCGTGATGGTTGAAGCGCCGGCCCCAGGGCCATGGCGCTGCCGAGGCGACACCCGACAACCCGACGATCAGAGCATCCCCAGGCAATGACCCAGGATTACAAGAACACCATCAACCTACCGCAGACGGAATTCCCGATGCGCGGCGACCTCCCCAAGCGCGAGCCCAAGTGGCTGGCCGATTGGCAGCAGGTGGGCCGCTACGAGCAGATTCAGGAGCGCGCCGCCGGCCGCGACAAGGTGTTTGTACTGCATGACGGCCCGCCGTACGCGAACGGTGCGATCCACCTGGGTCATGCGGTGAACAAGGTGCTCAAGGACGTGGTGGTGAAGTCGCGCTTGCTGGCCGGCTTCCGCGCGCCCTACGTGCCTGGCTGGGATTGCCATGGTCTGCCGATCGAAGTGGCGATCGAAAAGAAATTCGGTCGCGTGGGCGACAAGCTCGACGCCGCTGCGTTCCGCCAGAAGTGCCGCGAGTACGCGCAGCAGCAGATTGATCTGCAGCGCACCGACTTCAAGCGCCTGGGCGTGCTGGGCGATTGGGAACACCCGTATCGCACGATGGACTTCAAGTACGAAGCGGACATGGTGCGTGCGCTGGCCAAGATCGTGGGCAACGGTCACGTCGTGCGCGGCGCCAAGCCGGTGTACTGGTGCTTCGATTGCGGTTCGGCGCTCGCCGAAGCGGAAATCGAATACGCCGACAAAGTCTCGCCGGCCGTTGACGTCGCTTATGACGCGGTCGACCCGAAAGCGCTGGCACAGAAGTTCGGTGTCGATGCGGGCGATGCCATTGTCGCCATTCCGATCTGGACCACCACGCCGTGGACGCTGCCGGAAAGCCTGGCGGTGTCGCTGGGTGGCGAACTCGAATACGCGCTGATCGAAGGTCCGGCGCGCGAGGGCCAGCGCGTGCTGCTGGTGATCGCCAGCGCGCTGGTCGAAAAGGCCGCGCATCGTTACGGCATCGAAGAGCCGAAGGTGCTCGGCCATGTGGCAGGGCAGACGCTGGAAGGCGTGCTGCTCAAGCATCCGTTCTATGCACGCGAAGTGCCGGTGTTGATTGGCGACCACGTGTCCGCCGAAGACGGTACCGGCGCCGTGCACACCTCGCCCGACCATGGCGTGGAAGACTTCGTCGTCTCGCGCAAGTACGGCATCGAAACGCTGAACTACACCGAGGCGCGCGGTACGTATCGTGCCGATACGCCGGCCGCGCTCGATGGCACCGTCATCGCGGGCAAGCATCTGTGGAAGGCCAACGACGAAATCGTCGAGCTGCTGCGTCGTCGCGGCGTGCTGCTGGCGTTCGCCAAGATCGAACACAGCTATCCGCATTGCTGGCGCCACAAGTCGCCGGTGATCTTCCGCACCACGCCACAGTGGTTCATCAGCATGGAGAAGGAAGGCCTGCGCAAGACCGCGCTCGATGCGATCAAGCAGGTGCGCTGGGTGCCGGGCTGGGGCGAAGAGCGCATCGCCGGCATGGTGGGCGATCGTCCCGACTGGTGCATCTCGCGTCAGCGCACCTGGGGCGTGCCGATCGCGCTGTTCATCAACAAGAGCACGCAGGAACCGCATCCCGATTCCGTCGCGTTGCTGGAACAAGTGGCCAAGCGCATCGAGCAGGGCGGTATCGACGCGTGGTACGCGCTCGATGCGGCCGAGCTGCTCGGCGATCAGGCGAAGGACTATGAAAAAGTCCTCGACGTGCTCGACGTGTGGTTCGATTCCGGCGCCAGCCACTTCACCGTGGTGGGACAGCGTCCCGAACTGCAGCAGGGCAATGCGAGCAGCTACAAGGTGATGTACCTGGAAGGTTCGGATCAGCATCGCGGCTGGTTCCAGTCCTCCTTGCTCACCTCGTCGGCGATGTTCGCCAAGGCGCCGTACAACGACGTGCTCACCCATGGTTTCACCGTGGATGCGCAGGGTCGCAAGATGTCCAAGTCGATGGGCAACGGCATCGAGCCGCAGGACATCATGAAGAACCTGGGCGCGGACATCCTGCGCCTGTGGATCTGCTCGACCGATTACCGCAACGAGATGTCCTTGTCGGACGAAATCTTGAAGCGCGTATCGGATACGTATCGCCGCATCCGCAACACCGCGCGCTTCCTGCTCGGCAACCTCGACGGTTTCGATCCGGCCAAGCATCTGGTGCCGGTGGAAGAAAGCACGCTGCTCGACCAGTGGGTGGTGCAGCAGGCGTACGACGTGCAGCAGGCGGTGACGGCGGCATACGACCGCTACGATTTCCCGGAGATCGTCCAGCGCGTGCAGAACTTCTGCACCAACGAGCTGGGTGCGCTGTATCTGGATATCACCAAGGATCGGCTGTACACGATGCCGACCGAAAGCCATGGCCGCCGCAGCGCGCAGAGCGCGATGTACCGCATCGCCGAAGCGCTGGTGCGCTGGCTGGCGCCGGTGCTGACGTTCACGGCCGAAGAAATCTGGCAGCACATGCCGGGCAAGCGCAGCGAGAGCGTGCTGTTCGAAACCTGGTATGACGGTCTGGCAGCCACGCAGGGTTCGCCGGAGCAGCGTCGCTACTGGTCGGATCTGCTGGCGATCCGCGATACCGCGTCGCGCGTGCTCGAAGGCATGCGCAAGGCCGAGCAGATTGGCGCATCGCTGGAAGCGAAGGTGGCGATCCATGCCGATGCTGCCGTGGTTGCGCGCTATCAGCCGGCGGCGTCGGAACTGCGCTTCTTCTTTATCAGCTCGGATGTGCGCCTGGATCTGGCCGGTGGTCAGCCGGCGGACGCGGTGCTGACCGAGCTGGAAGGTGCGGACGTATGGGTGTCGGCAACGGTGAGCGACGCGGCCAAGTGCGTGCGTTGCTGGCAGCGTCGCGATGATGTCGGCACGCATGCGGCGCATCCGGAACTGTGCGATCGCTGCATCAGCAATGTGGAAGGGCCGGGCGAGAATCGTCGCTGGTTCTGACCTCAGTACGACACTTCTTCCTCTCCCCGGCGGGGAGAGGACCGAGGTGAGGGGCGGGTGCTCGCGGTATGGCTGAAAAATGCCGTGTCGCACGCTTCAACGCTCTCGCAAGATGGGCCCCTAACCCCAACCCTCTTCCCGCAGGGGAGAGGGAGTATCTGCGCAAGATTTGGCTACTCATGAAACCTAAACCCAACGCTCTCTCCTGGCTCGTGCTCTCCCTCGTCGTCATCGTGCTCGATCAACTGAGCAAATGGTGGGCGCTCTCGGCGTTGCAGCCAGCCGGAACCCCGCACCCGGTGATTCCCGGCTTCCTCAACTGGACGCTGGCATTCAACACCGGCGCAGCCTTCAGCTTCCTCGCCACGGGCGACGGCTGGCAGCGCTGGTTCTTCGTGCTGCTGGCGGTGGTGATCAGCGGCGTGCTGGTGGTGTGGCTGTCGCGCACGCCGCGCGGCGACTGGAAGACGGCGATGCCGCTGGGCCTGATCGTGGGTGGCGCCTTGGGCAACCTGATCGATCGCCTGCACGCCTCGCAGGTGACGGACTTCATCCACGTGTATTTCCGCGAGTGGAATTATCCGGTGTTCAATCTCGCCGACTGTGGGATCACTGTGGGCGCCGTGATGCTAGTGGTATTTGGCTTATTTCAGGGCAAGGCCAAGGCCTGACCCCGCCCTCACGTACGGTGGTACCGGCCGTGCGATAATGCCTACCAGTCAGTCTGCCAGGTCCGGAGCTTCCGTGGACATCCTGCTCGCCAATCCCCGTGGTTTTTGCGCTGGTGTGGATCGCGCCATTGCCATCGTCGAACGCGCGCTCGAATCCTATGGCGCCCCCATTTATGTGCGCCACGAAGTGGTGCACAACCGCTACGTGGTCGACAAGCTGCGCGCCGATGGCGCCGTGTTCGTCGAAGAACTGCACGAAGTGCCCGACGGCGCCACCGTGATCTTCAGCGCGCATGGCGTGTCCAAGGCTGTGCGCGAAGAAGCCGACCAGCGTGGCCTCAAGGTGTTCGACGCCACCTGTCCGCTGGTCACCAAGGTGCATATGGAAGTGGCGCGCCTGGGTCGCATCGGCCGCAGTGTCGTGCTGATCGGCCACGGTGGCCATCCCGAGGTCGAGGGCACCATGGGACAGTGGAATCCTGCCAATACGGGCGAGATCCTGCTGGTGGAATCGGTGGAATGCGTGGCCACGCTGGAGCCGAAGTTTCCGCACGAATTGTCGTACGTGACGCAGACCACACTGTCGGTGGACGACACCAAGGCGATCATCGAAGCGCTGCGCGCGAAATTCAGCGACATCGAAGGTCCGCGCAAGGACGACATCTGCTACGCCACTCAGAATCGTCAGGATGCCGTGCGCCGCCTGGCCGCCTCGGTGGATCTGATGCTGGTGGTGGGCTCGGTCAACAGCTCCAATTCCAACCGCCTGCGCGAACTGGCGGAGAAAGAGGGCGTGCGTTCCTTTCTTATCGACGGGGCGGAGCACATCGAGCGCAGCTGGCTCGACGGCGTCACCCACATCGGCCTCACCGCAGGCGCATCGGCGCCGGACAAGCTCGTGCGCGACGTGATCGCGCGCCTGCAATCGTGGGGCGCCGGCACGGTGCGCGAACTCGACGGCGAGCCGGAGACGATCACCTTCGCGCTCCCTAAGGAACTGCGTCTGGTCGGCGGCGTTTCCGCGAGTCTTTGAGCGCCGACATCTTGCGCGGTTCGGCTGCGCTCCGTAGAATTGGCGGTTCCTCGCCGGAATAGCTCAGTTGGTAGAGCGGCGCATTCGTAATGCGTAGGTCGTAGGTTCGATTCCTATTTCCGGCACCAGCATCAAGAAAAAGGGCCTGCGCAAGCGGGCCCTTTTTTTTGTTTCCCGCGAACGCCAACAGCAGCGCTCCGGTTCGGGCGCCATCTCGCTTGCGTAATAAATTGCGAGCCAGCGGCTTGCCTCGCTGATGCGACCATAACTGCTAGAACAGTTATATCTATATGATTCTATAAGGCTTGGACGAAAAAATGCGGCTCCGATCACAGGGCCCAAGCCTTCGTCTACCGCTCATCGGCAAGTTCTTACCGTCCATCACGAAAGAATTTACGAAATGTTTTGTAGGCCCTAGGCTGAATCTCAAGTAGTCAGAAGGGGCTGACCATGTGCGTAAGAGCGATAGGGGGCGCCGGCAGCGGTGCCGGGCGTGCTCAAACCGGCTTCACGCTGGTCGAGTTGATGGTGACGCTTACGGTGATCGTGGTGTTGACCGCCATCGCCGTGCCGAGCTTTCGCAGCCTCACACTTTCCAATCGCCTGACCGCTTCGGCCAACGAGATCGTGGGCACCATCCAGGTAGCGCGGATGGAAGCGATCAAGCGCAACGCGCGCACACAGCTGTGCAGCAACTCCACCACCAGCAACGCTGCCGACGCCTTGGGCCAGGCCTGTGGAACAGCGCTGGGCGCTGTGGTGGCCACGACGGCGTCGGGTCCGGTGGTGGTGCGTGAGAGTCAGCTCGATCTGACCGGCTCGGTGATCGTGGCGGGCAACATGACGGCGCTGCGCTTCAACGCACAGGGCATCGCGCACGCCACCAGCAGTTCCGCCCCGTATGCAGGCCAGGTCATCGATATCTGTACACCGGCGCTGCGTGCCGAGAATCATCGGGTGATTCGAATGGTGGCCGGCTCGGTCGTGCAGACCGACACGACAACGACAGAGTGCTCCTCATGACGACGTATTGTTTTCGCATTCGCCGGCCTTGCCGTCGCGCCCATGAACCTGGCGCCGCGCGCGCGCAGCGTGGCGTTGGTCTCATCGAGGTCCTGGTGGCGGTGTTGCTGCTGTCCATTGCGTTCCTCGGCGTCGCGGCATTGCAGGCCAAGTCGCTGTCCACCAACAACAGTGCGATGGCGCGCAGCATGGCGACGATGGCCAGCTATTCCATCCTCGATGCGATGCGGGCTGACTACGACTTGGCTCGTTCGGGCGGCTACAACACCTCGTCGCCGATGAAGGCCAGTGCTTGCCCTGCTGCCGATACGACGGTCAAGAACACGCAGTTGAACGACTGGTGCGTGCAGCTGGGCCAGACGCTCGGCGCGAGCGACACCACGACGGGCAGCATCGCCTGCACCGGCACGCGGGGTGACTGCACGATCACCATCACCTTCGACGACAGCCGCGCCGGGAAGGGTGGGGCTAGCAACCAGACCGTCGTGACGAGGGGCATGCTATGACGCCGCGACTGCTCCGTTCTGCGATGTATCGTCGTCACGCCGTGCGCGGCTTCACGCTCATCGAGCTGATGGTGGCCATGCTGCTGGGCCTGGTCGTGATGGCTGGTGTCGGTAGCGTGTTTCTTTCCAACCAGCGTGTGTATCGCACCAATCGCGCGCTCAGCGATGTGCAGGACAACTCGCGCGCAGCGTTCGAGCTGCTGGCGCGGGACATCCGCAATGCAGGCCTGACCGCTTGCAGCAATAGTGGTCGCGTTGCCAACGTGCTCAATATCGGGCCGGTCAACGGCGGCACGACCTGGTGGGGCAACTGGTCCAATGCCGTGCGTGGATTCGAAGGCAACGACACCGATGTCGCCGCCGGCACCGGCGATGGCGATCGCATTGCAGGACAGGCCTCGCTGCAATTGCTCGGTGGCGAAGATGCGAGCTATAGCGTCGCGTCGCACGATCCCAGCACGGCGACGTTTGCATTGAACGAAGCCAGCACGGATCTGTCGGCAGGCGATGTATTCATCGTGTGCGACTACGATCACGCGGCCATCTTCCAGTCCAACAGCTATAGCGCCACGGCCAAGACCATCGGCCACGCAACCACCGGCGGCAATTGCTCGACCGGCCTGGGCTTTCCGACGTCTTGTGGCTCGGCCAACTTCTACACGTTTGGCGCCAACGCTTATGTCACGCGCCTGAATGTTTCGGACTGGTACGTCGGCAAGAATCCGGCCGGCACCCGGTCGCTGTATCGATTGGGCCGCGCGGGCGGCACACCGACACGCCAGGAAATGGTGCGTGGCGTGTCCGATATGCAGCTCAGCTATCACCAGAGCGATCTGGCGGGTACCCCGTTCGTCAAGGCCAATAACGTCACCAACTGGGGCAACGTGAATGCGGTTCGCGCCACGCTGACCATGCAGAGCGCCGACGATCGCGCGAGTACGAGCAATACCTCGCTGGTACGCAGCTTCACCGTGACCACCACTGTGCGCAACCGGGTGCTGTGAGATGAGTGCCATGATTCCTCAAGCGGTATTTCCCCAGAGCATCAACTCGAACCGGCGCATGCGCGTGATGCGGGCATCGCCCAGGCGCGAGCGAGGTGTCGTGCTGGTGGTGGCCTTGCTGCTGCTGGTGGTCGTGACCCTGGTCGGCTTTGCCGCCGTGCGCGGCACCATCATGCAGCAGAAGATGGCCGCCAATCATTACGACCGGCAGATCGCGTTCCAGAGCGCGGAGGCCGCGCTGCGTGCCGCGAAACTGCGAATCACCGGCAATCCCGGCGACATCGCGCGCAACTGCCGTACCGGTTCGAGCGCATGCCTGTCCAATCCGTTCAACGATCCGAATTTGCCGTCCGGCAGCATCCATGATGTTGCCGAGGGTACGGCGGATGGCCAGTTCACCAAGGCATCCGTGGCGGCCAGCCAGCCGCAGTACGTGATCGAAAACATGGGCAACTGGGCTGATCCGACTTCCGATACCGGTTTCGATCAGAGCGCCAATTCCTACAACTACGGCAACTCCGGCGGTTCGACCACGGCCGTCTACTACCGCATCACGGCGCGCAGCGGCGATCCGGCGGCGGTGGGCGATCGCGCGGTCGTGGTTTTGCAGGCCATCGTCAAGCAACGCTGAGTTTCATCGACGCGGCGCCGGTGGATCGTGCGCCGTTCACCTTCAGGGCGGATCGATATGAAAAATCATTCCAGCTTGCGCGCCCGCGCAGGCCGCTTCACGGGCAGGCTGCTGTCGGTCGGCCTCATGGTGCTGGCGCTTGGTGTGCTCTCCACGCCCAGCATGGCGGCGGTGACGGTGGACCAGCAGCCGTTGATCATCCAGAAATCGCTGCCGCCCAACATCGTGCTGATGTTCGACGATTCCGGCTCCATGGCCTGGGATTTCATGCCCGATGCGAAGTTCCTGCCCGGTGCAACGACCAACAACGGCGTCACGCTGGTGGATCTCGATGCACTGCGCTATTCGGGCAACAACGGCACCTACTACAACCCGGGCGTGACCTATACGCCGCCGGTGAAGGCCGATGGCACGAAGTACACCACGCCCACTGGCATCGATAGCGCCTTCGTCGATGGCTTTCGCAGCGCCACCACCACGGATGTGACGCAGTACGCGTCCGATAGCTTCTGCGATTACAACAACGTCAGTTCGCGCAACTGTACGAGCGGAAACAGCACGTCTTACCACTACTTCAAGTACTACTCGGTCATCACGACGACATCGAACAACACCAGCACTTACGCGGCCACCCCCACGTGCAGCGGTAGCGATACGCTGGTGAAGGACGGCAGCGCCAATAACGGCCTGTGCAAGCGAACCAGTGGTGGCAACACGACCTATCGAAACCCCTCCACCACCGGTTGCACGAGTCCCGACACCTATCTGCCGGCCAGCCTGCTGTGCCAGAAAATCACCCAGGTCACCACCAATACCAATCTGTTTACCTATACCGTGCCGGGAAGCAACGGAACCTATACGCGCAAATACATCGGCAAGACCGGCGCCTGCACGGCCGCGAGCCTTACCTCGGCGACCTGCGACGACAGTACGACGGCGCAGCAGAACGTGGCCAACTGGTTCTCGTATTTCCGCACGCGCATCCTGATGGCCAAGAGCGGCCTGATGAACTCGTTCTCGGGACTGGATACCACTTTCCGCGTGGGCTTTGGCTCGATCGACGGCAACAACGACTCCAAGTTGCCCACGGGCCAGACCAGCAAGAACAACTTCAATATCGCCAACGTGAAGCCCTTCGTGGATCAGAAGACTGCGTTCTGGACGTGGCTTGAGGGTGAGACTGCCAACAACGGCACGCCGTTGCGTTCGGCGCTTGATGCGGTGGGTCAGTACTACAAGACCGATCAGCCCTGGGGCTCGATGAGCAGCGACCCGGACTATGGCACCGCCAGCGGCAACACCGAACTGGCCTGCCGCCAGTCCTACACCATCCTCACCACCGACGGTTTCTGGAACGGCGCCGCGGCATCCGCCACCATCGGTGATGCCGACAGCACCGCGAAGACCAACTCGGGCGGCAACAGCCAGTCGTACACGTTCACTGCCGCCAAGCCGTACAGGGATGGCGTGTCCAACACGCTGGCCGACGTGGCGATGTACTACTGGGTCAACGATCTGCGCACGAATACGTCCAACGAAGTGCCGGTGAACAACGAGGATCCGGCCTTCTGGCAGCACATGACCACCTTCACGCTGGGCCTTGGCTTTACGCCCACCGGCATCACGCCGGCGGGAACGACCGTGGACCAGATCTTTACCTGGGCGCGCGGTGGTACCGCCATCAATGGTTTTGCGTGGCCTGCGACCAGCTCCGACAGCATCAACAATATTGCCGACCTGGCGCACGCGGCGGTGAATGGTCACGGCGGCTTCTATTCCGCGACCAGCCCCGAAGCATTCACCAGCGGCCTGAAGGATGCACTCAAGCGCGCAACGGAGCGTGTAGGTACGGGCGCCAGCCTGGCCGCCAACTCCACGCAGTTGAAGACGGGCACGGTTGCCTACCAGGCCAACTACTACACGGCGAAGTGGAAAGGCGATCTCAAGGCGCTGTCGATCAATGCCAACTCCGGCGCGATCGCGACCAATCCCGATTGGACGGCAGCGGCAGCGTTGCCGGCCTATGCCGATCGCAAGGTGTACAGCTACAACGCATCCGCTGTGTCGCCGAACACGCCGGTGTTCCAGTTCAATGCGGCCAACGTCGGCATGTTGTCCGGCACCCAGCAGGCCGCGTTGGGGGCGACCAGCGCCGCGCAACAAATCCTGATCAATTACCTGTTGGGCGATACCTCGCAGGAGCAGCGCAATGGTGGAACGTTGCGCAACCGCGACACCCCCCTGGGTGACATCGTCAACTCCCAGCCGGTTTACGTGGGTGCGCCCAACGCCAACCAGTTTGTTGGCAAGAGCTTTACCGGCTCCAGCACGTTTGCCAGTTATGCGGCGGGCAAGGCCAGCCAGGCCGGTCGCATCCTTGTTGCGGCCAACGACGGCATGCTGCACGCCTTCAATGGCAGCACCGGCGCCGAGGTGTATGCGTATCTGCCGTCGGCGGTGATCACCAGCAACCTCAAGCAGATTGCGGACCCCGGCTACGGCGGCACCGACGTCGCCCACCAGTACTTCAACGATGGTGAGTTGACGGTGGCCGACGTTTACTACGGCAGCCCCGGTGCGTGGCATACCGTGGCGGTGGGAACTACCGGTCGCGGTCTGGCCAAGGCGGTGTATGCGCTCGATGTGACCGATCCGGACGTCTTCAAATTGCTGTGGGAGCGCTCCGCGTCCGACGGCCTCACAAACAGCAGCTATATCGGTCAGATGAACGGCAAGCCGGTCGTCGCGCAGACCGCCAATGGCTCGTGGTCGGTGTTGATCGGCAATGGCTACAACAGCAGCAATGGCACGGCGGCGTTGTTGCAGTTCGGCATCACCGATGGTGCGCTGACGGTGCATACCACCAGCGATCCGGCTACCGGCAACGGCCTGGCGGCGCCGGGCGTATGGATCGGCAATGCCGCCAACGGCATCAGCACGGTGGCTTATGCGGGCGATGCCAAGGGGCAGGTGTGGAAATTTGGCCTCAACGACGGCACCGCGGCCACGCCCAGCAGCATTGGTACGTTGGTATTCACGGCCACCGACGCGGGTGGCACCGCGCAGCCCATCACGGCGGGCATGTTGATGGGGCGTGATCCGGCCACCAGCAATCTGTGGCTGTTCTTCGGCACGGGCAAATACCTCGCGTCGGGAGATCTCAACAGCACGGCCACCCAGACGTGGTACGGCCTGATCGTGCAGGCGAGCACCGACACCGTCGTAACCAACCTGGTGTCCCAAGGTCGAACGGCACTCGTGCAGCGCCAGATCCTGGCCGAGTCGGCCGGTGATTCTGCAGCCACGCCGCCGGTGTCGCCGGGACGTGCCATCACGGCCAAGCCGAGCACCAGCGATATGGGCGACAAGTCCGGCTGGTACATGGACCTGACTTCGCCCAGCAACGGCGCCGAGGGCGAGCGCATCGTGACGCCCAATCAGTTCCAGGGCAGCCTGTTGCTGGGCACGACGCGTATCCCGCAGGCGACCGACGCGTGCAACCCCTCGGGTCGCGGCTGGATCATGGCGCTCGACCCGTTCAGTGGTGCCGCGGCCAGCACCAGTTTCTTCGATCTCAATGGCAACGGTGCGATCAACGACGCCGACGGGGTCAGGTCGGGCAACAACACGCTCACCAACAGCGGCATCGGTTTCAACTCGCTGCCGAACAACCCGATCTTCGTGGGCGGCGTGATGCTGGTCAGCTTCGACAACGGCTCGAACGGCAGCGTCTATACCGCCGGTTCGCAGGGAGATTTCAGTCGCGTGTCATGGCGCGAACTGGTCAACCCCTGAGCGACATTCCATGCGAATGAGGAGAGCACGCCCCATGTTTGATCAACAGCATTCCAGCGCCAGCGTTCGTCACCATCATTTTGAACGGGGCTTCACCCTGATCGAAATGATGGTGGTGGTGGCGATCATCGCCATACTCTCCGCCATCGCCTGGCCGTCGTATCTGAAGCACGTGGCCAAGACCAACCGCGTCGCCGCGCAAGGCTGCTTGTCCGAGTACGCCAATTACATGGAGCGCTACTACACCAGCAATCTGCGTTACGACCAGACGCCCGCCGGTGTCGCCAACGCCGACCCGCATCTGGACTGCCAGTCGCAGATCGCCCGCAATTACACCCTCGCGCCGGCCAGCACATCGACGTCGTTCACCATCACGGCGACGCCTACCACGGTGCAGCTCAATCGCGATGCGGTATGCGGCACGCTGACGCTCAACCATCGCGGCGCTCGCACGCCTGGCGTGGCAGGCTGCTGGTAAACGGATTGGGATCGAACAAGGCCGCCGCAGGGCGGCCTTGCTTCATGTGGCGGACGGTTCGGCGCCCGACCAGCGCAGGTGCAAGCCGGAATGGCGGTGCACCGGTTGCTCCACCGCCTGGCGAACGATGGCAGCGGGTGCGAGCAGGCTGAACCGGCGGCGTGCACGCGTGATGCCGGTATAGAGCAGTTCGCGCGTCAGCACGGCGCTGGCTTCGGCCGGCAGTACCAAGGCCGCATGCTCGAACTCCGACCCCTGCGACTTGTGCACCGTCATGGCATAGACGGTTTCCCGTTCGCCCAGACGCGACGGCAGTACAAAGCGAAGGCGGGTACTGCCGTCGTCCGCCGCACCGGCCACTTCGAAGGCAACGCGCAGATGCAGTACGCCATGTTCATCGGGAACACGCAGGGCAATGCCCACGTCGCCATTCATCAGGCCCAGGCTGTAGTCGTTGCGTGTCATCAGTACGGGCCGACCCTCGTACCACTCGTGGCTGCTGTCGATCAGCTGCTGCTGATGCAGCAACTGGACAATCTGGCGATTGAGCCCTTCGGTGCCAAACGGTCCATGGCGTAGCGCGCACAACAGCTGAAAGCTGCCGAAGGCGCGCAGCACGCCACGGGCCCATGCATCGTAAGCGGCTGGGTCGGCAATAGGCGACGGCCGTTCGCGATGCATCCACTGGAGGTAGTGGCGATAGCCTTGTGGTTGTTGATCATTCCGCTGCGCCAGGAACTGCGCCTCACCACCATTGAGCACCAGCTCGGCGAGCGAGCGCGCATCGGCCGCCGCATCGATCCATGCGATATCCGTGTGCTGTCCGGCAAGCAGCGTATGCACGCGCGCGGCATGGCCTTCGTTGACTTGTTGGGCGAGGCTGCCGATACCACTGTCAGCACCGAAGCGATGGCTATGGCGAAGCATGGCGACATGCTGGTCGAGCGCGCGTGCGTCGTCGCGCACCCAGGCTTCGATGCCGTCGCCGGTGGTCTCGCGCAGCCATTGCGCCGTGGCTGCGCTGTAGTGGCCAAGGTCCGCGCGTCGGCACAGATCGCCAAGGACTGCGCCGGCCTCCACCGATGAAAGCTGGTCCTTGTCGCCTAGCAGCACGAGGCGCGCCTCGTCGGGCAGGGCGGCGAGTACAGCGGACATCATCTCCAGGTCGATCATCGACGCTTCGTCGATCACCAACACGTCCAGGTGGAGCGGATGACTGCGGTCGTGACGGAAGCGTCGCGTATCCGGGCGCGCGCCAAGCAGCCGATGCAGCGTATCCACCTGGCTGGGAATGCTGGCGCGAACGTCGCTGTCGACATCCAGCTGAGCGATCTGCGTGCTGATGGATGACTGCAATCGCGCGGCGGCCTTGCCGGTGGGAGCGGCCAGACGGATGCGCAGCGAGCGGCCAGTGTCCTTGCGATGCAGCGTCTGCAGCAGACCCAGCAGACGCACGACGGTAGTGGTCTTGCCCGTGCCAGGGCCACCGGTGATCACGGTAAAGGCGCCACGCGCGGCGAGTGCACAGGCGACGCGTTGCCAGTCCGGCGTGTCGGTGGCGGCGGTGGGGAACAGGCGCGCGAGCTGGCTGGCCAGCAAGGGTGGCGTGTCATGCACGCGGGCGAGCCGCTGGCCGATCGCCTCGGCGACGCGCTGTTCGTGATTCCAGTAGCGACGCAGGTAGACGCGGCTGCCATCGAGCACCAGGGGTGAGGCAGACGGTGCGGCATCGTCCGATGAAGCGATCAGGGCGGAGATCCCCAGCGCGGGCGATGCCGCTGCAAGCTCAGCCAGCACCGTACGCCATGCATCAGGCCAGCCGGCGTCATCGGCGAGCGACGCCCACGCCGACAGATCCAGACACAGATGGCCATCGGCCTGTTGCCGGCTCACCAGAGCGCCGAGCAGTGGCAGGGCAGCGGGCGCCTGCGGATCCTGCGCAGCGAGAAAACTCGCGAAGGCTACATCCAGTGGGCGCAGCCATCCTCGCTCGATGGCCAGCTCCATGGCGGGCAGGGACGCGTCATGCGGCATGGGCGTGCTCCCCGCTGGCGAACAAGCGATCCAGGGCATCGATCAAGGCCTTCGGCAATCGCTCTACGTGGACGCCGTGCCCGGCGCCATCCACGCCGCGAAGATAGAGATAGGCCACGCCGCCCATATGGCGCTCGTAGTCGTAGCCGGGCAGCCGCGCGCGCAGTTGTCGATGCAGGGCCAATGTGTACAAGGCGTACTGCAGGTCGTAGCGCTCGCGCAGGATCGAATCGCGCATGGCTTCAGCGGTGTACGCGCTGGCGTCGCTACCGAGCTTGTTGGATTTGTAGTCGATCACGTAGTAGCGACCCTGCTGCTCCACCACCAGGTCGATAAACCCCTTGAGCAGGCCGTTGATGCGATCGGCCAGCAGGCTCAGGCGAGGGCGGGCGTCCAGCGTGTGGGCCGTGACCAGACGATCCAGCGCGAGCGTGTCGACGTGCGTCGCCTCGAACCAGAATTCCAGTTCGGCATAGTGGCTGGTCATCTGCGATAGCGAAGCGTGGCTGCCGTCGGGCAACGCCAGGGGCGTGCGCAGCAGCCCGGCCATCCATGTCGTGAGCATGGGGATATGCGCCTGCCAGCCGCGACGTTGGCAGCGTCGTGCGATTTCCTTTTCCAGGGCCGGGAGATCGTCGGCTGCTTCGGCAAAGCCTTCATCGGCCGCCCATTCCAGCAGGTCGTGCAGGAAAGTGCCGGCTTCGGCGCCGGCATGGAATGCATGGATGCCTTGCGCCGCGAGGGAAGGCGTTGCCGGGAGCTCGAGCAGTTCGGCGCTGGCTTCGATCAGCGTGTCCTGCGATGCGGTCTCGGGTACGGGCGCGCGCGTCTCTTCGCTTTCGGCGTACTTCAATCCGCTATAACTGGCCACGCGCCAGCGCTCGACCGGGGCGCCCTCATAGACGCGCGCTTCCCACAGCGGCAGGACGTCGTCCTGCGTGGCGGGCAGCGGGTGCGTGCCAGAGTTGCCGAGCACGCGTATCTCCACGTCGCCTTCCGTGCCCTGCAGTGCCTGCAGGCGCGCCATCAGATCGGCGGGTTCGATCTTTGCGCCACCAGCCAGCACATAGCCGAACGCGGCTTGATGCAAGGTCGACGCCTTGCTGTTGCCCGAACGCGTACAGGCCACGCCCATCCAGCAGGCGTACTGCGCGCGGGTGAGGGCGACATAGAGCAGGCGCAGGTCTTCCTGCAGACGCTCGCGATCGGCCAGCTTGAGTGCATCGTCGCTGGCGCGCAGGTCCATGCGCCGTTCGCCGGCGTCGTCGTGCCAGGTGAAACTGTCGTCGGCCTTCAGCTCGCGCGCGGAACAAATGAAAGGCAGCAAGACCAGGGGATATTCCAGGCCCTTGGATTTGTGGATGGTCACCACCTTGATCAGCGCAGCCTCGCTTTCGAGGCGCACGATTTGTTCGTCGGCGGTCTCCGACTGCGGATCGCTCGCAGTCGCCATCTGTGCCGCGAGATAGCGAATCAGCGCATGCTCGCCATCCAGCGTCGCTGCGGCATGCTGCAGCAGTTCCGCGAGATGCAGCAGGTTGGTCAGCGCGCGTTCGCCGTCGGGACGCGCGAGGAGGCGCGCTGGCAGGTCGAAGGCATGCAGCAGGTCATGCAGCATCGCCAGTACGCCGTGGCGTTGCCAGGTAGCGTGCAATTGGCGGAAACGATCGCCGCAGGCTTCCCAGTGCTGCTCGTCCAGGTTGAGGCGATCGAGCTCTTCGTCGCTCTGGCCCAGCGTCGGCGTGGCCAGCGCGGCGCGCATGGCGCGATCGGAGCCTGGTTCCGCGCAGGCACGCAGCCAGCGCAGCAGATCGGCGGCCTCGGGTGAGGCATAGACCGAGTCGCGGTCGGATAGATACACGCTCTTGAGCCCACGCCGCTGCATCTCCTGGCGCACCTTGGCCGCTTCGGAGCCGCGGCGCACCAGGATGGCGATGTCGCCCGGTTGCAGCGGACGGAAACCGCCATCGGCATTGCGAAAACCGCAGCGGCCTTCCTGTGCAGCGGCGAGCAAATCCACCAGATAGCTCGCGGCGTGGCGGGCCATCACATCGGTATAGGCCGAGCCACTGAGGGCATCATCGCCGGGCTGCACTGCGAGCTGCATCGGCGGCAACGGTTGGTCGTCCAGCATCAGACTATCGCTGCGACCGCGAGCACCCACCGGAAGAAATGGCAAGGCATCGCGGCCACGGCCGAAGGCGAACGCGCCGTCCTCGTGGTCATCGGCGAACTCGAACACGCGGTTCACGGCGCGCACCAGCGGCTCGGTGGAACGGTAATTGGTGCCCAGCGTCCACATCGGCTGCTGGGCGCTGCCGCGCGCACGCAGATAGGTGTGGATATCCGCACCACGGAAGCCGTAGATGGCCTGCTTGGGATCGCCGATCAGCAGCAGTCCGGTGGTGTCGCGGCGCGCATACACGCGATGAAAGATGCGCCACTGCAGCGGATCGGTGTCCTGGAACTCATCGATCAAGGCCATCGGATACTGCGTGGCAATCGTGTCCGCCAGGCGTTTGCCGGTATGGCCGTGCAGTGCGCTGTCGAGTCGCTTGAGCATGTCGTCGAAGCCCAGCTGTGCGCGGCGCTGCTTGGTTTCCTCCAGCTTGGCCGCGACCCAGCGCGTGGCGTGCGCCAGCACCGGGGCGCGCCATGGCGCCACCAATCCCAGCGTTTCCACGCACGCTTCGATGGCATCGAAGGCGGCGTGGCGCAGCGCGTCGGCGTTCTTGTTCTTCGCCGCGACAAGCGCGGACTGCGTGTAGCGTGGCAGAGTGGCCGAGGCATCCGCGCCGCCGCTCGCCCAGGACCGCAGCAGGGCAAGCTCGTCGATCACCTTGTCGCGGCGCATCTTGTTGCCATTCAGTGCGCCGGCATCGAGTGCGCGCACGAACATCGCTTCGATGTCATCCGCGGCAGCCAGCCAGCATTCGCGTGCACGCGACTCGGCGGCGACCACGTCGCCTGCATGCTTGCGGAACGCGTCGAGCACATGCGCGGGATCGGGCAAGGGCTTGCCATCGAGGCGCAAGCTTTCAGGCGGCTGGCGCAGCAGCGGACGCAGGTCGGTCTGGAGATCGGCAGGCGCTTTCCACCAGCGCGACACCAGCGCGGCGCCGGCACGATCCAGTGGAAAGAAATGGCAGCGCCAGTAGTCGCGCACGATGTCGGCGAGCAAAGCGCTTTCGTCGGTGTCCGTGTCCTGCTCGAAGGCATGGCCGCTATCAAAGGCGTGCTGTCCCAGCATGCGCTGGCACCACGCGTGGATGGTATGGATGGCCGATTCGTCCATCCATTGCGCCGCCAGGTCGAGCTGGCGGGCGGCGCGGGCGCGCTCATCACCATCGGCATAGACGGCCATCAAGTCGCGCAGGAAGTCGTCGGGTTCGCGGCGCCCGCGAAACGCTTCGGCCGCTTCGCCCAGGCGCTCGCGTATGCGTTCGCGCAGCTCGGCGGTGGCGGCCTTGGTGAAGGTCAGCACCAGGATCTGCGCCGGCAGCAAGGTCTTGCCTTCGGGCGTGCCATGGCCCAACACCAGCCGCAGATAGAGCGCGGCGATGGTCCAGGTCTTGCCGGTGCCGGCACTGGCTTCGATCAGCTGGATGCCGTGCAGGGGCAATTGCAATGGTTGGAGTGGCGCGGTCGTGGTCATGCGTCCGCGCCGTTGGTGATGGCCGCGATCATCGGCTGGTAGAGAGCGAGCCAGTGGTGGAAGCCACCGGCCTCCAGCGCGTCGTAGCGTGGCCATGCGCGCGCGAGATAGGGGTCTTCCTGCACTTCGCCAACGCCGCCAAATCCGCTGCCTTCATAGGCAAGCTGGGCCAACTTGCGCGCCTTTTCGGGATCGCTGCCGTTCTGCAGCCAGGCAAACGCCGTCTTGCGCGCCACCGGCAACGGCATGCGCATGCCTTCGCGCAGACACGAGAGCAGGGCGTTGAGGCACATCACGGCATCGTCGGCAGCGAGCGGCCGCATCAACAGCGTGGCGTCCACGCCGATGATGCGGGTGTGCAGGCGCAGGCCGAGCGCGTGCGCCACCACATGGATCACCCAGGCGGAAATGGTCTTGTCGTAGCGGATGTCGCCTTTCTGCAGCAATTTGCCGGTCACCAGCTCCAGTCGCGTGTAGCCGCCATGCCCGTCTTGTCGCAGATCCGACAGCCAGTCTTCGAGTCGCACGCCATGCGCCTCGTGCAGCACCTCGATCTTTTCGTCCACCAGCGGCCATTGCTCGCAGGCAGCCAGCCAGCGCGACGCGAGATCGCCGCTTTCGCGCGTGAGCGCGTCGCGCGCCAACTCGCCGAAGCCGCCCGGCGGCAGGTCGCCCTGATCCACCAGTTGCCTGGTGGCGACGTCGACGGCGGCGCGCACGTCGGAAGCCGCCATCGCACTGCGCAGCACGCTGGTCATCGCAACATGGCGTTCCAGCGCATCCAGGCCGAACGGCTCATCGTCCATCGTTTCTTCGTCGCGCACGGCGAAGTGCACTTTCAGGCGGTGATTGAAGAAGTGGCGAACGGGGCGCGCCACGAAACTCTGCAACAAACCGATGCTGATGGCGGCATCCGGCTGCCAGGGGGCGAGCGCTGCATGGATCGCCTCGTCGTGACCACGATGAGCCTGGCGCCATTCGCGTGCATAGGTGAACAGGCGCGCATCCGCGTCGGCGCTGAAATAACGACGGCTGAAGGGCTGCAGCGGATGAATCGTGGTCATGGCTTCGAGCAGGCGCTCGCCAGCGTGATCATCGCTGGCGTCATCGCCGTCGCCACACCAACCGGCGGCCACGTAGTCGCGCAGCTGGCCGACCAGGACGGATGGCGGCAGCACGCTGTTGTCGCGCACGTTGCGCCCCACCCAGCTGACGTAAAGCGCGTCGCGCGCGGAGGCCAGCGCCTCGAGGAACAGATAGCGATCGTCTTCGCGTCGCGAACGATCGCCCGGACGCGCATGGCCGGGTTGGGCCATCAGATCGAAATCGGCGGGCGCCTGGCGTCGGGGATAGTCGCCATCGTTCATGCCGAGCAGGCACACCACGCGGAACGGGATCGCGCGCATCGGCATCAGCGTGCAGAAGCTCACCGCGCCGCCCATGAAACGTTGCGAGAGGCGGCTTTCGTCCATCGATGCCAGCCAATGCTCGCGCACGATGTTCAGTGGCAGCGGAAGGCTGAATTGTGCGTCCTCGCAGGCCTGTCGCCATTCGTCCAGCGCATCGTTCAAGCGCGTGAGCCGGTCGCTGTCGGAGGGATCGTCCGCATCGAAGAAATCGATCAGCAACTGCTGCAGGCACTGGTGCCACTGGCCCGGCGTCGCCGGTTCGCGCATGCGCGCCCAGCAGCGCTCGAGCTGATCGAGCAGCAGTGTGAGCGGGCCGATCAGCGCGGCATCGAGACCGCCCACCTCGCCATACGGCGCAATGCCGTGCCACGTATCGCCTTCACCGACGGCGTAACCGAGCAGCATGCGGCGCAGGCCGAAGCGCCAGGTGTTCTGCTCCACGCCAGGCAGTTCGAGACTCTGCTTTTGTTCGCGATCCAGCCCCCAGCGTATGCCCGCGCCTTCGATCCAGCGGCGCAACGTGGGGAGTCCGTTGTCGTCGATGTCGAAGCGTGCACGCAGTGCGGGGACGTCGAGCAGGTCGAGCAAATCGCTGACGGTAAAACGCGATTCGGGCAGCGACAGCAAATGTTCCAGCGCCACCATCAACGGCACGGCGCCACGCGACGGCTGGTCGGCAACGGAGAACGGCAGATAGCGCGCATCGTCGGCCGGCAGGCGGCCGAACACGGCCTGCACATGCGGCGCATAGGTCTGGATATCCGGCACCATCACGATCACGTCGCGCGGTGACAGTGGCTCGCCGCGTCGCGCTGCGTCTTCGAACATCGCCAGCAGCTGGTCGTGCAGGATCTCCACTTCGCGCTGCGGGTTATGCGCGATGTGGAAGCGCAGCGACATGTCGTCGTGCCGCCATGGCTTGCGTTGCGCTGCATCGGCCGGCAGCGGATCGAGATCCAGAATCGCTTGCTGCATCTGGCGCAACAGCGTGCTGCCGTCGGTATCGGCGAACAGGTCGATGCTGCGGTTCCACGCGGCGAACTGGTTGCGATAGCCCTCGGGGCGATCGAACGCGTCCAGCAGGCGGATGTAATCGCGCCCTTGCCGGCCCCACGCCGCCAGCAACGGGTTGGCGTGCAGGTGGAGATCTTCGAAGCGCGGTTCATCCGGCAGGCCGGGCTTGAGGCCGTGGCGACGCTGGCTGGCCTTGAGCAGCTCGCGATCCTCGATGATGTCGGCCCAGTAGTGCCGGCAGGGATTGGCCACCAGCAGCATGACCTGGCAGTGGCGCGATAACGCGGTGAGCGCTTCCAGCGTCTGCTGCGGCAGCGAGGAGATGCCGAACACCACGATGCGTCGCGGCAGCGTGGCGGGGCGGGTCGTCATGCCGGCGATGCGTTCGATAAAGGCCTGATGCACGGCGGCGCGATGGTTGTGGCGCTCATCGCCGACGTCATCGAGCAGCAGCTGCCACAGCCGCGCCTGCCAGCGCTGATCGGCGGGCAGCGGCGTGTGCTTGCCGCGCAGCTCGTCGCGCAGTTCGTAGCGGCCGTGCTCCCAGTCGGTGAGCCAGTCCGCGCGATACACCTGGTACTGATCGAACAGGTCGGCCACGCGCTCGGCCAGCTGGTAGCGCTTGCGTTCGTCCGGGTCGTCGCGGAGAAAATCGCGCAGCGGCGCGAAGTCGGCTTCGTGCAGGTGCGCGGGCAGCAGGCGCAGCAGGCGCCAGCTCAGCCGTGATTTGTCGAACGGCGAGGTGGTGGCGACCGCGTCGCGCCCCAGCACGCTGCGATAGGCGGCCCACAGGAAGCGGCCGGGCAGTTGCACGTCGATGGCGGCGCTGATGCCCAGCCCGCCAGCATCGGCCGGCCGCGCCAGCGCCCACTTGAGCCACTGCGCGATGCCGTTGCTCTGCACCAGCATCAGCTCGTCTTCCAGTGGGCGCAGCGGCGCGCGCGCCAGCCACGCGGTCAGCAGGTCGCGCAGATCCTCCATGCGGTTGCCATGGATGACCATCAGGCCCGGCTGGATCGGGCTCTCCAGGGGCAGCTCGAGGGTGTGGCTCACATCAGGCAATGGGGCGACTCGCTCATGGATGCATTCTCGCCGAGGCGGCGACGGATGTCCCGCATGATCGGGCCGGGCTGTCGCAGATGGCGAGAGGTGGTGGGGCCCGCGCAGGCCTGCTTGCGTCGGCGCACGGGGTGACGATCAAGCTTGGCGGCCGCACCAGCTGTGGTGCTGGTGGCACTCCCAGTGCGTGCTTCGTCACGCGGGGCAGATGCCAGAGGACATGACATCTGAAATGCGATTGGACGCAAGAAAGCGCAGGACGGCGATCGCCACAATGCGCGCGCCTCGTCGTGATGGTGCGCGGATGTGTGCCTAGGAACATATGTCTGACATCACGCGACGAGGCACCGCCGTCCGCGCCTTCATGCGCCGAGGCACCGCGTAAGCGCAAGAAAATACTTCGCTTTTTCGTCATCCCGTGGATGCCCTGCAACGTTACGATGTGCCGTTCGTCGAACGACACATCACTACCGAGGGCAGCACCATGCAGGGATGGCAAAACAAGATCTGGGCGATGACGCTGGTCGCGCTGATGGCATCCATGGCGTCGCCGGTCGGCGCGCAGACCAGTGCTGCGAGCACCGCCGATACGGACACGCCGCCCACCGACGCCGATCTGGCCAACGCACGCTGCGTGTCCGGCGAAGAGAAATTCCTGCCCGGCGACTATTACTACTGCCTGGGTTCGCAGAACTTTGGCCTGGGGCATTACGAGATCTCGCAGCGCTTCTTCACCACGGCGGCCAGCTGGGCCAGCAAGCCGGCGCAGTACGTGCTGGGCATCATGGCGCTCAATGGCGATCACCAGCCGGTGAATCGGCCCTTGGGACTGGCCTGGCTGGCGCTGGCCTCGGAGCGACCAAACTCCAACTTCCAGCAGGCGCACGACACGGCCTGGAAGAGTGCGACGGACGTGGAGCGCAAGGCGGCCGAGCAGGAGCTTGCCAAGCTGCGCCCGGTGTATGGCGACGCCACCGCCGGGCCGCGCGCCGAGCGCCGCTATGCCGATGGCATGGCCATGCTTAATCGCTTGACCAATCAGGGGGCGAAGTACTGCATGGCAGGCATGAACGATCCGTCCAGGCCCAACGCCGATGCGAGCGCCTGCCCGCCGGTGCAGATGGTGATGAAGATGGTGGACACCGCGGCCATCAATGTTTTCGATGGCTGGTCCGGTCATGTCACGGTGGGTCCGCTGGAGCAGGCCGCGCCGCCGGCAGCCGCCGGCAAGAACTAAATCGCGCTTGCTGCGGGAGGCGAGGGCGCGTGCCTCAGTTGTGCGCGTCCATCGCCCAGGTGTTGGCGAGGCTGGTGATGTCGGCCAGATTCATCGAGTGCTCCGCACGTTCCAGCGCGCTGCAGGCCGACTCGGCGGCATAGCGCATCAGGTAAGCCAGGTGTGCGCGGTATTGCGAGCCGATGCCGTGCGCGCGGATCATGCCGGCCGCTTCGGCCAGGCATTCCAGGTCGCTATAGGCACGGTCCAGGTCGCTGCTGCTGGAGCACTGCACGAAGGCCGTCGCGCCATCGGGATCGCGCGAGCGCAGGCTCACCACGTCTTCCACCAGTCGAGCCGCCTGGCGTGCCGCAAACACCAGCACGTCGGCTGCCGCATGCGACAGCTCGCTGTCGGAAACGGCGCGATCGGTCAGCTCCACGAGGCTACGAGTGACAACAAGCAGTTGGGCCACGGGACGGCCCGCAGCATCGCTATGAGTCATGGTTCCGGTTCCCCTCCGGAGTGGTGATCCGGACATTGTCCACGGTGTCGTGACATTTGTGTACATGAGCAGGGTAGGAATTTGTGACCCCTGACACAGTCGGCGCGGCGATTTGCCCCCATCACTGCCCGGCAGCGCATGCTCCGGTTACGCTATGCCACTGAAAATACTGGGCCTCCGGGTTTAGTGGGAGAGTGAGTACGCGCTGGCATCCGACAAAAGGCCTAGTCGCTGTCCATGTCCAATTTTTGCCGGTTGTCCAAGCCCTTTGGCTATGTCATCGCGTTCCGCCGGGGCTTTATCCTCAGCGATGCACGTCCACCCGGCAGAACCCTCGCACGCCGTTGGAACCGTATGGAGGAGGACGCTTATGCACTACTCCCGTCTTTGTGCCTTGCTCATCGATTGCCACACGCCGGATGTCGACGAGGCGGCACAGTTCTGGGCGCAAGCCTTGGGGCGCCCGATCGACCTTGGTCATCCCGGCAGCCGTGGCAACTACCGCATGCTGGAGACGCCGCCTGACGAAGCCATCGTGCAGATCCAGCGCGTGGCGCACCAGAGCCGCGTCCACCTCGACATCGAAACCGATGACATTCCCGCCGAAGTGGCACGTCTGGAAAAGCTGGGCGCTCACGTGGTGGATCGCCTCGAACGTTGGGTGGTGATGCAGGCGCCGACGGGGCAGCGCTTCTGCGTGGTGCGCGTGCAACGTCCAGGATTTCCCAAGAACGCGAACCAATGGGAGTGACGTGCGCTGATCGCTTCGATTGAGCGTCGTTGACAACCCTCCGCATTCGGCCCAGGCGGAGATCGAACGGGCACCGGGCCACCATGGCAGAAGGACTCTCTTATGAATGGTTTCCGCGTTGTGTTGATCGCTGCGCTTGCGGCCTGCATTGCTGCTGCGGCCCTACCCGTGCAGGCCAAGCAGGACACGCCCAATGCCAGCCAGGCCAAACCCAATCTCGCCGGCCTGCACGATTTTGATTTTCTGGTGGGCAATTGGCGCGGCCATCATCGCAAGCTCAAGGAAAAGCTCGCCAACAGTCATGACTGGGACGAGTTCGACGGCACGCTCAGCATGCGCCCGCTGATGGACGGCTATGCCAATGTCGACGACAACGTGTTCAACACGCCCAAGGGCACCTACCGCGGCGTCGGCCTGCGTTCCTATGATCCCAAGACCGCGCAGTGGGCCATCTGGTGGCTGGACGGACGCGATCCGTTCGGACAACTCGATCCGCCGGTGAAGGGACATTTCGAGCACGGCGTCGGCACGTTCTACGCGACCGACACGCTGCGCGGCAAACCCATACGCGTGCGCTTCGTGTGGTCCGGGATCACACCGACCACGGCGCACTGGGAACAGGCTTATTCGGCCGACGACGGCAAGACCTGGGAGGTCAACTGGATCATGGATTTCACGCGGGTGCCGTGATGCTAAAGTGCGGCGCATCCACCACGACGGCATCAGCATGAGCACCCAGCATTTCTATCCCATCGGTACACCCGGACAGGCCTGGGGCGCGGCAGAACGTGCAGCGTGGCTGGCACGCCAGAGCAAGCAGCGCAGTTACGCGGATGATGTGGTGAGGGTTCTCGAGCGCCTGCGCGAGACGTTCGACGTGGTGGAGTACGGGGCGCTGGATTACGGCTCCGAACACTATCCGCTGCTGGCTGTACGCAGCCGTGACTGGCGTGAGGATCTGCCGGTGTTGCTGGTCACGGGCGGCGTGCATGGCTACGAGACGAGCGGCGTGCATGGCGCGCTGCAGTTCCTGCAGCAGCATGGTCGCGACTATGCCGCTCGGGCGAATTTGTTGGTGGTGCCTTGTGTGAGTCCGTGGGCCTACGAGCGCATTCATCGCTGGAATCCCGAGGCGCTCGATCCCAATCGCAATTTCCGCAAGCACAGCCCCGCCGGCGAATCGGCGGCGCTGGTTGATCTGCTGGAGCCACTGCGCGATCGCGCGCTGATGCATATCGATTTGCACGAAACCACCGATTCGGACGAGTCGGAATTTCGCCCGGCGTTGGCATCGCGCGATGGCAAGCCGTTCGAGCCTGGTGAAGTGCCTGACGGTTTCTATCTGGTCGACGACACCGATCGTCCTCAGCCCGAGTTCCAGCAGTTCGTCATCGAAGCGGTCGCCAAGGTGACGCACATTGCCGACGCCGATGCACGCGGCGAGATCATCGGATCGCCGTTGCTGATGCCGGGCGTGATCAAGTTTCCGGTGAAGCAGTGGAGCCTGTGCGCAGGCATCACCAACGCGCGCTATGCGACCACTACCGAGGTCTATCCCGACAGCCCGCGCGCCACGCCGCAGCAATGCAACGATGCGCAGGTGGCGGCCGTGCGCGCGGCGATCGACTATGCGTTGAGCCATCGCGTCGACTGAGCGGCTGCCACGCTGACGAGGCGTGGCCCATCGCAGTGCAATGATTTCGTGGTGAGCGCCGAGGCGCTGCTCATCCCTCGGCCTGCAAAGGCGGAGGCGTCATGTCGGACAGCGGAAGCAAGCGCGAATCTTCGATAGCCGCCGTGCGATGTCCCAAGCCGGACAAATAGGCCTCGTGCGTCGCAAAGGCCAGAAAGGATTCGACGCTGCGTTGCCGAATAAGCATGGCCATGTCCCAGCGCTCGTCCGGCGGTCCAATGAGAAAGTCACCGCCCTTGCCGAGGAACTCGATGTTTCCTCCGGATTGGAGCAAATAGGRCAGGGTGTGCTCGATATAACGCTGAAAGGCGGCCTTGCCGGTAATCGGCGATGGCGGCGCCAGTTCCGGTGTAGCGGCGTAGTCCGCGACTTCGCGGAAACGCAGAAGATTGAGCATCACTACCTGGCCTTCCAGCTGCCGCATGACGAAGGCGCGGCCGGCATCTTGCGTGGGTTCCAGATAGCGCGTGAGCTGTTCGGGCGACGTCATGTCGCTGACTCCTGATGGGAACGCGACGGTGCGCGTCGGCGAGCAAATATACCCGGGTATATTTGTCCGGATCAATAGTACCCGGGTAAAACATAGGCCGAATGCCAGCACTTGCACTATTTCGATATTTGGCTAAATATCTACGAATGAACAGCGTCTTCAAGGCCCTCGCCGATCCCACCCGCCGCAAGGTGCTGGAATTGCTCCGTCAGCGTCCGATGACCGCCGGGGAGCTATCGGACCATTTCCCGGTGTCTCGACCGACCATGTCGGCGCATTTTGCGGTGCTGCGCGAGGCTGACCTGGTCGAGGCCAACAAGATCGGCACCAGCATCACCTACCAGTTGAAGTTGTCGGTACTGGAGGACGCGCTGCTGGGCTTCACCCAGCTGTTCGGCATCGGCGCCGCAGAGCCCACGCCAGCAAGTGCTGCTGGCGTGGCCGAGCACAAACCCACTCGAGAAGGAGCCGACGAATGAGCGAGAACTCCCAACTTCAGCGCGCGAAAAAAGAAATCCTGTTCGGACTCAAGCTCGCAGCCGTGATGATCGGCGGTGCGCTGTTGCTCACCCTGGCCCGCAAGCAAGGGTGGATCGACGCAGAGCAAGTCGTGCGTGGCAACAACGTCATCATCGGCCTCGCCCTCGCAGCCTTCTGCAACTTCATGCCAAAGCGGATGACCGGCACGCCGCGAACCATTCACCACGCGACCCTGGCGCAGTCCATCGGGCGCGTTGGCGGATGGGCGATGACGCTGGCATTTCTCGTATGGTGCGCGCTATGGGCGTTCGCACCACTGGAACTCGCCAGAATCGGCGCGGTGGCCGCCGTCATCGCCGGCGTTGCGGTGATGATTGGCTATACGGTCTGGAAGTGCGCCGGTGGGCGTGTGTCGAGGAGTGGTTGAGGTAGTGCCGGGCGTTCGTCTGTCATTGGACAAGTGGATCACACGATGAGCCAAGATATCCTCAAGCAGATCGGCCGCACCCCATTGGTACGGCTCAGCCGGGTCGGAAGTCATTTGCCCTGCGAGATCTGGGTGAAGTGCGAGCATCTGAACCCGGGTGGTTCGATCAAGGATCGTATTGCGCTGGCCATTGTCGATGACGCCGAAGCGCGCGGGCTGTTGCGGCCGGGCATGACGCTGATCGAAGCCACGGCCGGCAACACCGGTGTCGGCCTCGCCCTGGTGGCTGCGGCCCGTGATTACAGGCTTGTTTGCGTCATGCCTGAAAAGATGTCCCACGACAAACGCGGTGCCCTGACCACTCTGGGCGCAAACGTAATCATCACGCCCAACGCGCCGCCATCGAGCAGCGATAATTTCCGCAATGTCGCCCAACGCCTTGCGCGCGAAAACGGCTGGTTTCTCGCAGACCAGTTCAGCAATCCCGCGAATGTTCGTATTCACGAAGAGACGACGGCGAAAGAAATTATCGACCAGACGGGCGGGCGAATCGGTGCCTTCGTAGCGGGCGCGGGCACAGGCGGCACGATTTCCGGTGTCGGCAGGCGACTCAAGGCCCACCACAAAGGCATCGCGGTGATACTGGCTGATCCTGTCGGGTCGGCTCTGGCAGATTGGGTCGAAACGGGAACGCCGGGTCCCGATGGATCGTATGCCGTCGAAGGAATCGGCGCAGCGGAGCCACCCGCCAACTTGCATCGCGATGTCATCGATAGCGTCGAACGCATTTCCGATGAGGAGAGTTTTAGCGTGGCTCGACGCTTGATGCGTGAAGAGGGGCTTCTAGTCGGTGGATCGTCTGGCACCAACGTGGCAGCGGCGATGCGCGTTGCCGCCCGCGGCCAAGTGGACGGCCCGATCGTCACCATCCTTCCGGACGGCTGGGACCGGTACCGATCCAAACCGTGGATGCAAGATTGATTGTCTAGCCCGCAGGGCCGAAACCCGGGTCTGAGTGCACTTTTATTGAGTGCACTTGCGACTTCCGAAGGTAAGGAAATGAGGAAAGTGCACTTTGACCCTCGTTCTGGACGACATTCGCTCGGCGTTGCGCCGTCACGCACCACCTCGCCCAAGTGGACACCCATCTCGCTGATCCCTGACAGACGATACCAACCCTGCTTGTTAGGGTCAGTCAGTCATTCGCGCTGTCGTGTTGCACGGCCTCGCCGATGACCATGACTACCAGGTCATGAGGCGCGGGCCGTGAGTGCGACTAACACCCACGACCCGCTAACCATCACCAACTTATCGAGAGTTGATATGGCTATCCGCGATCATACGGTACGCATTCGCTCGTCCGTTCCCCCTGACGACACCCTCACTCCTCCGCCTCATGCCCCGTCGTCCACGGCGGCGGCATCGCCCGAAACCCTGCGTCATAGCACTCGCGGCGACATCGCCCTGGCGGTGCTCGCCCTCTCGCGTCTGCGTCTCGACAGCGAGCAATGCCGCCACGCGCAGGCGCGGGGATTCCCCGGCAGACCGCTGCCATGGCCGCTTCCCGTGGCCGTCACGGCCACCCTGGGCACGGCCATTCACTGCCTTCAGCAGTACGCACGCCTGCTCGGTGAGAGTCTGACCCTAGGTACCCTCTGGCAGGACGATCTCGTGGTCTTCGAGCTTTACCTTGCCGGCGAGCGTCCGTCCGATGCTTTGGTCCTAACTGAGGCCAAAGTGCACGTGTACTCTGGTGAGCTTGTCCAGATCCGCGTATTTGAAGAAGCCATGAAGCGCTTAGGTAGTCGGCAGCGAAGCGTGTAAGGTCAGCTTCCGACCCGTAGAGGACCTTTCGGCAAGGACGAAAATCAGGGGCTGGCGATGGAGTACATAGAAGAAGCATCGGTTTCGCCGGCTGGCGTTTTAAGGCTTCTGAAAACCGGAGATGGGATTTCTGCTGCCAAAGGCCTTATCGGGCTAGCCCTGAACTCGTCCACTCTGGCACCGGCCCTCGAAGTTTCGTTCGCGGCGGCCCAAGCATCAGACCCGCTCGTTCGGGGAGGCGCGCTGCTTAGTTTCGGGCACTTGGCTCGCCGATTTGGTCAGCTTCCACGCGAGCCGGTATACGATCTTGTCGCTCACGGACTGGTCGATGCTGATGGGCATGTTCGAGGGCAGGCAGACGCGGCTGCCGATGACCTTGAACAGTTCCT
Organism: Dyella sp. 05T440; assembly: GCF_056395965.1. Classification (NCBI taxonomy): domain Bacteria; kingdom Pseudomonadati; phylum Pseudomonadota; class Gammaproteobacteria; order Lysobacterales; family Rhodanobacteraceae; genus Dyella; species Dyella sp. 05T440. The sequence continues at coordinate 242,882 of NZ_JBFTKN010000010.1, forward strand.
TGGCTGGCATATCCAAAGGCCATAAGGTCAGCTTCCGACCGATGGTGTTGAAAAAGTCGTCATTTCGCCAGTGGCTCGTCGGTCCGATGATGAGTTGGTCGGTTCCCAAGTGAAGAATCGACAGGCAAACGCTCTGGCTCTGTCATGCGGGGACCACATCGATCCCTTTGGTCACCTTC